>NZ_JAIUHE010000038.1:0-20966 GCF_020164995.1 Mesorhizobium sp. CO1-1-11
GTCTTGCCATGGTCGACGTGACCAATCGTGCCGATGTTCACATGAGGCTTGGTGCGCTCGAATTTACCTTTTGCCATGTGATGTCTCCAATCCTGCTCGCCCGTGCGGGCCTTGATTTAAGTTACTGCTGCAACCCGTCAGGGTTACGCGTATTTCTTCTGGACTTCCTGGGCGACCGCGGTCGGCACAGGCTCGTAGTGATCGAACTGCATCGTGTAGGCCGCGCGGCCCTGGCTCATGGAGCGCAGATTGTCGACATACTTGAACATGTTGGCGAGTGGCACCATCGCGTTGATAACCACCGCGACGCCACGTGCTTCCTGGCCCTGGATCTGGCCGCGACGGCCATTCAGGTCACCGATGACGCTGCCGACGTAATCTTCCGGCGTGACGACCTCGACCTTCATGATCGGCTCGAGCAGCTGCACGCCGAGCTTGGGCGCGGCTTCACGGAAGCAGGCACGGCCGGCGATTTCGAAGGCGAGCACCGAGGAGTCGACGTCGTGGTATGCGCCGTCGATGAGCGTCGCCTTGACACCGATCATCGGGAAGCCCGCGAACGGACCCGACGACATGACGCTGTTGATGCCCTTTTCGACACCCGGGATGTATTCCTTCGGAACAGCACCGCCGACGATCTTGGTATCGAATTCGAACTCGGGGCTTTCCGGGTTCGGCTCGAACAGGATCTTGACGCGGGCGAACTGACCGGTACCGCCGGTCTGCTTCTTGTGCGTGTAGTCCTGCTCGTGCTTGCGAGTGATCGTTTCACGGTAAGCCACCTGCGGCGCACCGACGTTGGCTTCAACCTTGAACTCGCGGCGCATGCGGTCGACGATGATGTCGAGGTGAAGCTCGCCCATGCCGGAAATGATGGTCTGGCCTGATTCCTCGTCGGTCTTGACGCGGAAGGAGGGGTCCTCGGCGGCCAGGCGATGAAGGGCCAGGCCCATCTTTTCCTGGTCGTTCTTGGTCTTCGGCTCGATGGCGATCTGGATGACCGGATCGGGGAATTCCATGCGCTCGAGGATGACCGGGTGCAGCGGATCGCTCAGCGTATCGCCGGTGGTGGTGTCCTTGAGGCCGGCCAGGGCGACGATGTCGCCGGCAAAAGCCTCTTCGACGTCGGCGCGCGAGTTCGCATGCATCTGAAGCATGCGGCCAATGCGCTCCTTCTTGCCTTTCACGGTGTTGTCAACCGAGATGCCCTTGGTGAGCTTGCCCGAGTAGATGCGGGCAAAGGTCAACGAACCGACGAACGGGTCGTTCATGATCTTGAAGGCGAGCATCGAAAGCGGCTCGTTGTCGTCGGCGTGACGCTCGATCTCGGCATCGGTCTTGGCATCGACGCCCTTGATGGCCGGAACATCGGCCGGCGACGGCAGGTATTCGACGACGGCGTCGAGCAGCGGCTGCACGCCCTTGTTCTTGAAGGCCGAGCCGCAGAACATCGGGTAGAACTTCACCGCGATGGTGCCCTTGCGGATCAGCGCGCGGATCTCGTCATTCGACGGCATCTTGCCTTCGAGGTAATTCTCAAGCGCCGTCTCGTCCATTTCGACGGCGGCTTCGATCATCTTCTCGCGATATTCTTCCGCACGAGCCTGAAGGTCGGCCGGGATCTCGACGACGTCCCAGGCAGCGCCCAGCGTCTCGTCGCGCCAGACCAGTGCGTTCATCTCGACCAGGTCGACGACGCCCTTGAATTCGGTCTCGGCGCCGATCGGCAGCTGCATGACGACGGCATGCGCACCGAGGCGCGAACCGATCATTTCGACCGAGCGGTAGAAGTCGGCGCCGATCTTGTCCATCTTGTTGCAGAAGATCATGCGCGGAACGCGGTACTTGTCCGCCTGGCGCCAGACGGTTTCCGTCTGCGGCTCGACACCGGCATTGGCATCGAGCAGCGCAATGGCGCCGTCAAGCACGCGCAGCGAACGCTCGACTTCGATGGTGAAGTCGACGTGTCCGGGGGTGTCGATGATGTTGAAGCGGTGCATCTTGCCGTCACGAGCCTTCCAGAAGGTCGTGGTCGCGGCGGACGTGATGGTGATGCCGCGCTCCTGCTCCTGCTCCATCCAATCCATGGTGGCAGCGCCGTCGTGCACTTCGCCGATCTTGTGCGACTTGCCCGTGTAATAGAGGACGCGCTCGGTGGTCGTCGTCTTGCCGGCGTCAATATGCGCCATGATACCGAAATTGCGGTAGTCTTCGATTTTGTATTCGCGGGCCATCGTAGCTGCCTCTCAGTCTCGTTCGCGCTTTACCAGCGGTAGTGCGCGAAAGCGCGGTTGGCTTCTGCCATCTTGTGGGTGTCTTCACGCTTCTTCACGGCGGTGCCGCGGTTGTTGGCCGCATCCATCAGCTCGCCGGAGAGGCGGTCGACCATGGTGGTCTCGTTGCGGTTGCGGGCCGCGGCGATCAGCCAACGGATCGCCAGCGCCTGGCGGCGCTCGGGGCGCACGTCGACCGGAACCTGGTAGGTGGCGCCGCCGACGCGACGCGAACGCACTTCCACATGCGGCGCGACATTGTCGAGCGCCTGATGGAAGACGGTGACCGGCTCCTGCTTGGTCTTCGACTGGACCTGGTCCAGCGCGCCGTAGACGATGGTCTCGGCAACCGACTTCTTGCCGTCATACATGACGGCATTCATGAACTTGGTGACGATCAGATCGCCGAACTTGGGATCCGGGTTGATCTCACGCTTTTCTGCACTGTGACGACGCGACATGGCTTTTGTCTCTCAATCTCGTAGCCCGGCGCATTCAAGCAGCACCAAGGCCGAAAAATCTTACTTCGGACGCCTTACTTCGGACGCTTGGCGCCGTACTTCGAACGGCGCTGCTTGCGGTTCTTCACACCCTGCGTGTCGAGCACGCCGCGGATGATGTGGTAGCGCACGCCCGGAAGATCCTTGACGCGGCCGCCGCGGATCATGACCACGGAGTGCTCCTGAAGGTTGTGACCTTCGCCGGGGATGTAACCGATCACTTCAAAACCATTGGTCAGGCGGATCTTGGCCACCTTGCGCAGCGCCGAGTTCGGCTTCTTCGGCGTCGTTGTATAGACGCGCGTGCAGACGCCCCGCTTCTGCGGGTTCTGCTGCATGGCCGGGACCTTGTTGCGCTTCACCGGCGCAATGCGCGGCTTGCGGATCAGCTGGTTGACGGTAGGCATTAAACCCTCTTGTCTCTCAATTCCGTGTCTCGTGCCGGTCAAGGCTCGCTCAAAGCGTCATTTCCATACGCAAATTCGGGCCACAAACCGCGCCTCGCGGTCTTGCCCGAACAAATCGCAGAGGAAGCGGAAACCGCTTCGTGCACGCCGGAAATGTCTTTTCGCTCGTAAAACGAACCCTGTTTGAGGCAAACTCCAAAGCGTGTCGCTTCGGAAGGGAGAGCCTCACATCGGTTCTGACTGGGCGGCTTCTACTCGTAAGCCCGCGAACCGTCAAGCCCGCAGTGGCAAATATTGCATCGAAGCCGGGACTTGGCAGCCATGCGAAAACCGCATGTAATTTTCTTTCGCGATTTTGCAATACCGAGGAAGAAAGTGACCGGCTTTTGGCTTTTGCGCGCCCTTTCTCTATGCGAAAAGGCGGCCTGAGCACTCAACATCCCCTCGCCCGCGCTTGCCAGGAGGAATCAGCCGTGAACGACAATGAAGAACGCCCGGTCACCATCATCACCGGCCGGGTGTGGAAGCGCAAAGGCGGCAAGGTGGAAGGCGTGCATGTCATGCTGGTGGCTCCAGACGACGATTCGGCGGTGCGGCGCGCCCTCGAATCGCTGGCGGCGGAAGGTTACGCCGAGGCGGAGCTGGACCAGATCGGCGATATGGACGGGGTGCCCGACGACGAGCCGCATCTGTCGGCCTACCAGGGCGCGCTCGAAGGCGAAGTGTCGATCGTCACCTTCGACGCGCCGATCTGATCATGCGCGTGTCATGGGCGTGGTGTCCTTCCTTGCCCTGCTTGCCGTGACGCGATTCGTTTGGATAGCCGGCACGGCCGACGCTTGCCCGTCATGGCCGATCTGCTAAGAGACGCGCAGTCGTCCAATCCCGGCGGAGCCTCATGTCCTCATCCATCTCGCCCATCAGAATCGGCATTGTCGGCGTCGGCAAGATCGTCCGCGACCAACACCTTCCCGCCCTGGCCAAGGATCGGGATTACCAGCTGATCGCGGCGGCCAGCCGGCACGGCAAGGTCGATGGCATTGTGAATTTCCCCGACATCGAGACGATGCTTGGCGTGGTCCCCGAACTCGATGCAGTGTCGCTGTGCATGCCGCCGCAGTTCCGCTATGAAGCCGCGCGCAAGGCGCTCGAGGCTGGGAAGCACGTTTTCCTGGAAAAGCCGCCCGGTGCCACGGTCAGCGAGGTCGAGGACCTGAAGGCGCTGGCGGCGAAACAAGGCGTCTCACTGTTCGCAAGCTGGCATTCGCGCTACGCGCCGGCGGTCGAAGCGGCGCGGACATTCCTCGCTTCGACCAACATCAAATCGGCGGCGATCGTCTGGAAGGAAGATGTGCGCCGCTGGCACCCAAACCAGGACTGGATCTGGCAGCCTGGCGGCTTCGGCGTCTTCGATCCCGGCATCAACGCGCTGTCGATCGCAACCTACATCCTGCCGGCCATGTACATCACTTCGGCCGTGCTCGACTTTCCGGCGAACCGTGACGCGCCGATCGCGGCCCAGGTCGCGTTCCGGGCCGCGAACGGATCGGATGTGACGATGGATCTCGACTGGTTGCAGACCGGACCGCAGAGCTGGGACATCCTGGCCGATACGGGTGCCGGACAGATGGCGCTCTCGGGTGGCGGCTCGAAGCTCGCCGTCGATGGCAATATCGTACACGAGGAGCCGGAAGCGGAATATCCGATGCTCTACCGGCGCTTCGCCGAAATCGTGCACGCCGGGACGTCGGATGTGGACCTTGCGCCGCTCCAGCACGTCGCCGACGCCTTCATGCTCGGCAAGCGCAACGTGGTCGAGGCGTTTTTCGACTGAGGTCGCCGGGCCGCCCTGGCATCAGTCGACAACCGCAATCGCAAACCCGTCATAGCCCTTGGCGCCCACCGTCTGGATGGCGGTGCCGTCCAGCCGTTTGTCGCCACCGATGAATGAAAATGCCGCGCGAGCGCCCTCGACATTGGCATCGCGTCCATCTTCATCCAGAACGGCACCATCGCGGATGACGTTGTCGCAGACGATGACCGTTCCTGACCGCGACAGCCGCAAGGCCCAGGCCAGATAGTTCGGGTTGTTCGGCTTGTCCGCGTCGATGAAGATGAGATCGAACGGGCCGGCATTCTCGCCGCCCAGTTCTGTGAGCGACTGGAGCGCCGAACCGACACGCAGTTCCACACGGTCAGCAACCCCTGCCCGGTCAAAATTCGAACGCGCGACCTTGGCATGGTGCGGATCGAGTTCGAGTGTCACGACCTTGCCGTCAGCAGGCAATCCCCGCGCCATCCAGATGGTCGAATAGCCACCCAGCGTGCCGATCTCGAGCACCTTCTTCGCGCCGCTGATGCGCACCAGCAGCGAGAGCAGCTTTCCTTGCGCCGCCGAGACGTCGATCGACAGCCGTCCAGGTCTTCGTGTTCATCCGCTTTCCTCCGATCGCAAAAATGAAAAAGCCGCCGGGTTGCCCCGACGGCTTCTGTTGCCTGAGATTTTTGCCGCCGCGCCTACTGCGCGGCGGTTGTCATGTCCGCCAGCATCGGCTCGGCGACTTCCACACCGGAGGCCTTGCGGCGCTCGTCGATGATCAGCTCGTCGCGCGAGGTGGCGATGCGCCGAATCTGGCTCATCGTGCCGCCGGTGCCGGCGGGGATCAGCCGGCCGACGATGACGTTTTCCTTCAAGCCCTGCAGCATGTCGGTCTTGCCGGCAACCGCGGCTTCCGTCAGCACCCTGGTCGTCTCCTGGAAGGAGGCGGCCGAGATGAAGGACGGCGTCTGCAGCGATGCCTTGGTGATGCCCAACAGCACCGGCTGGCCCTCGGCCGGCTTCTTGCCGTCCTCGACCAGGCGCTCGTTGACCTCTTCCAGTTCGATCACGTCGACGTGGTCGCCCGGGATATAGGTCGAGTCGCCCTGCACCGTGATCTCGACCTTCTGCAGCATCTGGCGAACGATCACCTCGATGTGCTTGTCGTTGATCGAAACGCCCTGCAGGCGGTAGACTTCCTGGATCTCGTTGACGAGGTAGGAAGCAAGTGCCTCCACGCCCTTGATCGCCAGGATGTCGTGCGGCGCCGGATTGCCGTCGAGGATGTAGTCGCCCTTCTCGATGACGTCGCCGTCCTGGAGATGGAACGGCTTGCCCTTCGGGATCAGGTACTCGACCGGCTCGAGCGTCGAGTCGTGCGGCTCGATGATGATACGGCGCTTGTTCTTGTAGTCGCGGCCGAAGCGGATCGTGCCATCGATCTCGGCGATGATGGCGTGATCCTTCGGACGACGTGCCTCGAACAGTTCGGCAACACGCGGCAGACCGCCGGTGATGTCCTTGGTCTTGGCGCTTTCCATCGGGATACGCGCCAGCACGTCGCCGGGGCGAACCTGAGCACCCGGCTCGACCGAGAGAATGGCCTCGACCGAGAGCAGGAAGCGGGCGTCGCCACCCTTCGACAGCTTGCCGACCTTGCCCTTGGAGTCCAGGATGGCAATCGCGGGCTTGAGGTCGTTGCCACGCGGCGTCGAACGCCAGTCGATGACCTCACGCTTGGTGATGCCGGTCGATTCGTCGGCCGTTTCCTGAACGGAAATGCCGTCGACCAGATCCTCATACGACACCTTGCCCTCGATTTCAGTGAGGACAGGACGGGTATAGGGATCCCACTCGGCGATACGCTGACCGCGCTTCACCTTGTCGCCATCGTCCACGAAGATGCGCGAACCATAGGTGACACGGTGCGTGGCGCGCTCCTTGCCGGCTTCGTCGAGGATCAGCACCGCCATGTTGCGGCCCATGACCATCTGCTGGCCGTCCGAGTTGCGCACCACGTTGCGGTTGCGGATCTCGACCTTGCCCTCATAGGAGGCTTCAAGGAACGAGCTGTCCACCACCTGCGCCGTACCGCCCATGTGGAAGGTACGCATGGTGAGCTGCGTGCCCGGCTCGCCGATCGACTGCGCCGCGATGACGCCGACGGCTTCGCCCTGGTTGACCGGGGTGCCGCGGGCCAGATCGCGTCCGTAGCAGACCGCGCAGACGCCGATCCTGACTTCGCAGGTCAGGGCCGAGCGGATGCGGACCGACTGCACGCCGGCCTTTTCGATCTGCTCCACGTCACGCTCGTCCATCAGCGTTCCGGCCTTGACCAGAACCTCGCCCGACACCGGATGGGTGATGTCGTCGAGCGATGTACGGCCCAGTACGCGCTGGCCGACCGAAGCAACGACCTGACCGGCATCGACGATCGGCTGCATGGTGAGGCCCTTGTCGGTGCCGCAATCCACGGAGTTGACGATGCAGTCCTGCGCCACGTCGACCAGACGACGGGTGAGGTAACCCGAGTTCGCCGTCTTCAAGGCGGTATCGGCCAGACCCTTGCGGGCGCCGTGGGTCGAGTTGAAGTACTCGAGCACGGTCAGGCCTTCCTTGAAGTTCGAGATGATCGGCGTCTCGATGATTTCACCCGACGGCTTGGCCATCAGGCCGCGCATGCCAGCGAGCTGCCGCATCTGGGTGGGCGAGCCGCGCGCACCGGAGTGGGACATCATGTAGATCGAGTTCATCGGCTTCTGACGGCCATTGTCCTCGAACTCGACCGCCTTGATGCGGGCCATCATTTCGTCGGCGACCTTTTCCGAGCACTTGGCCCAGGCGTCGACGACCTTATTGTACTTCTCGCCCTGCGTGATCAGGCCGTCATTGTACTGCTGCTCGTACTCCTTGGCCAAAGCCTCGGTGTCCGACACCAGCTTGATCTTGGTGTCCGGGATCAGCATGTCGTCCTTGCCGAACGAAATGCCGGCACGGCAGGCATGGGCAAAGCCGAGCGCCATGATGCGGTCGCAGAAAATGACCGTCTCCTTCTGACCGCAATGGCGGTAGACGGTGTCGATCATCTTGGAGATGTTCTTCTTGGTCATCTCCTGGTTGGCGGTCTCGTAGGGCACGTTGACGTTCTTCGGCAGAAGCTCGCCGATGATCATGCGGCCAGGCGTGGTGTCATGGATTTTCGACACGACCTTGCCTTCGGCGTCGACCGTGCGGAAGCGGCCCTTGATCTTGGCGTGCAGGGTCACGGCCTTGGTCTCGAGCGCGTGCTGGAGTTCGCCCATGTCGGCAAACACCATGCCCTCGCCCGGCTCGTTCTGGTTGACGATCGAGAGGTAGTAGAGACCCAGGACCATGTCCTGCGACGGCACGATGATCGGCGCGCCGGAAGCCGGGTGCAAGATGTTGTTGGTCGACATCATCAGCACGCGGGCTTCCAACTGCGCTTCCAGCGACAGCGGCACGTGAACGGCCATCTGGTCGCCGTCGAAGTCGGCGTTGAAGGCCGTGCAGACCAGCGGGTGAAGCTGGATCGCCTTGCCTTCGATCAGGATCGGCTCGAACGCCTGGATGCCCAGGCGGTGCAGCGTCGGCGCGCGGTTGAGCAGCACCGGATGCTCGCGGATGACCTCATCGAGGATATCCCAGACTTCCGGACGCTCCTTCTCGACCAGCTTCTTGGCCTGCTTGACGGTCGAGGAGTAACCCTTGGCGTCGAGACGGGCGTAGATGAAGGGCTTGAAGAGTTCGAGCGCCATCTTCTTCGGCAGGCCGCACTGGTGCAGCTTGAGCTCCGGACCGGTGACGATAACCGAGCGTCCGGAATAGTCGACGCGCTTGCCGAGCAGGTTCTGACGGAACCGGCCCTGCTTGCCCTTGAGCATGTCGGACAGCGACTTCAGCGGACGCTTGTTGGCGCCGGTGATGACGCGGCCGCGACGGCCGTTGTCGAACAGCGCATCGACGGCTTCCTGCAGCATGCGCTTTTCATTGCGCACGATAATGCCCGGCGCCCGCAGCTCGATCAGCCGCTTCAGGCGGTTGTTGCGGTTGATGACGCGGCGGTAGAGATCGTTCAGATCGGACGTCGCGAAACGACCGCCGTCCAGCGGGACGAGCGGGCGCAGGTCCGGCGGGATCACCGGAACCACCTTCATGATCATCCATTCCGGACGGTTGCCGGATTCCATGAAGTTCTCGACGACCTTGAGCCGCTTCAGATACTTTTTCTGCTTCAGCTCGGACGCGGTCGATGCCAGTTCCGAACGCAGGTCGCCGGCGATCTTCTCCAGGTCCATGCCGGCCAGAAGGTCATGAATGGCCTCGGCGCCGATCATGGCGGTGAAACTATCCTCGCCATATTCGTCGACGGCGATCATGTACTCTTCCTCACTGAGCAGCTGGTGCTCCTTCAGCGCGGTGAGGCCAGGCTCGGTGACGATGTAGTTCTCGAAGTAGAGGACGCGCTCAATGTCCTTCAGCGTCATGTCGAGCAGCGTGCCGATGCGCGAGGGCAGCGACTTCAGGAACCAGATGTGAGCGACGGGGGCCGCCAGCTCGATATGGCCCATGCGCTCGCGGCGGACGCGCGACAGCGTGACTTCGACGCCGCACTTCTCGCAGATGACGCCCTTGTACTTCATGCGCTTGTACTTGCCGCACAGGCATTCATAGTCCTTGATCGGGCCAAAAATGCGCGCGCAGAACAGACCGTCACGCTCCGGCTTGAAGGTGCGGTAGTTGATGGTCTCCGGCTTCTTGATCTCGCCGAACGACCAGGACAGAATCTTCTCAGGGCTGGCAAGCGAAATCCGGATGGAATCGAACACCTGCGCAGGCGCCTGCGGATTGAAGAGATTCATGACCTCTTGGTTCATGCCGTTCTCCTTTTCGGGGTCCTCGAAAACCCCTTGCATCTAACGCGGGCCGAATGCCCGCTGAGTGGTCGGCCCACCGGCCGAAGAATTGGTGCATCCGGTCGCGAGAGCCCTCTCCCGCGCCCGAATGTCTTGTTTACTCGGCCGCGCCCCTATTCGGCAGCATCGGGCAGCCGGATCGGGTTGTCGTCGAGCTTGGTGTTCTCGAGCTCGACATTGAGGCCGAGAGACCGCATTTCCTTGACGAGCACGTTGAAGCTCTCGGGAATGCCTGCCTCGAACGTGTCGTCGCCACGCACGATCGCCTCGTAGACCTTGGTGCGGCCGGCGACGTCGTCCGACTTCACCGTCAGCATTTCCTGCAGCGTGTAAGCGGCGCCGTAGGCTTCCAGTGCCCAGACCTCCATCTCGCCGAAGCGCTGGCCGCCGAACTGCGCCTTGCCGCCCAGCGGCTGCTGGGTGACGAGCGAGTACGGACCGATCGAACGCGCGTGGATCTTGTCGTCCACGAGGTGGTGAAGCTTGAGCATGTAGATATAGCCCATCGTCACCTTGCGATCGAACGGCTCGCCGGTGCGTCCGTCATAGAGCTGCGACTGACCGCTGGTGTGCAGGCCCGCCTGCTCCAGCATGATGTTGATGTCAGCCTCATGCGCGCCGTCGAACACCGGGGTCGCGATGGAGACGCCGCGGCGCATCTGCTCGCTGAGGCGAACGATGCTCTCGTCGTCATATTCGCGAACCGGCTCGTTGCGGTCGTTGGCCGGCATGAAGCTCTCGAGCGTCTTGCGCAGCGGCTTGATGTCGCCGGCTGTCTTGTACGCATCGATAAGCTCGCCGATCTTCCTGCCCATGCCAGCGCAGGCCCAGCCCAGATGCGTTTCCAGGATCTGGCCGACATTCATGCGGCTCGGCACACCCAGCGGGTTGAGCACGATATCGGCATGCGTGCCGTCCTCGAGGAAAGGCATGTCCTCGACCGGAACGATACGCGACACGACACCCTTGTTGCCGTGACGGCCGGCCATCTTGTCGCCGGGCTGCATCTTGCGCTTCACCGCCACGAAGACCTTGACCATCTTCATGACGCCCGGAGGCATTTCGTCGCCGCGCTGCACCTTCTCGACCTTGTCCATGAAGCGCTGTTCAAGCGCCTTCTTGGAATCGTCGTACTGGCCACGCAGGGCTTCCAGTTCGCTCTGGAGCTTTTCGTTCTCCACCGCAAACTGCCACCACTGCGAACGCGGATACTCGTCGAGCGTGTCCTTGGACAGCGTCGAGCCCTTCTTGAAGCCCTTCGGTCCAGCGATCGCTTCCTTGCCGACGAGAACGTCGGAAAGACGCGCATAGACGTTACGGTCCAGAATGGCCTGCTCGTCGTCACGATCCTTGGCGAGGCGTTCGATCTCCTCGCGCTCGATCGCCATGGCGCGCTCGTCCTTCTCCACACCGTGGCGATTGAACACGCGCACCTCGACGACGGTGCCGAAAGTGCCCGGAGGCATGCGCATCGAAGTGTCGCGCACGTCGGAAGCCTTTTCGCCGAAGATGGCGCGCAGAAGCTTCTCTTCCGGCGTCATCGGGCTCTCGCCCTTCGGCGTGATCTTGCCGACCAGGATGTCGCCCGGCTGCACTTCCGCACCGATATAGACGATGCCGGCTTCGTCGAGGTTCTTCAGCGCTTCTTCCGAGACGTTTGGAATATCGCGCGTGATTTCCTCCGGACCGAGCTTGGTATCGCGCGCCATGACCTCGAACTCCTCGATGTGGATCGAGGTGAAGACGTCGTCGGCCACGATACGCTCGGAGAGCAGGATCGAGTCCTCGTAGTTGTAGCCGTTCCACGGCATGAACGCGACCAGCACGTTGCGGCCGAGCGCCAGATCACCAAGCTCGGTCGAGGGACCATCGGCGATGATGTCGCCCTTGTTGACCCGGTCACCCATGCGCACCAGCGGACGCTGGTTGATGCAGGTGTTCTGGTTCGAGCGCTGGAACTTCATCAGTCGGTAGATGTCGACGCCGGACTTGCCCGGATCGAGATCCTCGGTGGCGCGGATAACGATACGCGTCGCGTCCACCTGGTCGACGATGCCGCCACGACGCGCGCCGATGGCGGCGCCCGAGTCACGGGCGACGATCGGCTCCATGCCGGTACCGACGAACGGCGCCTCGGCGCGCACCAGCGGCACGGCCTGGCGCTGCATGTTCGAGCCCATCAGAGCGCGGTTGGCGTCGTCGTTCTCGAGGAACGGGATGAGCGCCGCGGCAACAGACACCATCTGCTTGGGCGACACGTCCATCAGGTCGACGTTTTCGCGCGGCGCCATCATCACTTCGCCGGCGCTGCGGCAAATGACGAACTCGTCGACGAAGCCGCCATTCTTGTCGAGCTCGGCGTTGGCCTGCGCGACATGGTGCTTGGCCTCTTCCATCGCCGAGAGATAGACGACGTCATTGGTCAACTTGCCGTCGACGATCTTGCGGTACGGGCTTTCGATGAAGCCGTACTTGTTGACGCGCGCGAAGGTCGCCAGCGAGTTGATCAGACCGATATTCGGGCCTTCCGGCGTCTCGATCGGGCAGATACGGCCGTAATGCGTCGGGTGCACGTCGCGCACTTCGAAGCCGGCACGCTCGCGGGTCAGACCGCCCGGTCCAAGCGCCGAGAGACGACGCTTGTGGGTGATCTCCGACAGCGGGTTGGTCTGGTCCATGAACTGCGACAGCTGCGAGGAACCGAAGAACTCGCGCACGGCGGCGGCCGCCGGCTTGGCGTTGATCAGGTCCTGCGGCATGACCGTGTCGATCTCGATCGAGGACATGCGTTCCTTGATCGCGCGCTCCATGCGCAGCAGGCCGACGCGGTACTGGTTCTCCATCAGCTCGCCGACCGAACGCACGCGGCGGTTGCCGAGATTGTCGATGTCGTCGATCTCGCCCTTGCCATCACGCAGTTCGACCAGCGTCCTGACCACGGCCAGGATGTCGTCCTTGCGCAGCACGCGCACGGTGTCCTCGGCCTTGAGCTCGAGGCGCATGTTCATCTTGACGCGGCCGACGGCGGACAGGTCGTAGCGCTCGCTGTCGAAGAACAGCGAGTTGAACATGGCTTCGGCGGTCTCGAGCGTCGGCGGCTCGCCCGGGCGCATGACACGGTAGATGTCGAACAGCGCGTCCTGGCGGCTCTCGTTCTTGTCGACGGCGAGCGTGTTGCGGATATAGGCGCCGACATTGACATGGTCGATGTCGAGGACCTGGATCTCCTGCTCGCCGGTGCCGAGCAGCACCTTGAGCGTCTTGTCGTCGATCTCGTCGCCGGCCTCGAGGAAAATCTCGCCGGTGGCGTAGTTGACGATGTCCTCGGCCAGGTAGTTGCCAAGCAGATCCTCGTCGGTCGCCTTGATCGCCTTGAGACCCTTTTCGCCGAGCTGGCGTGCCTGGCGAGCGGTGATCTTCTTGCCCGCCTCGACGACGATCTCGCCGGTGTCGGCATCGACCAGGTCGCCGACGGCCTTGAGGCCGCGGAAACGCTCGACGTTGAAGGGGATGCGCCAATGGTCGCCGGCGCGCTTGTAGGTGATCTTGTTGTAGAAGGTCGACAGGATCTCCTCGCCGTCCATGCCGAGCGCCATCAGCAACGACGTCACCGGAATCTTGCGGCGACGGTCGATGCGGGCGTGCACGACGTCCTTGGAATCGAACTCGATGTCGAGCCACGAGCCACGATAGGGGATCACGCGGGCGGCAAACAGAAGCTTGCCCGACGAGTGCGACTTGCCCTTGTCGTGGTCGAAGAAGACGCCCGGCGAGCGGTGCATCTGCGAGACGATGACGCGCTCGGTGCCATTGACGATAAAGGTGCCGTTCAAGGTCATGAGCGGCATGTCGCCCATGTAGACGTCCTGCTCCTTGATGTCCTTGATCGACTTGGCACCGGTATCCTCGTCGATATCGAACACGATGAGGCGCAGCGTCACCTTCAGCGGCGCGGCATAGGTCAGGTCGCGCTGACGGCATTCGTCAACGTCGAATTTCGGTCCTTCGAACTCGTACTTCACGAACTCCAGCATGGAGGAGCCGGAAAAATCGGAGATCGGGAAGACCGACTTGAAAACAGCCTGCAGTCCTTCGTCGGGACGTCCGCCCTTGGGCTCGTCCACCATCAGGAACTGGTCATAGGATGCCTTCTGAACCTCGATAAGGTTCGGCATCTCCGCAACTTCCGGGATCTTCCCGAAGAACTTGCGTACGCGTCTGCGGCCATTGAAAGTCTGGGTCTGGGCCATCGTCGCTCCTTAGCTCTAAACTCGGGACGAACCTCGCCGCGGTTCGTCTTGCATACTGAGCCACCTGGGCGGCGGCTCTCTGTCTGTTCTCCGGCCGCCTCTCCAATTGCTTGGCGGGTTACCGGCTAAAACGGGAGAAAACCCGTTTCCTGAAGGCCGGGTTACGGCCCTCAGGAAAGAGGTTTTCGTACATCTCGCGTCACGCAGCCTCCCCTGGTCACCCAAGGGAGTGGCGGACGGCGCGAGGCCGCCCGCCGCTTTTTACGCTTACTTCAGGTCGACCTTGGCGCCAGCTGCTTCCAGCTGGGCCTTGAACTTGTCAGCGTCGGCCTTGGAAACGCCTTCCTTGACCGGCTTCGGAGCCGCTTCGACCAGGTCCTTGGCTTCCTTGAGGCCAAGACCGGTGATGGCGCGGACTTCCTTGATAACGTTGATCTTCTGAGCGCCGGCCTCGGTGAGAACGACGTCGAATTCCGTCTTTTCCTCGACCGGGGCAGCAGCAGCGGCAGCACCGCCAGCAGCGGCAACCGCCACCGGAGCAGCAGCCGAAACGCCCCACTTTTCTTCCAGAAGCTTCGACAGCTCAGCCGCCTCGAGGACGGTCAGCTTCGAAAGGTCGTCTACGATCTTTGCCAGATCAGCCATTGTTGTGTTCCTTCGTTAGGTTCGAACGTGTGTTTTTGATAGCGAGGAACGGCCTCATGCCGCCTCGTCCTTCCGGGCGTAAGCGCCGATGACGCGCGCGACCGAGGCCGCTGGCGCATTGACGATCTGGGCGATCCGGGTTGCCGGCGTGGCGATCATGCCAACCAGCCTGGCGCGCAGCTCATCGAGCGACGGAAGTGTGGCGAGTGCCTTCACACCGTCGGCGTTGAGCGAGGTGGTGCCCATTGCGCCGCCGAGAATGACGAGCTTGTCATTCCCCTTGGCGAAATCGGACGCGACCTTCGGCGCCGCAATCGGATCCTCCGAATAGGCGATCAGCGTCTGTCCCTTGAACAGCTCGATGATCGATGCGGAGTCCGTGCCCTGAAGAGCGATTTTGGCGAGACGGTTCTTCGCGACTTTAACGGTGCCACCGGCAGCGCGCATCTTCGACCGAAGGTCGTTCATTTGCGCGACGGTGATACCGGCATAGTGGGCCACGACGACTGAACCCGCGCCCGAAAACGCATCATTCAGGCCCGTGACGAGTTCGCGTTTTTCCGCTCTGTCCACTGCCTATCTCCAGTTGACCCCAGTCCTGCCAATGGGAACATTCCCATTTCGAGGACAGGCGTCGGGTTGCCTTTTGCCGGCCGGGCCATCCAGTAACGGATCTCCCGAACGACGCTCGAGGATCCTGCCCCCTTTCGCCACATCGACGGCAAAGCCGGCGATGCGCAGACAAAAGGCAAACACGGTTCGAACCTTTCATTGGAGCTTGTTGCTCCGTTGTCCGGTTTTCACCCGTCTCATGCAGGCCCACATGAATTAAGGCCCTCCTCTTGAATCAAGGTTCGGGCCGCCCGCAATCTCGGACAGGATGTCCGGAAGCCTTCCGGCTTCCGGTACCGGGCCCAGGATAAATCCAAGGCCCGGAATTCAGTCACGGATCAGCCTTCGAAAGGCCAATCCAAATCCAATCAGGACGCGGCGAGCGTCGCGACGTCGAGCTTGAGGCCCGGGCCCATCGTCGAGGTGACAGACACCTTCTTGACGTAGTTGCCCTTGGCGCCAGCCGGCTTTGCCTTGGTCACCGCATCGGCGAAGGCACGGACGTTCTCTTCCAGCGCCTTGACGTCGAAAGAGACCTTGCCGACACCGGCATGAACGATGCCGGCCTTCTCGACACGGAACTCGACCGCGCCGCCCTTCGAAGCCTTGACGGCCGCGGCGACATCGGTGGTGACGGTGCCGACCTTCGGGTTCGGCATCATGCCGCGCGGGCCGAGCACCTTACCGAGACGGCCGACGAGCGGCATCATGTCCGGCGTGGCGATGCAGCGATCGAAATCGATCGTGCCCTTCTGGACGATGTCGACCAGATCCTCGGCACCGACGATGTCGGCACCGGCGGCCTTGGCCTCTTCGGCCTTGTCGCCACGGGCGAACACGGCGACACGGACCGAGCGGCCGGTGCCGTTCGGCAGGTTGACCACGCCGCGAACCATCTGGTCGGCATGACGCGGGTCTACGCCGAGGTTCATGGCCACTTCGATGGTCTCGTCGAACTTGACCGAGGAACGATCCTTGAGCAGCTTCAGCGCATCACCGAGCGCGTAAGCCTTGTTGGGATCGATGCCTTCACGGGTCTTCGATACACGCTTTGCAATCTTTGCCATGATCTTAGCCCACCACTTCCAGACCCATCGAGCGGGCGGAGCCCTCGACCATGCGCATGGCCGCTTCGACGTCGTTCGCGTTCAGATCCTTCATCTTGGCGGTCGCGATTTCGCGAACCTTGTCGCGCGAAACCGTGCCAGCCTTGACCTTGCCCGGCTCCTTCGAGCCCGACTTCAGGTTCGCGGCCTTCTTCAGGAAGTAGCTCACCGGGGGCGTCTTCATGACGAAGGTGAACGACTTGTCCTGGTAATAGGTGATGACGACCGGAACCGGCGATCCCTTTTCCATTTCCTGGGTCTGCGCGTTGAACGCCTTGCAGAACTCCATGATGTTGATGCCACGCTGACCAAGTGCCGGGCCGATCGGGGGAGACGGCGTGGCCGATCCCGCGGAGACCTGGAGCTTGAGCTGGCCTGCAATTTTCTTAGCCATCTCTTTTCCTGCCTTTGTCTATGCCGGCCCCACGATCTGGGAAACACCGGCGGTTGCAGTCTGGTGGTGCGGTTCTTGCGGCCGGCTAAAGCCGCCTTCGCCTCCCACCGTTCTCAAGCCGCGCGTTGCCGCGCCGCTTCCCCTGATCGCCGGACCGGCATCAGGGATTTCGGATCAGCCCTTTTCGACCTGTCCGAATTCCAGATCGACGGGCACGGCGCGCCCGAAGATCGAAACTTCCACCTTGAGCCGCGCCCGCTCCTCGTCCACTTCCTGGACGAAACCGTTGAACGACGCGAAGGGACCATCCGAAACGCGGATCGCCTCGCCGATCTCGAAGGTGACCGAGGGCTTCGGCCGCTCGACGCCTTCCTGCACCTGGTTCAGGATGCGCTGGGCTTCGGCCTCGGTGATCGGCACCGGCTTGGAGTCGCCGAGAAAACCTGTGACTTTCGGCGTGTTCTTGACCAGCGAGAACACGGCGTCGGTCAGGTTGGCCTTCAAGAGCACATAGCCCGGGAAGAACTTGCGCTCGGCGTCGACCTTGCGGCCGCGACGAACCTCGACGACCTTCTCGGTCGGCACCACGATCTGCTCGATATCGGCGGACAGGCCCTTCTGCTTGGCCTTGTTCTCGATGTCCTCGGCGACCTTCTTCTCGAAGTTCGAATAGGCGTGGACGATGTACCAGCGCGTAGCCATTTTTTCGACTTCTCCTAATCGCCGGACTTAGCGTCCAATGCCCAGAATCTGCTCGACCGCGAGGCCCATGAGCTGATCGGCGGTGAAGAAGAAGATCATCGCAATCACAGCAAAGGCCAGGACCATGACCGTCGAGATCATCGTCTCGCGGCGCGACGGCCAAGTCACCTTGGCTGTCTCCGCGCGCACCTGCTGGAGAAAGACGAAAGGATTTGTGGTTTTCGAAGCCATATGCCGCCTGTCTTCAAGACCCGTTGGCCGGGCCCCCTGGATGATCCCGCTGGCCGGGACGTGCCGCCTGAGCCCAATCTCGCGCCGAATCAGCGCAATCATTTCGCCCATGCAAATCAGACGCGTAAAGCCGGCTTCCCAGCTCCACGCGTCGCGTGTCTGTTTCGTCTACATAAAACCGATTCTTGATCCACGCAAGTGGCAAGTGCCCGCTTTATGACCAAACGCCGCCTCGGAACCATCCAGTCGTTCCGTCCCGGCTATGGCGCCCTTATGCCCCAATCGGGCTAATATGGCAAGCGGCTCGCCGATTTTCAAAGGCAGCCCGCGAAATATCGTTTTGATGCCATCTTAGGAAATGGCACGGGCAGCAGGGCTCGAACCTACGACCTGCGGTTTTGGAGACCGCCGCTCTACCAACTGAGCTATGCCCGTACACGCGCGCTTCGGCGCAGGCGCTTCCTAAAAGCTTCCGCGCGCTCTGTAAAGAGCGGTTTGCAGGCAAACGTGCTTAACCCCTGCGCCAGAAATCGAGATGGTCGGCGACCAGCCCCTCGGCATCGATCTCCAGCTCCCGCCTGAAGTGGCTGGCGCGCGATTCATAGAGGTATCGCCGGCAGCCGAAGCTATTTTGCGTCCGGCACCCGATACGGACCGCCAGGCACGCCCCAGCCCCAGGCCGGCATCGGTTCGGTCTCGGGATCGCAGGTCTCGCCGAGATTGGAATTCATCTTGGCCAGCCGCGATCCCCATTCGACGTAGCCCATGAATGCTGAACGGAATTCTGGATCATCCGGCAGACCGACCTCATCCGCCGCGTCGGCGAGAAGATTGATCCAGCGGCGGCGCTGCTCCTCGGTCAAATGCTTGCCCAGATGATGCATGACCATTTCGCGGTGGCCGCCAAAGGTTTCGCTGTAGGTTTTCGGTCCGCCGAAGACCTCGCCGATGAAGGCCGCGACATGGGCGGGGTGGTCCGGCGACATGTGCTTGAACACCGGGCCAACGACCGGATCTCGTGCCACCTTGTCGTAGAAGGTTTGCGTCAGCCGGTTCAGCGCCTCGCCGCCTCCGGCCCATTCGTAGAGTGTCGGAACATCCTGGCTCATTCTCGATCCTTCGCCGGCCCTGCCGCCGCGACGATAGCGGAGATCGTATATGGCTCAACCTGCCTCGATGGGCAGTTCCCCCTGACATCCCCGTGCTCTACAGCCTGGCGGGCGCGTCGGCCTGTGCATTGGCGGCTGGCAGGCCCAGGCAATTGTCGGGCTTGGCAACAGCCTTGCAAATCGTGGAGCCGGTCAGCGCGTCGACCGATTGCGGTCCCGTTGTCAGTCCAAGCTTGAGCATGGTGTCTGGGTCAAGTTCCCTCTCGGTCGGGCGTCGTTCGATTGTTGCGAACAGAGCGGGACTGATCGCCATCTCATCGAGGTAGGCCTTGACCACCAGCTTCTTTCCCATCGGATACAGGCTGAGCCGCGCCCGGGGACCGACTAGCCGTCTGGCGCCGCCGGCGACCACCAACGCACAGGCGGAATCACACTCCACCGCCGCATCGATGCTCAATCCGGCATAGGCTCCTTCCGTAGCCAGGCAGTTCCACGCGTCGGGGTCACAGTCGACGAAATCGGTGCGGGCAACGGCGATGTCGAGCTTTCTTTCATGGATAAGCCGCCCCATTGCGAGAGCGCTGGGCAGGTCGCCTCCGCGTGAGCTGATGACGACAGGCAGCCGCCGATCGCCAAGCGTGGCCAGCAACTGCCGCAGCTTCCGCGGCGCCTGGTTCGTGATCGCGCCTTCGGCCGATATCCATTCCGGACAATCGGGATCGCACAGCGGATTGCTGCCGCGAACGACGACAAACCGCATGTCCCCGCCGGCCCTCGCGGTATCCGGTTGAACGGCAGCCATGGGCCTGGCTGCGGCCGATGGCGTCGTCTTGCTTGCGGGTCCAGCTATTTGCCGGCAGTTCGTGGCCGGCTGGGCCAGGCCGCAGAGGCTGGCGGCGGTCAACAGATCCACTGCGTCCCGGCTGGTGACCAACTTCATCCTCACCATGTCGTCGAGCGGAATCTGACGAATCTCACTGGCCGGCGTGGCCTTCATGACTTCCAGTACGCCGTCTGCTATCCCCATTTCCCTCAGGTACGCCGAAAGCGTCTTCTCGACGGTCCTGCTCATCTCGTAAGTTTTGTAGCTGCCAGCGTTTTTGCGGCTGACCACCTTGGTGCTGATGATCTTCTTCCTGCCGTTCACGATCCGGTACGTGGTCCGGTAGAGCAGCTTCTCCCGCTGGTATGTGGTGGTGATCTGGTGGACGCCGAGATAGCCGAAATCTCCGACGAAGCGGCGAACACCGCCGGAAAACATTAGCGGACAGGCCGAATTGCACATGGCTCCGTCGTCATAGGCCGTACCGAAATAATCGGCACTTTTGCCCTTGTTGTCCCCGCAGTTTTTTGTTTCCGGTTGGCAATCGGAAAAAACCGTCACGCCGACGGCGATATCGAGCTTGTTCTTGCGGATCATACGGCCGAGTGCCAACGCGGCGTCGACGTTACCGCCGGGCGAATTGACGACGACCGGCAATTGCCTTCCCTTGAGCGCCTTGAGCGTGCGCTTGAGGAGCGACGGCGTGCCCGCGTCGATGGTGCCGTCCGCCGATATCCATTCCGGACAGTTGGGTTCGCATCCCGGAGCGTTGCTGCGCACGACGACGAAGCGCATGGGCGGGATGTCGAGAGGCCCGTCCTCCGCTCGCGCTGTCAAAACGGGCAGAGCCATGGCGACGGCGAGGCAAACCAGTGCCCATAACCGCCATGCCTTCCCATCGAAACGGTGTCTTGGAACCACGGTCGGCAAAGCTCCCCTCAATGCAACCTATACTAGTTGCAGCCATCGCGCTTGCAACAGCTTTGAAACAAACGCGCAATGCTTGCGTTGCGAGGCGTCTGAAACGAAAAAAGGCGGCCCGAAGACCGCCCTTTCGTTTTCGAGACCGGCAACAGCCGGATCGATTACTCTTTGATGGTGACGACGATGCCGGCACCGACGGTGCGGCCGCCTTCACGGATGGCGAAGCGCAGCTTCTCT
>NZ_JAIUHE010000039.1:0-20887 GCF_020164995.1 Mesorhizobium sp. CO1-1-11
CCAAAACCCCTTCGGGCCAAAAGTGTTACCCATGTCTCCGGTATAAACCGTAACCTATGTGTCCGGAACGGACCTTGAGAAATTGGCTCCCCGGGCCGGATTCGAACCAGCGACCAACCGGTTAACAGCCGGTTGCTCTACCACTGAGCTACCGGGGAACGGAGGCTCTTTGAGCAAGTGGCGCAGCCTATAGCAAACCCGTTTCGGCTTTGCAAAGAAGCATTTCGCATTTTTCCGAGACTTTTTCGCTCAGGCGTTTCTCGCAATCGGCCTTGCCCACCCTCATATTAGCCGTCTTGGCGACGGGGCGCGGAACCGAAAGGGCGGTCGCGGCTTTCGTAAAATGAGATTGTCGAGCCCTAACACAGGCGGTTCTTCGCGATGACGGCAGCGGACGAAAACCCGATACCCGCACGAAAGATCTCGGTGTTCGGGCGCGAATTCACCATGCCGCAGTCGCGCGGCCTCAGAATCACGATCGGCGTGCTATTGACCCTTGGCGGCATTCTCGGGTTCTTGCCGATCCTCGGCTTCTGGATGGTGCCGCTCGGATTGCTGGTGCTCTCCTACGAAATTGCCATGGTGCGCCGCCACCGGCGCCGCCTGGTCGTCTGGTGGGAGCGGCGACGCCGGCCAAATTGAGCGGCCGATACCGATGCATGTCGCATGGCGATCGCCTTCGACGAGAATCAATCGTCGCGCTGTTTTTCCGTGTCGGTGCCGGATTCCTCCGAATCCGGTTGCTGGCCTGCTTTCAGATCTTCGCTGATCTCCCTCAGGACGGCTGAAGCCGAGGCCAGGCGCGCCCGGTCGCGGGGTGAAAGCCTGCCGGTGCCTTCTATTCTCAGGCAGTCGATGGCATAGCGCACCAATTCCTCGCATCCCAGCAGCGGCACGCTTTCGGTTTCGTGCGTTTCGTCCTTCGGTTTGGCCAGGGCCATGATGCAGTCCTCCCTGTTTCTCAACGCAAGCCGGTGGGCGGAGTTTCGCTCGATCATTTGCCATGCTTAACGGATTGCCAATGTGAGTGGGCGGCTCCGACGGCGATCTAACAGGGCGCGGAGCCGGCGCAAGGAAACCGTTTTGGAATGCGCGTGGCCGCTTGACGGCATTTTCGCCGCAACCTATTGGAACCGGGTGGAACGCCGGGAGCAATGAGGCCTCGTGGCGGAGTGGTTACGCAGAGGACTGCAAATCCTTGCACCCCGGTTCGATTCCGGGCGAGGCCTCCAATACCCGGGCTCCAGCGCGTCAGCGCCGGAGCCTGAAGTTCCGGTCGAAATGAACCGCGATTCTGGCGCGGCAAGCAGATTGGTTGGAGCATGAGCGCTGATTTTTCCGAACTTCGCGTCAAGATGGTCGATGGTCAGGTTCGCACCACCGACGTGACCAGCGCGCCGCTGCTCGACGCGATGCTTTCGGTGCCGCGCGAGGTCTTCGTCGGCGATCGCCAGCGCGATCTGGCCTATATCGACGAGGACATCCGCATCGCCGACAGCGCCGATGGCCCGCGTTACCTGATGGAAGCTTCGCCATTGGCCAAGCTGATGCAACTGGCCGAGATCAACCCGACCGACTCGGCGCTCGATGTCGGTTGCGGCACCGGTTATGCCTCGGCCATCCTGTCGCGCCTGGCGAGATCCGTCGTGGCGCTCGAAAGCGATTCGGCACTGGCGCAAACCGCCGCGTCGACCCTGTCCGGGCTTGGCTGCGGCAATGTGACCGTGGTTCAGGGCGCCCTGGCGCAAGGCCATGCCGCGAAGGCGCCTTACGAGGTCATCTTCATCGGCGGCAGTGTCAGTAAAGTGCCGTCGGCGTTGCTCGACCAACTCGCCGAAGGCGGCCGCCTGGTGGCGGTCGAGGGCCAGGGCAATTCAGGCGTGGCGCGACTTTTTGTCAAAGCCGGGGGGGTTGTAACCGGGAGAAGGGCGTTTAATGCGGCAATTAAGCCACTACCCGGGTTCGAACGTGAGCATGCTTTCGAATTCTGAATGATTTGCCTTGCAGCAAAGACCTTGTCATGGTCGCTTGCATTTGAACGATCGTTGCTGATCCCAGACTGGGGGCACTTTGGGCTGAGCGACAGGGAACATAAACACGCCACGCCGCCTGCTCTGGAAGGAGAAGCCGGCGCGGCGCGGTTCCCATGGAAAACGAATGAGGGATACACCGTGCCGTCAGTACGCAAGTCACTTTTCACCGCCGTCCTTGTTTCGGCGACCGCGCTATCCCCACTGGCTGCTTCGGCTGAAACCATCACCGGCGCGCTTTCAAAAGCCTATCAGTACAATTCCACGCTGAATGCATCGCGCGCCGGCGTGCGTGTCACCGACGAGAGTGTGGCCATCGCCAAGTCGGGCTGGCGGCCGACGGTTACAGGTTCAGCCAACATCGATTATACGAACACGCGCCGGGCAAATGGCGGCGGCAGTTCGAAACTGACAAGCGGCAGCTACGGCATTCAGATCAATCAATCGCTGTTCGACGGGTTTCAGACGAGGAACAATGTCGCGGCCGCCGAATCCCAGGTCAAGGCGTCGGTAGAAAGCCTGCGCAATACCGAGGAAAACACGCTGTTCAACGCGGCCATGGCCTATATGGACGTGATTCGGGACCGGCAGATCGCGGTGCTGACCGAGCAGAACCTGCAGTTCCTGAGCGAGCAGGCGCGCGCCGCGCGCTCGCGCTTCGAAGTCGGCGAAGGCACGCGCACCGATGTCGCGCAGGCCGATGCCTCACGAGCGTCCGCGGTGGCATCGCTGAGCGCGGCCCGCGCACAGGCGCTGGCCAGCGCTGCGACCTATCACCAAGTCGTCGGCGACGAGCCTGGCAAGCTCAGGCCCGCTTCGCCATTGGGCCGGTTGCTGCCGTCGAGCCTCGACGCGGCGATCGCCGTCGGCTCGGCCGAACACCCGGCCATCCTTGCCACTCAGCATCTGGTCGACGCCGCAGCGTTTTCAGTCAAATCGGCTGAAGGCGCGCTGTTGCCGCAGCTGTCGGCTTCGGCCGGCGTTTCGGAAGATTACCGCAAGTCCATTCCCGACATCACCGGTTCCAACGGCAATTCGACCTCGGCCAATATCGGCGCGACGCTGACCATTCCAATCTATTCCGGCGGCCGGACGTCGGCGGTCGTGCGGCAGAACAAGGAATCGCTGGGGCAAGCACGCATCCAGGTCGACGTTACCCGCGACCAGGTGCGCCAGGCCATCGCCACGGCATGGTCGCAATACACCGCCGCGCAGCAAAGCGTATCCGCCAACAGGCAGGTTATCGACGCCGCACAATTGGCGCTGAACGGCGTCATCGAGGAACGCAATGTCGGCCAGCGCACGACGCTTGACGTGCTCAATGCGCAGGCCACCGTGATTACCGCCAAGATCAACCAGGCCAATTCCCAACACGACGTTGTCGTGGCGAGCTATGCCATCCTTCAGGCGATTGGCCGCTTGTCTGTCGACCGGCTTGCGCTGCAGGTGACGAAGTATAGGCCCGAAGAGCACTACAATGCCGTCAAGGACAAGTGGATCGGCCTGCGCACGCCGGACGGCCGCTAGGCCGTTCGCTCGATCGGCGTTTTCTGGCTAGGATTCGATCGACACCGTTGGACCATCGTTGTCCTTTGGCCGGTGGCTGACGGGACCGTCACACGGCTTTGGCGGATTTGCTCTAATCTGTTGAAATCCCACATGTCCCCAGATTGGGGATTCTCGTGCGGCGATCCGTCGGTTACGCTGTCGCCATGATTCGAATCCGGCTTTTGCCGGAGCGGAAATCTGCAACGGGTCACAAGGGCGGCGGATGTGACGATGGCAACGGCAAGCAGCGCACAGCGCGAACCTTCCATGGAAGAGATACTGGCTTCCATCAGGAGGATCATCGAAGACAGCGACAATGGCCGCAAGCAGCCCGGCGAGGCCGACGAATTGCAGCAGGACCTGGAGCCGCCACCGAGCGCTGTGGCAGCCGCCGACATCGATGCGTTTCGCGCCGAATTGCATGCCGCTCCCGAGGTCAGGAAGCCGGTCGCTGTGACCGAAACAATCCAGGCGCAGCCGGCGATTGCGCGCATGGATGCGCCGCCGCGTGCCGATCCGGCTCCGGGCAGGACGCCGATGGCCCTGGCCGAGGTCAGCGCCCGGGTTGCCGCCGAGCCTGCCGCCGACGCGCCAGCGGCTCCCGCGGAGGTTGCGACAAGTGAAGCCATCGTCGCCGATTGGCGGCGCGAGATCGCGGCGGTTGGCGAGCAAGCCAAGGCGATGCCGGACCGGAGCGTCCGCAAGCCAGCGGCACAGCCGGAGGTTTCGGCGAGCAAACCAGTGGCGGCGGAACCTGCGATCGACCCGGCTCCTTCAAGCGATGCTCCAACGGGTACGGCTGAGGCGCGCACGGCGGCGAACGAAACGCCCGTGGTGCGTCCCGCGATTCTGTCCGAACATACCGGCCGCCAGGTCGCGGCCGCCTTCGGCGAACTGTCCGACGCCTTTGCCAGCCGCAGCAAGAAGACATTCGACGAGATGGCCGAAGAAATGCTGCGGCCGATGCTGCAGGATTGGCTGGACAACAATCTGCCGACGCTGGTCGAGAGGCTGGTGCGCGAAGAGATCGAGCGCGTGGCACGCGGAGCCCAATAGCGTCCAGGCTTGCATCCCGAAGAAGCGCCGCCGCCGAGGCGGCGTTTCCGTTGTGGCTGGATCAGTCACTGGTTGCCGAACTGGCGAAGGCGAGCAGGTTGCCGTCGGAGTCGCTGACAATGAAGGTGCGCGAGCCCCAGGGTCTGGGTCCAGCGATCCATTGGCGTCAAGACGCCCACGGCCCGTCCGTTGAAATGAATAGGCCGACGCCTATCTGCTTGTGAAGCCTCAGGACATCCCTCGCGGTTGACTTGGCCAAGACCTTCCGATTTACACCGAACCAGCAAAATTCCCGACAGCGCGGACCGTTTTCCCATGCTTGAAAAGACCTACGACGCAAAAACCGTCGAGCCGAAGATCGCCAAGGTGTGGGAGGAAGCCGACGCGTTTCGCGCCGGCGCTGGGGCGGAGGAGGGGGCCGAGGCCTTCACCATCGTCATTCCGCCGCCCAACGTCACCGGCTCGCTGCATATGGGCCATGCGCTCAACAACACGCTGCAGGACATTCTGGTCCGCTTCGAGCGCATGCGTGGCAAGAACGTCCTGTGGCAGCCCGGCATGGACCATGCCGGCATCGCCACGCAGATGGTGGTCGAGCGGCAGCTGATGGAAAAGCAGATCCACCGCCGCGATCTCACCCGCGAGGAATTCATCGAGAAAGTGTGGGAGTGGAAGGCCGAATCGGGCGGCGCGATCTTCAACCAGCTGAAACGTCTCGGCGCTTCCGCCGACTGGTCGCGCGAACGCTTCACCATGGACGAGGGCCTCTCCAAGGCCGTGCTCGAAGTCTTCGTCACGCTCTACAAGGAAGGGCTGATCTACAAGGACAAGCGCCTTGTGAACTGGGACCCGAAACTGTTGACCGCGATCTCCGATCTCGAGGTCGAGCAGCAGGAGGTCAACGGCAACCTCTGGCATTTCCGCTATCCGGTCGAAGGCGTGACGTTCGATCCCGAGAATCCAAAAACCTTCGTTATCGTGGCGACGACTCGTCCCGAGACAATGCTGGGCGACACGGCTGTCGCGGTGAATCCAGAGGACGACCGGTTCCGGCATCTCGTCGGCAAGAATGTCGTCCTGCCGATCGTCGGGCGCAAGATCCCTGTCGTGGCCGACGAGTATTCCGATCCGGAAAAGGGGTCCGGAGCGGTCAAGATCACGCCGGCGCATGATTTCAACGACTTCGAGGTCGGCAAGCGCCACAAGCTGCCGGCGATCAACATCCTGACCGTCGAAGCGGCCATCAAGCTCAGGGATAATGAGGACTTCCTCGCCGGCGTCGAGGTGACGCCGGAGCGCCAGGCCGTCTGGGACGAACTCGACGGCCTCGACCGTTTCGTTGCGCGCAAGAAGATCGTCGAGCTGATGGAGGCCGGCGGCTTCCTCGACAAGGTCGAGCCGCACCGCCATGCGGTGCCGCATGGCGACCGCGGCGGCGTGCCGATCGAACCGTTCCTGACCGAGCAGTGGTACGCCAATGCGGCGGAACTCGCCAAGCCGGCGATCGCCTCGGTGCGCGAGGGGCGCACCAAAATCATCCCCAACAGCTGGGACAAGACCTACTTCCAGTGGATGGAGAATATCGAACCCTGGTGTATTTCGCGCCAGCTCTGGTGGGGTCACCAGATTCCGGCCTGGTACGGGCCAGATGGGCGTGTCTTCGTCGAGAAGACCGAGGAAGAGGCGCTGAGCGCCGCCATCGAATATTATCTGGCGCTGGAAGGGCCGTGGAAGGCCTGGGTCGAGGACAAGCTCGAGAACTTCAAGCCGGGCGAGATCCTGACCCGCGACGAGGATGTGCTCGACACCTGGTTCTCGTCGGCGCTGTGGCCTTTCTCGACGCTGGGCTGGCCGGAGCAGACGCCGGAGCTGAAGACCTATTATCAGACCGATGTGCTGGTGACCGGCTTCGATCTTATCTTCTTCTGGGTCGCCCGCATGATGATGATGGGCCTCCACTTCATGGGCGAGGAGCCGTTCCACACCGTTTATATGCATGCGCTGGTGCGCGACAAGAACGGCGCCAAGATGTCGAAGTCGAAAGGCAACGTCATCGATCCGCTCGACCTGATCGACGAATATGGCGCCGATGCGCTGCGCTTCACGCTGACGGTGATGGCGGCACAGGGGCGCGACGTGAAGCTCGATCCGGCACGTATCGCCGGCTACCGCAATTTCGGTACCAAGCTGTGGAACGCGACGCGCTTCGCCGAGATGAATGAGGTCGCCCGCAACGACGATTTTTGGCTGAACGACGCCAGGCTGGCGGTCAACCGCTGGATCCTGACCGAACTGACACGCGCCGCGCGCGAGGTCACCGACGGCATCACCTCGTATCGCTTCAACGAGGCGGCTGGAGCCGCCTACCGCTTCGTCTGGAACCTGTTCTGCGACTGGTATCTGGAACTGTTGAAGCCGGTGTTCATGGGCTCGGACGAGGCCGCCAAGGCCGAAAGCCGCGCCTGCGTCGCCTTCGTGCTCGACGAGATCTACAAGCTCCTGCATCCGATGATGCCGTTCATGACCGAGGAGCTCTGGGCGCAGACGGCGGGCGAGGGCAGGGATCGGGGCTCGCTGCTGTGTCATGCCGCATGGCCGTCGCCGGATTTCGAGGACCATGAAGCGGCTGCCGACATCAACTGGCTGGTCGATCTCGTCTCCGGCATCCGCTCGGTGCGCTCGGAGATGAACGTGCCGCCGGCAGCCATTGCGCCGCTGGTGGTGGTCGGCGCCAACGATGTGACGCGCGAGCGGCTGGTTCGCGAGGAGTCGGCGGTCAAACGGCTGGCGCGTGTCGGCGACATCTCGCTCGCCGATGCGGCACCCAAGGGGTCGGCACAGATCGTGCTCAACGAGGCGACGATCTGCCTGCCGCTGGGCAGCCTGATCGACCTCGCCGCGGAGGCCGCGCGGCTGCAGAAGGAACTGGCCAAGGTCACCGAGGAAATCGCGCGCCTGCACAAGAAACTGTCGAACGAGAAGTTCGTCGCCAGCGCGCCGGCCGAGATCGTCGAAGGCGAGCGGGAAAAGCTCGCCGAATATCGCGACGCGCAGGACAAGCTTTTGGTGGCGCTGACCAGGGTTCGCGACGCAGGTTGAAAGGCAGATTCGCGAGACTTTAGCACCCTCTAAAATGGGTAGTCTTTTGCCTCGAAAATCGGCATTCCGTTGCGTTAATGTTGACGTAAACGGAAGTTTTTGCCCCATTGTTGCCATAATGTAACAATGGGGCCGAAGACCCCTTAAATCGGCTTTTTTTGGGCCTTTCTGGCCGTTTTTTTCCTTTTTTGGGAAAGGCAAACCTCGCCAAAGGCCCTTTTTTGGCGCCGCGGCATCCGCTCGCATTTTGTCCAAAATACGTTGCGGGAACATGTACATGTACGCCCATCAATTCGTTGTTGCACCGTTAACCTGAATTGGTTCTAGCTTGATGCACTAGTTATTCGGGGAGGACATCCATGAACAATTTGCGTCTGAAAGCACTGCTGGGAGCAGGATGCTTTTCGCTGGCTTTGGCGGGCTCGGTTATCCATCCGGCGCATGCAGGCGGCCTGGAGCGGGGCGGCTACGACATCGACCTGTTGTTCGATCCGGCGCCGTTCGCGACTGAAGCCGAAGCGACCTATGTGATGCCGGATCGCAAGTACAAGAATGCGACGGGTCCGGGTGGCTTCAATTTTCTCGGTTCGACGGCGGATGGCGCCGAGGGCTATTGGGTACCCCGTATCGGGGCGAAGGTGCAGGTCGTGCAGGGAGTCGACTGCATGGTCGACTATTCACAGCCGTGGGGTGCCCACACAGCGCCTGGTACGTCTTGGAATGGCGCGTTTTCCAACGTCGAAACGGATATCAAGAGCAATAACTACGCTGGTACCTGCTCCTACAAGTTCGATGTCGGCAAGGGCCAACTCCGTTTTATCGGCGGCGTGTTCTACCAGGATATTTCAGGCTTCAAGGAGAGCCTGGTTGGTTTCAATCCAATTGGGCCGTCACCGATTGGCCGCGTCGACCTGGAGGCCAATGGATGGGGCTGGCGAGCCGGCGTTGCATACGAAATCCCCGATATCGCTCTTCGCGCGAGCTTGGTCTACAATTCCCAGGTCAAACTTGACAACATCACCGGCACACTCACGACGCCACTTGGGTCTGAGCCGATTTATGGCTCGACGCAATACATGCCAGACTCGTTGGAGTTGAAACTTCAGTCTGGCATCGCACCCGGCTGGCTTGCCTTCGGCTCGATCAAGTGGGTCAATTGGAGTGTGCTGCAAAGCGTTCCGATCTGCCCGACTCGTTTTGTTCCATCCGCGTCTTGCTTTACCGGTTCCCCGGGTGCAGTCACCTCACTCGACCTGATGTATCGCGACGGTTGGACCGTCACCGGCGGTGTCGGTCACAAATTTAACGATCAGTGGAGCGCTGCCGGTCAGCTTTCCTGGGATCGTGGCACCTCGCATGGTTACGGCGCGCAGACCGATACTTGGACGCTGGGCGGCGGCGTTGCTTATACGCCTCGGCCTAATATCGAAGTACGTCTGGCGGGTGCGGTTGGCGTCCTGACCAGCGGCCATTCCGGCACGTTGGCTGGAGAAAACGGCTACGTTGCTGGCGAAGACGCCAGCTACGACTTCGGCAACGATCTGGTCACGGCGCTATCGGGTGGAATCAAGATCAAGTTCTAAATCTCTGAAAACTATAATAAAAGGCCGGGCATTGCCCGGCCTTTTCGTTTGAGCCGGGTTTATCGGCGGCGCCGTCATCCAAGCTGCGTTGTATATAAGCCGCACTGTGGCCGCCTCGTGCGATTGTGACGTTTTGGCAACACTTTCTGAACAACCCCCGCGCTAGAAGTCAGGTCGAGGAAATTGCCCATTTCCCGCCATAAACCCGGCGCACCTCGAACCTTGTCTCGGGACACGCGCCAAAAGGCTCGGCGATGGGACAGGCCGCACCGCCCGCGGCAAGGAAGAGAATGGACGCCAAGGTCATCTCAAAGGCTAAGCTCCCTAGCCGCCATGTGACTGTCGGTCCGGCGCGTGCGCCGCACCGGTCCTATCTGTATGCCATGGGCCTCTCGGCGGCAGAGATCGCGCAGCCGCTGGTAGGCGTCGCATCCTGCTGGAACGAAGCGGCACCCTGCAATATTTCGCTGATGCGCCAGGCGCAGGTGGTCAAGAAGGGCGTCGCGGCCGCCAACGGCACGCCGCGCGAATTCTGCACCATCACAGTCACCGACGGCATCGCCATGGGCCACCAGGGCATGAAGTCGTCGCTGGTGTCGCGCGAGGTCATCGCCGATTCGGTCGAGCTCACCATGCGCGGCCATTGCTACGACGCGCTGGTCGGTCTCGCGGGCTGCGACAAGTCGCTGCCCGGCATGATGATGGCCATGGTGCGGCTCAATGTGCCGTCGATATTCATTTATGGCGGCTCGATCCTGCCCGGCAGCTATCGCGGCCGCCAGATCACCGTGCAGGATGTGTTCGAGGCTGTCGGCCAGCACTCGGTCGGCACGATCGGCGATGCCGAGCTGCTCGAAATCGAGCAGGCCGCCTGTCCCTCGGCCGGCTCCTGCGGTGCCCAGTTCACCGCCAACACGATGGCCACCGTCGCGGAGGCGATCGGTCTCGCGCTGCCCTATTCCTGCGGCGCGCCCGCGCCCTACGAAATGCGCGACCGCTTCAATTTCGCTTCCGGCGAAAAAATCATGGAGCTGATCGCCAAAAACATCCGGCCGCGCGACATCGTCACGCTGAAGGCGCTGGAAAACGCGGCGACCGTGGTTTCGGCCACCGGCGGCTCGACCAATGCGGCACTGCACCTGCCGGCGATCGCTCATGAGGCGGGGCTGAAATTCGACCTGTTCGACGTGGCGAAAATCTTCGAGAAGACGCCTTACATCGCCGACCTCAAGCCGGGCGGCAAATATGTAGCCAAGGACATGTTCGAGGCCGGCGGCATTCCGCTGCTGATGAAGACGCTGCTCGACCATGGCTATCTGCATGGCGATTGCCTGACGGTCACTGGCCGCACTTTGGCCGAAAATATGGAGCACGTTGCCTGGAATGAACACCAGGATGTGGTCCGCCCGGCCGACAGCCCTATTACCCAAACCGGCGGTGTCGTGGGCTTGAAGGGAAACCTTGCCCCCGAAGGCGCGATCGTGAAGGTCGCGGGCATGGCGGAGTTGAAATTCTCCGGCCCGGCGCGCTGCTTCGATTCGGAAGAGGAATGTTTCGAAGCGGTGACGCATCGCAACTACCGGGAAGGCGAGGTTCTGGTCATCCGCTATGAGGGACCGCGCGGCGGTCCTGGCATGCGCGAGATGCTGTCGACGACGGCGGCACTCTACGGCCAGGGCATGGGCGGCAAGGTGGCACTGATCACGGACGGTCGCTTCTCGGGCGCGACACGCGGCTTCTGCATCGGCCATGTCGGGCCGGAAGCTGCGGTTGGTGGTCCGATCGGTCTCGTCAGGGATGGCGACGTGATCACGATCGACGCGGTGAAGGGCACGATCGAGGTGGCGCTGTCCGATAGCGAGCTGGCGGCTCGGGCGAAGACATGGAAGGCGCGTACGACCGACTATCAGTCGGGCGCGATATGGAAATACGCACAGACGGTAGGGTCCGCCCGGGATGGCGCGGTCACCCATCCGGGCGGTGCGAAAGAAACACACTGCTATGCGGATATCTGAGTTGTTGAAGTCAACACCAGAGTTGCTGAGGTCATCTGTCCTTCCGGCACTGGTCGCGGTTGCGATCTTTGGCGCCGTGGGCCAGGCCGTGGCTTTCGACGACAAGGTGTTCGACGACAAGACCGGAGTGAAGCCGCAGTCGAGCCCCTGGGCGGTGTTCCAGTTCGGCTTCTCCGCCTACAAGAACGGCCACAAGGAACAGGCGGCCGAGGCCTATAAATACGCCGCCGAGAACGGCCAGATCGGCGCCACCTGGAAGCTTGCCCGCATGTATGCCGAAGGCGACGGCGTGGCCCGCGACGATTATGAGGCGTTCAAGTTCTTCTCGGAGATCGTAGACCAGGACGTCGAGCCCGGCTCTCCGGAAGAAAGTTACGTCTCCGACGCGCTGGTGGCGCTGGGCGACTATCTGCGCAAGGGCATTCCCGGCAGCCCGGTCAGCGAGAACGAGGTGGCGGCGCAGGAATATTACATGCGCGCCGCCGCCAATTACCGCAATCCGAACGCCCAGTTCGAGATGGGGCAGATGTTCCTGAAGGGCGAAGGCGGCGTGAAAGCCAGCGTCAAGCAGGCCGGGCGCTGGTTCCAACTCGCCGCCGAGAAGGGCCATGCCGGCGCGCAGGCGACGCTTGGCCATCTGTTGTTCCAGAGCGGCAAGGTCGTGCGCGGTCTGGCGATGATGACAGCGGCCCTCGAGCGTGCTTCCCCGGCCGATCAGCCCTGGATTCGCGGCATGCAGGAAGAGGCCTTCGCCGCTGCCGGCGAAGCCGACCGTCGAACCGCGATCTCACTGGCCGACGATATCCTGACCAAGGGCAGCAACGTCGATCAGTAAGGTTCTTTCGAGGAACCAGAAAATCAGTTTTCGGTTGGCTCCGTCGGCACCATGCTTGGCGCGGGTGTGGAGATCGGCGTGACGTGCAGGTGCGGCGCCATCGTGTTTGCGGGGCAGCTATCGCCGACCTTTGTCCACGACGTGTTGTTGAGCACCATGTCGCAGCGAGCCAAATGACTCTGATCGGCGACCGTCAGGCAGGCGACCTGGCCGACCGGATAGGATTTTCCATTGGCAAGACATTCCTGCGCGGCGAAGGCCGGCACGATCGCGGCCGTGGCGAGTGCCAAGCCGATCGGACAAAGAGCAAATCGAATGGTCATGGGAACCCCGGCCGCCATGATGATCTCCCATCATGCGTCGGAATGTGGCGATATGAGGGTTTCTCTGGTTATCCGGCCGGCTGCAGCGCGAGGTTGATCGCTACCGGGACGTGATCGGACGGTTTTTCCCAGGCGCGCACATGTTTTTCGATCGAAGCCGATGAGAACCGGTTTGCGGCTTCCGGCGACAACAGCAGATGGTCGATGCGGATGCCGTTGTTCTTCTGCCAGGCGCCGGCCTGATAATCCCAGAATGTGTAGGTATCAGGCGCATCGGTGACCGCGCGCACCGCTTCGGTGAAGCCGAGGTTCAGCAGCCGGCGGAAAGCCTGCCGCGTCCGCGGCTGGAACAGCGCGTCGCCCAGCCAGTTCTCCGGAAACCGCGCGTCGATGGGCTCGGGGATGACATTGTAGTCGCCGGCCAGCACCAACGCCTCTTCCAGCCTCAGGCGCTCCTGCGCCCACCGCTCCAGCCGCGCCATCCACGACAGCTTGTAGGGGAACTTCTTCTCGTCATCGATCGGGTTGCCGTTGGGCAGATAGAGCGAGGCGACACGAAGCGCGCCCTTGTCGGTGGAAAAAACACCCTCGATGAAACGGGCCTGCTCGTCGATGTCGTCGCCCGGCAGGCCCCTGATGACCTCGTCGAAAGGAAGCTTCGACAGCAGGGCAACACCGTTGAAGCCCTTCTGGCCATGGGTTTCGACATTATAGCCAAGCGCCTCGATCTCGGCGCGCGGGAACTGCTCGTCGACCGTCTTGATCTCCTGCAGGCAGACGATGTCGGGCGCGCTCTCGGTCAGCCAATGGGTCAGGTTGCCGATGCGGGCGCGCACGCCGTTGATGTTCCAGGTGACGATTTTCATGACGGTCTCATTGTTCCTGCGGCGGACGGCGTTCGACCAAACCGATCGTATTGCCTGCCGGGTCCTTTATAAAGGCCATCCATTCGCTTTCCCCCGCCGGGCCGAACTGGCCCTCGGTGTCGCGATGGACGAGCGCCGGCGGCGCGGTGAAGGGGATGCCGGCTGCCTTGGCCTCGGCGTGGAAGGCTTCGAGGCCTGACATGTCGAGATAGAGGGTGCCGGCCGGGATGCCGTCGGTAAACAACAGCCTGACATTGCCTGCCATGATGAAGGCGATGCCGGGCGGATCGTAGCGGGCATGAATGCTCATGCCGAGGACGTCGCGCCAAAAGGCCAGCGTCGCGTCGAGGTCGCGACCGGCTGAGAGCGCAACCTGACGAACCGCGCCAGTTGCGGGCATCTCGGTCCTAGATGGAGAAGCTGGTGCCGCAGCCGCAGGAGGCGACCGCATTCGGGTTCCTGATCTGGAACGACTGTCCCATCAGATCGTCGACGAAATCGATCACCGAGCCACCCATATAGACCAGCGACATGTCGTCGATCAGCACCGTGGCGCCATCCTTCTCGATGGCGACGTCGTCGTCATTGCGTGTGTCGACCAGATCGAATTTGTAGGAAAAGCCGGAGCAGCCGCCACCTTCGACGGACACACGCAGCGCCGTCTTGCCGGCTTCGGCCGAAACAATCCTGGCAATCCGCTTGGCCGCGGCCTCGGTCATATCGACTTTCATGGCAGTCTTGGCATCCGCGCCCATGGGCGTCACCTTGCTTTCGGTTTCACATGATAGGTATGAAGCGCGACGGGGCAAGTCAACTGCGGCAGCATCAGCCATGACAAATGAGCTTGGCGACATCGGTTTTGGCTATCGGCCACGCGCGGCCTACGCCACGGATCCCGCACGTTCGCGCGGCCGGCTGTTCGACGAGGTGGAAAGTCCGACCCGCACACCGTTCCAGCGTGACCGCGACCGGATCATCCATTCGACGGCGTTTCGGCGGCTCAAGCACAAGACGCAGGTCTTCATCGCGCACGAAGGCGACCACTACCGCACAAGGCTGACCCATTCGATCGAAGTGGCGCAGATCGCACGTGCCCTGGCGCGGGCGCTGCGTGGCGACGAGGATCTCGCCGAAGCGGTGGCGCTGGTGCATGATTTCGGCCACACGCCTTTTGGCCACACAGGCGAGGACGCGCTGAACGAAAAGATGGCGGCGTGGGGCGGCTTCGACCACAACGCACAATCGCTACGCATCGTGACCAGGCTGGAGGCGCGCTACGCTGAATTCGACGGGCTCAACCTGAGCTGGGAAACGCTGGAAGGCCTGGTCAAGCACAATGGTCCGCTCACCGACAGTAGGGGCCAAGGCCTGAAAGGACCGGTACCGCAGGCGATCCGCGACTACTCGCAACTGCAGGATCTCGAGCTCGACCGGTTCGCCGGCATCGAAGCGCAGTGCGCGGCGATTGCCGACGACATTGCCTACAACACGCATGATATCGATGATGGGCTGAGGTCAGGGCTGCTGACGCTTGACATGCTGAAGGCCGTTTCGCTGCCTGGAACGATCCTGAAAGCTGTGCGCGAGCGCTATCCCAGGCTTGATGACGTGCGCACCGGCCACGAATTGATGCGGCGCCAGATCACGGCCATGGTCGAGGATGTGATCAAGTCGACCACCGCCAATCTGGAGCGGATCAGGCCGCTGAGCGCCGACGCGGTGAGGGCGGCGGGCGAGACGATGGTGACATTTTCGATAGACATGGCGGAAGCCGAGAAGGAACTGAAGGCCTTCCTCTACAAACACCTCTACCGGCACGAGGAGGTCATGCGGGTGCGTGCGGACGCCGAGCAGATCGTCCGGGACCTGTTCGACGTCTATTTCGCCGACCCGCGCGCCATGCCGGACGGCTGGCGCGAAGGGCTGGACCGCGCCGAGGATCGCATCAAAGCGCGCAGCGTCGCCGATTTCCTGGCCGGCATGACCGACACCTACGCGCTCAAGGAACACAGGCGTTTGTTTGACCGCACCCCGGATTTGAGCTAGGGCGGGCTCGATTTGCCGGCCAAAGGGCCGGATTCGTCATAAAGCCACCGAGCATACACCATGAACATCTTCGCCGATTTCACCGCGCGAGTCACAAAGGCTGTCGAAGCGCTAGACCTGAAGGACCAGGACGGCGTTTCGCCTGATCTGTCGCGCATCGCCGTCGAGCCGCCGCGCGACGCCAGCCATGGCGATCTCGCAACCAATGCGGCGATGGTGCTGGCCAAGCCAACCGGACAGAACCCGCGCGCGCTGGCCGAGAGATTGGCGGACGCCCTGCGGGCCGACAAGGATGTCGCCGCCGCCGAGGTCGCCGGTCCCGGCTTCGTCAATCTCAGGCTCCAGGACGGTTTCTGGCAGGCGCATCTGTCGGCGCTTTTGGGCGAGGGTCCCAACTACGGCCGCTCGACGATCGGCGCCGGCCGCAAAACCAATGTCGAATATGTCTCGGCCAATCCGACCGGGCCGATGCATGTCGGCCATTGCCGGGGCGCCGTCGTCGGGGATGCGCTCGCCAACCTGATGGCGTTCGCCGGTTACGACGTGACCAAGGAATATGTCATCAACGACGCCGGGTCGCAGATCGACGTGCTCGGGCGCTCGGCGATGTTGCGCTATCGCGAGGCGCTTGGCGACGATATCGGCGAGATTCCGGCAGGACTTTATCCCGGTGACTATCTGGTCTCCGTCGGCGAGGCTCTGGTCAGGGAGTTTGGCCGTTCCTTGCTGCAGATGCCGGATGACGAGGCATTGGCCATCGTCAAGGATCGCACCATAGATGCGATGATGGTGATGATCCGCGAGGACCTTGCACTGCTCAACGTGCATCACGACGTGTTCTTCTCCGAACGCACGCTGCATGCCGACAATGCCAGGAAGATCCGCTCGGCGATCAACGACCTGACGCTGAAGGGCCATATCTACAAGGGCAAGCTGCCGCCGCCCAAGGGCGAGAAGCCGGACGACTGGGAAGACCGCGAACAGACGCTGTTCCGTTCGACCGCCGTCGGCGACGACATGGATCGGGCGCTGGTCAAGTCCGACGGCTCGTTCACCTATTTCGCGGCCGACGTGGCTTATCTCAAGGACAAGGTCGACCGCGGCTTCGTCGACCTGATCTATGTTCTCGGCGCCGACCATGGCGGCTACGTCAAGCGCCTGGAAGCCCTGGCGCGGGCCATTGCCGGCGACGACGTCAAGCTCACCGTTCTCCTGTGCAATCTCGTCAAGCTGTTTCGCGATGGCGAGCCGGTGCGGATGTCGAAGCGGTCCGGTGACTTCGTGACGCTGCGCGAGGTGGTGGAAGAAGTCGGACGCGATCCGATCCGCTTCATGATGCTTTATCGCAAGAACGATGCGCCGCTCGATTTCGACTTCGCCAAGGTGACCGAACAGTCCAAGGACAATCCGGTGTTTTACGTGCAGTACGCTTCGGCGCGCTGCCATTCGGTGTTCCGGCAGGCGAGCGAACAATTGGGCGAGGCGAATTTCGACCGCAACAGCCTGGCGGCAGCGTCAACGTCGTTGACCGACGAAGGGGAAATCGGCTTGATCAGGAAGCTTGCGGAATATCCGCGCCTGATCGAGTCCGCCGCTCTTGCGCTCGAGCCGCATCGGCTGGCATTTTATCTTTATGATCTGGCTTCCAGTTTCCATGGACACTGGAACCGGGGTACGGATAATCCGGACTTACGTTTTGTTAAGGTTAACGACCGACAATTGACGCATGCCAGACTAGGGCTGGTGCAGGCTGTTTCGGATGTTCTGACGTCCGGCCTGACGTTGATCGGGGCCGCCGCGCCCACCGAAATGCGTTAGGTTTGACTAAAAAACCTGTCACCTTTTGCCCACATTGCGCTGGTAAGGGCCAACCCTGCGCGACGTCCATGGCGTCCGAATGAGTGCGAGTTCGGGAACAATAATGGCAGACAGAACCCAGCTGAGAGTAGCCGACAACAACGACATCGCCGCCGATGATCCGTTCGCGGAGCTGACCAGGATCATGGGATTCGACCCCCGCCAGCCGGTCAAGCCGCAGGCGCCGGCCGAGCCGAAAGCCAAGGTCGCCGATCAGGCTGCGGGAGAGGGCGATTTCGACATCGATCTCGAGAAGGAACTGATGGGCGAATTCGACGCTGCCGATAGCGTCGCCGCCCCGCTTGTCGAGGCTCATGAGCCGGCATTCGAGCCGGTGGCAATCGATGTGTCGGATGACGATCTCGCGCTGTCGCTTGATGACGATTTTCACCTGGACATGGCTGAGCTCGATGACCGGACGGTGGCCGCCAGCCATGCCGGCGCCGCGGAAGCTGTGCCGTCCGTCGAGCCTGCCGTCGACATCGATTTCGACAAGACCGTGGCCAGCTCGCTCGAAGACGTTTCGGCCTTCGACGACGATCTGCCGATGGAAGACGAGCTTGCAGCTTCCCTCGACCGGGATTTCCATATCGGGGACGAGGCCGCCGAGCCCCCGTATGCCGTTGAATCGCCGGTTGCAGAAGTGGCGGCAGCGGCCGAGCCGGCTTCCGATCAAGAATTCGACGATGCCGTTGCGATCTCGCTCGAGGACGAGCTGATGCTCGACGACCATTCGGCGGATCAGCGCCAAGTGGCTGCTGCCGAATATCCAGAGCCGGCGCCGGCCACCGCGGATGAGACCCAGTCGATCTCCGGCGAGGATTTCGTTGGTCAGTTCGACGATGCCATGGCCGATGTCGACGTGGATTTTGACGTTCAGGCCGATGAGCCAGAAGCTTTTGAGGAGCCGCGAGCACATGAGTTGCTTGCCGATGTCATCGGCACGAAGGACGAGGTTCCAGGCGCTGAATCCATTTCGGATGACGCTTTCGACCTGGATTTGGACGAGGCGTTTGCCGAGCCCGCCGAAGAGCCAGCCGCCGAAATTGCCGCGGCTCCCGCGCAGCCGATGGCGGCAGCCATCGCGCCCCCAGTGCAGGCGCCCATCACGGACGAACGAAGCCTCGAAGACGAGTTGAACGCGCTTCTTGGCGCCATGACCGCGCGCACGCTGCCGTCGGCCAGGGAGCCGGCCATGGCTCAGCCGGTCGTGCCCCAGCCGGCCGCCGCGCCTGTTCAGCCGCCACTCGTCTCGACTGCAAAGGCCGCGGAGGAACCTGTCGATCTTGTTGGTGATCTCGACTGGGATCTCGATGAAGCAGCGTCCCAGGATGTGCATCAGTCCGGTTCCGACCAGGCCGCCGACGTCGACCTCGACGACCTGCTGCTCGACGAGCTTCAGGACCATGATTTCGGCTCGGAGACCGCTGAACAGGGCGAGGTCAATTTCGACAATGGCGCCATCGACGCCACCCGGGCCGAGGGTATCGACCCGCGTGAGGAAACAGCTTCCCCGCAGGATCAAGCCGATTCGCTCGATTGGCTGGCGGAACGCTCCGCGCCGTCGGAGCCGGCCCGTTCGTGGAGCCGCGTGACACCGGTTCCCCAACAGCCGGCATTTGCCGCGCAGCCTGCCGCCTCGATGGCGGCCTGGACGGCAGCACCGGAAACGGCCGCCGTGCCGTCCTACCGGCCGGCCGAGCCGGTTGCAGCCGCTCCCTACGTGGCTCCATCGGCACCGCAGGCGCAGCAGTCCTCGCGTTATGAAGAGATGCCCGATGTCGAGACGGTCGATGTGCCGGAGCGCGTCGTGGCGCTGGCCGACGATCTCGACATTCCAGAGTTGCATTTCGAGGACGATGAGCCGGTAGCATCCGGTTATGACGATCTCGACGCCGAATTCGCCAGCCTTCTGACTGAAATGAATTCGGTGGAGGTCGCGCCTGCTTCTGCCAGCAGCGCCGCCTATGCGGATGAATCCTACAATGCCGGGTTCAATCCGGGATACGGCGCGGCCAATCCGGGATATGGCAACGCCAATCCGGGATATGACGCGGTCAATCCGGGATATGGCAACGCCAATCCGGGATATGACGCGGTCAATCCGGGATATGACGCGGTCAATCCGGGATATGACGCGGTCAATCCGGGATATGACGCGGTCAATCCGGGATATGAAGAATCCAGGCCGGCCTATCAGCCGGAAGCGCGGACCTATGCGGCACGGCCGGCGGAAATGCCTGCCCGCGCGGCGGCGGCCTCGACCTATGCCGATGCTGCTGAAGGCTTCGATGATCTGCCCGGCAGCCAGCCGATCTCGCAGGCGGACGATTTCACCGTCGATGAACTCGACTACGATCCCGAACTGGACGAAGCGATGTCGGTTCCGGGTCTCGGCGAGCGGGAAGCCGCCCGGTCGTCCGGCCGGCGCGGCCTCTTCATCGCGGCGATAGTCGGTGCCGTGGCGGTCGCGGGCGGTCTTGGCGCCTTTGCGCTGTCTTTCGGCGGCAAGGGCGGCAGTGAGGCTCCGGTGATCGTCAAGGCCGATAATTCACCGATCAAGATCAAGCCGGAAAATCCGGGCGGCACCGTGGTGCCGAACCAGGACAACAAGGTCTATGACGCGGTGGTCAAGGGCGCGAAGCCGGCCGAGCCGGTCCAGCAGAAGCTCGTCACCAACGCCGAGGAGCCGGTGGACGTGCAGGCGAAGGACCCGGCCCGCGCCGTCGATCTTTCTCCCGACCAGAACGCCGCCGCCGGCACGGATGGCGCAGGCGACGTCTCGACCGCTGGTGCGGCCCCCGCCAACATAGCGGCGCCCACGCCGAAGTCGGAGGATCGCATCGCGCAGGTCCTGCAGGAAGCCGACAAGGGCACCAGCAACGATGTCGTTGCCGTTGCGCCGCGCAAGGTCAGGACCATGGTGGTCAAGTCCGACGGCTCGCTGGTGGCGCGTGAGGATCCGGCACCGGCCGCACCCCAGGTCGCCGCGGCGGAGCCGACCGATCCGGCACCACAGCATGTGGCGCCTGCCGCGCAGGCCAATACCGACCAGACCGGGGCCGACCAGACTGGCGCCGCCCAGACTGGCGCCGCCCAGACCGGTACCGCCCAGACTGGCACCGACCAGACTGGCACCGTGGCGCCCGCCGCCGCGCAGGCCGACGATGAGCCGGCTCTGAAGCCCGCCGCCAAGCCTGCCAAGGCTGAAGCCAAGCCGCAGTCGGCCAACACGCCGGCCAAGGTTGCGATCGCGCCGCAGCGTCCGTCCGACCAGCCGGTCGACGTGGTCGGCGAGGTCAAGCCAGATCAGGTCGCTTCCATCGATCCCGCCTCGACCGCGACCGGCAGCGGTTCGTGGTCGATGCAGATCGCTTCTCAGCCGACGGTAGAGAGTGCCCAGTCGACCTACCAGGACCTGCAGCGCCGCTTCGGCAGCGTGCTCTCCGGCCGCACGGCCAACATCGTCAAGGCCGAGATCGCCGGCAAGGGCACGTTCTACCGCGTGCGCGTTCCGGCTCAGTCGCGCAACGATGCGATCAATTTGTGCACCAGCTACAAGACCGCGGGCGGCAACTGCTTCGTATCGCGCTAGAGCCGGATGATTTCAGGTCGAGTCGACCTGAAAT
>NZ_JAIUHE010000004.1:0-284004 GCF_020164995.1 Mesorhizobium sp. CO1-1-11
CCCCCCCCAGCCTGCAATCCCACAATCGCCCTGGGGAGGGTTGATGGACGGTGCGGCTCCACTCTTTCGCATGGAAGGCATGTCCAAGCGCTATGGCGGCGTGCGGGCGCTGGAAAAGGCCGAACTGACGGTCGAGGCCGGCAGCATCCACGCCATTCTCGGTGAAAACGGGGCCGGCAAGTCGACGCTGATCAAGGTCATGGCCGGTGTCGTGGCGCCCGACGAGGGCCAAATGACGCTGGACGGGCGCGAGGTGACCTTCGCGTCGCCGGGTGCGGCGAACAAGGCCGGCATCGTCTGCATCTTCCAGGAACTGTCGCTGATCCCCGAACTCAGCGTCGCCGACAACATCGTCATTTCCGATCCGCCCAAACGCTTCGGCATGATCGACCGCAAGGCGCAGCGGCGCATCGCCGAGGACGCGCTGGCGCGCGCGGGTGCCGGTGACATCCATCCGCTGGCGCTGGTCAAGGACCTGCCGCTGTCACGACGGCAGATGGTGGAGATCGCCAAGGCGCTGGCCAGGAAACCGCGCATCCTCATCCTCGACGAAGCGACCTCGGCGCTGACGGCGGCGGATGTCGCGAAGATCTTCGGCGTCTTGAAACGACTGCGCTCGGAAGGGCTGGCGCTGCTCTACATCTCGCACCGCATGAATGAGATCGCCGAACTGGCCGATCATTGCACCGTGTTCCGCAATGGCCGCAATGTCGCCAGCTACGAGGCCGGCTCGAAGAGCGACAACGAGGTGGTCGAGCTGATGATAGGCCGTGAATACAGCCATATCTTTCCGCCCAAGCCGGCGGCGGCACCCACTGGCGCCGCCCCCCGGCTCGAGGCGCGCAGATTGTCCTGGGCCGACCGGCTGCACGATATCTCGCTGACAGTCGGGGCAGGCGAGGTGGTCGGCCTCGGCGGGCTGGACGGCCAGGGCCAGCGCGAATTGCTGCTCGCCTTCTTCGGTGTGCTGCGCGGCCTCTCCGGCGAGGTGCTGATCGACGGCAAGCCAGTGACGATCACCAGCCCGGCAGCGGCCCGCGAGGATAGCGTCGGCATGGCGCTCATCCCGGAGGACCGCAAGACCGAAGGACTGATGCTGCCGATGACGGTGCGCGAAAACCTGTCTTTCGCCGCGCTCGATCGGCTGTCGAAAGGCGGCGTCATCGATCGCGCCGCCGAACAGCGGCTGATCGACGACATGGTCGGCCTGCTGGCGATCAAGACGGCCGGCCTCGACATTCCGGTCGGCGCGCTGTCGGGCGGCAACCAGCAGAAAGTGGTGATCGCCAAATGGCTGATGCGCCAGCCGCGCATCATCCTGCTCAACGACCCGACACGCGGCATCGATGTCGGCACCAAACAGGAGATCTATCAGCTGATGCGCAAGCTGGCGGATGCGGGCGCGGCGATCCTGTTCTATTCGACCGACTATGACGAACTGATCGGCTGCTGCGACCGGGTCCTGGTGCTCTATGACGGCGCCGTCAAGCGCGAGCTGGTCGGCGGCGAGATCACCGAGCGGGCGCTGATCGCGAGCGCGCTCAACATCCATGGCGAGGAGAGCCCGGTGGGCCTGGGAGCAAGCGTGTGAAAGATTGGCGCTACTGGCTGGCCGAGCAGCGCGGAACGTTGCTGGCGCTCGGCATCTTCATCGTCATGTTCGTCATCTACACCTCGAACCACCCGGCGGGCTTCACCGCCAATGTCGTGCAGACGGCGGCGAACAAGGGCGTGCTGCTTGCCTTTGTCGCCATGGCGCAGACGCTGGTCGTCATCACCTCCGGCATCGACCTGTCCGTGGGCATGATCTTCCTGCTCACCAACTGCCTGGCCTCCTGGCTGGTGGTAGGCACGCCGTTGCAGACCACGCTCGGCGTCATCGCCGTGCTTGTGGCGGGCCTTCTGTGCGGCGCCGTCAACGGCGCCATCGTCATCTATGGGCGGCTGCAGCCGATCGTCGCCACCATCGCCACCGGGGCTGTCTACTACGGTATCGGACTGTTGTTGCGACCTTTCCCGGGCGGTTCGGTCAATGAGGACCTGGCCGACGCGCTGACCGGCCGCGTGTTCGGCTTTGTGCCGGCGAGCCTGGTGGTGCTGCTCGCCATCGTGCTGGTGATCTGGGTGCCGTTCAGCCGCTCGATCCTCGGCCGCGCGGCATACGCGGCGGGCTCTTCGGAAACGGCGGCCTATATGTCCGGCGTGCCGATCCGGCGCGGCAAGTTCGCCGCCTATACGCTGGCCGGGCTGCTGGCGGCGATCGGCGGGCTGTTCCTCACCTTCTTCACCTATACGGGCGAGGCTGCCTACGCGAGCGGCAACTCCTACACGTTGTTCTCGATCGCGGCGGTCGTGCTGGGTGGTGTGTCGCTGTTCGGCGGCAAGGGAAGCGCCATCGGCGCCATCTTCGGCGCCCTTGCCTTCCGCACCATCGGCGACCTGTTGTTCGTGTTCGACTTCGATCCGCTCTGGCAGCCGCTGTTCCAGGGCGTTATCCTGCTGGTCGCCGTCAGCCTCGGCGCCTTCGCCCTGTTTCGGGTCCGCAACCGGCTGGAGTGGTTCCTGTGAGCGAGACGACCTTGGGCGGCATTGCCGGCCGCATGCCGAAATTCATCCGCCGCGCCGACCCGGCGGTGCTGACCGCCTTTGCCTGCATCGTGGTGCTGCTGTTGGTCGGCAGTCTCTATTCACGCAGCTTCCTGTCGCCTGAATATCTCCTGCAGCAGCTCAAGGTGGCCTCGTTCCTCGGCGTCATCGCCACCGGCATGATGCTGGTCATCCTGCTCGGCCAGATCGACCTGTCGGTGCCGTGGTCGGTGGCGGCGGGCGCGATGATGGCCTGCGCGGCGGCCGCCTACGGTCCGGCCGGGGTGGTGCTGGCGATCCCGTTCGGCATCTTCTGCGGCGTGCTGATCGGCATCGTCAACGGCATCGGCGTGGCCTATTTGCGCATTCCCTCAATGATCATCACGCTCGCCACCAATGCCGTCGCGCAAGGGCTGATGGTGGTCTACACCGGCGGCTTCTCGCCACAGGATTCGGCGACCGGCGCCATGCGCTACCTGGCCACCGGCTTCACCATTCCGGGCGTCCCCAACGCCGTCATCATCTGGGCGCTTATAGGGATCGCGATGGTGTTCGTGCTGACGCGCACCGGCTTCGGCCGCGCGGTCTATGGCATCGGCAACCGCGAGCGTGCCGCCTATCTCTCCGGCATCGACACGAGACGCGTGGTGATGATCGCCTTCGCTGTCTCCGGAGGGCTCTCCGCCTTCGGCGGCGTGCTGCTGGCCGGCTACGCCTCCAAGGCGGCGCAGTCGATGGGCGATGCCTATCTGCTACCGTCGATCGCAGCCGTGGTGCTGGGCGGCACCTCGATCCTGGGCGGGCGCGGCTCCTATCTCGGCACCGTCGCCGGCGTGATCCTGATCACGCTGTTGCAATCCATCCTCTCGGTCATGCAGATGCCGGAGGCGGGACGGCAGATCATCTATGGCGTCGTCATCGTCGCCATGCTCCTGCTTTATGGCCGCGCACCGGCGAGCCGCTGACGGTGGACGAAAACGCAGCGCAGGCGCCGACGGGCGCTTCCGGTTTGGCGCCAGCGGCCATCGTGGTGATGGGTGTCGCCGGCTGCGGCAAGTCAGCCGTCGGCATCGCGCTGGCCACCGCGCTCGGTGCCGTCTTCATCGAGGGCGACAGGCTGCATCCGCCCGAAAACGTCGCCCGCATGGCACGCGGCGAGCCGCTCACCGATCAACTGCGCGAAGGCTGGCTCGACGCGATCGGCGAGCAGATCCAGGCATCGATCGGCAAGCGGCAAGGTGTGGTCGCCGCCTGCTCGGCGCTGAAGCGCGGTTATCGCGAGCGCCTGCGCGGTTTTTGCCCTGATATCGTCTTCCTCTATCTGGAGATCGATCCCGCCACCGCGCGGCGGCGCGTTGGCAACCGCAAGGGCCATTTCATGCCGGCAAGCCTGGTTGACAGCCAGTTCGCCATCCTCGAGCCGCCGGGGCAAGACGAGCGGGCATTGACGCTCGACGCGACACGGCCGGTCGACGAACTCGTCGCCCAGGCAATGCGCTTGATACGCCCGTCATGAGCCTTCTTCGGCGCTGATGCCGATGCCGTCCTGGGCTTCCGTCAACCGCTCATGGCGCGACCAGGACATCATCTGCTCGGGGCACTCTTTCAGCGCCTGCAGCAGGCGGTCGCGTTTGAGCAAGATGTAGCGTGCCTGCAGGGCCATGTTCTTGGCGCCGTCCCTGACTGTGTCCGCTGCCTGGAGCGCCGGTGCCGCCGGCACCAGCTCGGGGCTCAAGACGGCGCGATATTCCCGGAAGGGAACGACCTCGAAGGTCGACATCGCAAACAGGGCCGTCTTGCCGCGCGCGGCGAAATTCGCCGGTGCCGAGGCAAGGTGCGTCCAGCCGCTTTCGCCAAGCGCGGTTTCGGTGAAGGTCGAGCCGGCGTGGATTGTGTTGGTCATCATCACTACGCCGTTCTGCCTCAGCATCTTCTGAATGCGGATGGTGACCTGATAGGCGTCGTCACGGTCGAAGACGATCCGGCTTTTCAGGAACCGGTTCTCGACACGAACCATTGGCGGGTTGAGAAAGCGCTGGCCGAATGCCGTCTCGGAAACGCCATGCGTGTTGACGCTGACCTGATGCGCTTCGATGCCGGCCTCATGCATGGCGCGCTTGCCGATCATTGTCTGGGCGGTGAACTGATCGCACCAGAGGATCGCGCCATGGCCGCGTTGCAAAGCGGCCTGCAAATCCTTGAGCCCTTCCAGCCGGATCGCCGGCGTCCAGCGACGGGCGACCAGATGCGCGGCAAGCTCCATGCGGCGGCGATGGCGCGCCGCGAGCAATGCCTCGAACAGCTTGCGCGCATCGATGTCGCTGCCGAGCACCGCGCGCGTTGCGGCGGCATATCCGGGGAAATCCTTGCGCATATGGCGCTTCAGGCGAAACCTCGACGCCCAATCGCAGATCGGCGACCACCAGCGCACCGGCAGCACCGCCGCGACCGCGAGGTAGAAGAGGGCGGCCAGGCTTTCGCGAAGATCCCTGGTGGAGAAGCGGCGGAGCTTGCCGGCGTTAAGCTGCTTGCGGCTGAAGAAGCGCACGTCCTCGGCATATTCGGGGACAAAGACGTCGGTGATGATCTCGGTGCGGAAGCTGGCTGCCGATGGCTTGCGGCGGGCTTTTCGGGATTTCGTGAACCTCGACAGCCTCATTCGCCCGGCTCTAGATCTGGGATGTCAACTCGACCGGAAAATCGTCGTTGTCGGCATCGCGCATGGCGGCGAGGCTGCGGTTGTCCAGCACCTCGGCGATCGCCTGGCGCACTTCCAGCATCATGTGCCGGACCTGGCAGGTCGCTTCGTCGCAATCCTCGCAGCGCTGGTACTGCGTGCGGCTGGCGCAAGGTATCGGCGCCAGCGGACCGTCGAGCACGCGCACGACATGGCCGATCTTGATCTCGGAAGCGGGGCGGGCGAGGCGATAGCCGCCTTCCTTGCCCTTGCGGCTCTGGACGAAGCCGGCGTTGCGCAATTCGCCCAGTATGGCATCGAGGAATTTCTTCGGGATGTTGTTGGCGACGGCGATGTCGTTGACGAAGGCCAATTGGCCAACCGGAAGATTGGAAAGATGCACGAGGGCCTTGAGGCCGTATTTGCCTTTTTTCGTCAGCATGCCCGAGTCAACCCGTTGAAGCCCCAACCACCCCGCATCTGGCGGCTGTTTGTGTGCAAATGATGACGGCATTGCTTCCACACCCTGCCGTTTCGCGAAAACAAGCCATTGCAAAGGCATGTTTGGCACATACGCGTTGATTGTTCGTAACGTTTTGCACGAAGGCGCCGGATTGCCCTATCGTCTGCCTAAACAAGAAAAGCCGGCCCCGGGGCCGGCTCTCCTGATCTTTCTATCGGACCGCTGAAACTTTACCGGCTGCCATAAGCTTGGTCGAGCAGGCCGTCGGCGGCGAAATGCTCTTTTTGGACCTTGTCCCAACCGCCGAAGACGTCTTCCACCGTCAGCAGGCGCACGTCCGGAAAATCGGCCTTGTATTTGGCCGCGACAGCCGCGTCGCGTGCGCGCAGGCCATTCTCGGCGGCGATGCCCTGGCCCTCGGGCGTGTAGAGGAAGTCGAGATAGCTCTTGGCCAGGTCGCGCGTGCCGTGTTCGTCGGCCACCTTGTCGACGATCGCCACCGGGAATTCCGCCAGCAGGCTGACCGAAGGGGTGACCTGCTCGAACTTGTCGTCGCCATATTCCTTGCGGATGCCGCGCGTCTCGGATTCGAAGGTGATCAGCACGTCGCCGATCTCGCGCTGCACGAAGGTGGTGGTCGCGGCGCGCCCGCCGGTGTCGAAGATCGGCACGTTGTTGAACAGCTTGGTAATGAACTCCTTCACCTTGGCGTCGTCGCCCTTGAAGGCTTCCTTGGCGTAGGCGGTGGCCGCCAGATAGGTGTAGCGCGCATTGCCCGACGTCTTCGGATTGGGAAAGATCACCTGCACATCGTCGCGCACGAGGTCGTTCCAGTCCTTGATGTGCTTGGGATTGCCCGCGCGGACGAGAAACGAAGGCAGCGAATAGAAGGGCGAGGCGTTGTCGGGAAAATCCTTCTGCCAGTCGGTCGAGACGAGGCCCTTCTTGACCAGGAAGTCGACATCGGTGACCTGGTTGAAGGTGACGACATCGGCGCCGAGGCCCTCGGCTATGGCACGCGCCTGCGCCGAGGTGCCGGCATGGGACTGGTCGACGCTGACGCCCGGATGCTTGGCGATAAAGGCCTTGTTGACCTGCACGAAGAGTTCGCGGCCGACGTCATAGGAGGCGTTGAGCAGCTTGTCGGCCGACCAAGCCTGGGAGGATGCGAGGATGAGGCCGGCTGCGACGGCAACGCCGAGGAAAAATCGCTTCATGAAATGGCTCCGGATGTAATGTTTTATCGTTCGAGCATAGCGAGGGTACAAAGGGGCGGCGAGGCATAGATTCAGGGCTTGGCACTCGTTGCTAGAAAACCGTTTCCTAGACAGGCTGATCCTAGGTTTTTCTTTTGAGCGGCATCATATTGGAGCTCGGTTCACGTCAACCTTTTCCCAATGGAAAGGACAAATAGATACACATTGTGTATGCGGCATGTTATGGTGAAGGAAAGGAGCCCTCCATGGCGAAAGCCGCAGCCGAAACTCACGCTAAGCCTGTCAATCTGCGCATTCGCGAGGATATGCGCATACTGATTGACCGCGCCGCGAAGCTACGCGGGAAAACCCGTTCCGATTTCATGATCGATGCCGCCTACCGCGCGGCCGAGGATACGCTCCTCGACCAAACACTGATCAAGGTGGATGCCGAGAGTTACCGGCACTATCTCGACATCCTCGATGAACCGCCAAGCGGGGAAGGTTTTGCGCGTCTTATGAACGTGCCCAAGCCATGGCAGGACTGATGCTGTCGGCGCCCACGCCGCTGGCCGAGAACCACGATCTCGAACCTTTCCAAAGCGGAACGGAAAGTCTCGACCAATGGCTTCGCCGCCGCGCGCGGGCCAACCAGGTCAGTGGCGCATCTCGTACTTATGTGGTCGCGGAAGGCATACGCGTTGTCGGCTACTACTGCCTGTCTTCGGGCGGGCTTGACCTAGCGGAAGCGCCCGGCATTGTTCGGCGCAACATGCCGGATCCCATTCCAATGGTCGTGCTCGGGCGTCTCGCGGTGGGCACAGGCTGGCAAGGGAAGGGACTGGGTGCAGCGCTTCTGCAAGATGCCGTCCTGCGCGCCGGTCAAGCCGCGACGATCCTCGGGATACGCGGAATTTTTGTTCATGCGATATCGGACGAAGCGAAAGCCTTTTATGAGCGCCATGGCTTTGCGGCTTCCCCGAAAAATCCCATGACATTGGTGCTGTCGTTGAAAGGCCTGGTGAAAGGGTAGGCGGCCGCCCTCGACCGGGATAGGGATTGACGGCGGTCCTATCGCTACGCAGCCGGAAACAGCTTCCAGCGCCCCGGCCGGAACGCCACGCGGCTCTTCTGCGCCGCCGGATGATCGACCGGCAGTTCGATCTCGACCCGCTGGCGTTCGCCGCCGATCTCGAGCTCGACGCGCCTTGTGCCGGCGACGCGGCGGCTGGCGGCCACGGTGCCGGCGATGCAGCCGCTGCAGCCGTCCAGCAGTTCGACGTCATGCGGCCGGAAGTAGAGCATCGCGTCGCCCTCGGGCGCATGCGGCGCCGACAATCCGATCGGACGGTCGGCCAGCCAGATCTCGCCATTCTCGACCTTGACGGGAAGGGAGCTCGATTCTCCGATGAAGCCGTAGACGAAAGGCGAGTTCGGCGTGTCGTAGATGTCGTCGGCGGTGCCGACCTGTTCGATGCGGCCCTGGCTCATCACCACGACGCGGTCGGCAAGCTCCAAAGCCTCTTCCTGGTCGTGGGTCACGAAGACGGTGGTGTGGCCGGTGCGGTCATGGATTTCGCGCAGCCAGCGACGCAGTTCCCGGCGCACCTGCGCATCGAGCGCGCCGAACGGCTCGTCGAGCAGCAGCACCTTGGGTTCGATGGCCATGGCGCGGGCGAGCGCCACACGCTGGCGCTGGCCGCCCGAAAGCTGCGCCGGATAGCGCTTCTCCAGCCCTGAAAGCTGGACAAGATCGAGAAGCTCGGAGGCGCGGCGGCGGATTTCGGCGGTCGGCGGCCGCGTCGGCCCGTGCCGCACCTTGAGGCCGAAGCCGATATTGTCGGCCACCGTCATGTGGCGGAACAGCGCGTAGTGCTGGAAGACGAAGCCGACGTTGCGCTCCTGGATCGATTTCTGCGAAGCGTCCTCGTCACCAAAGAAGATTTTCCCACGCGTCGGGCGTTCCAGCCCGGCGATCAGTCTGAGCAGCGTCGTCTTGCCGGAGCCGGACGGTCCGAGCAGCGCGATCAGTTCGCCCGACTTGATGTCGAGCGAGACATCGTGGAGCGCCGGAAACCGCTCGAACTCCTTGCGCACGTTGGCAACGCGAACTTCCATGCAATGAACCTTCTAATGTCCGCGCGTCGCGGCGAGTTCGGCGCCGTAGCGCATCTCGAGCAGTGTTTTCAAGACCAGCGTGACGAGCGCCAGCCCGGCAAGCAAGGAAGCGACGGCAAAGGCGCCGACGGCGTTGTACTCGTTGTAGAGGATTTCGACATGCAGCGGCATGGTGTTGGTCAGGCCGCGTATGTGGCCCGACACCACCGAAACCGCGCCGAACTCGCCCATGGCGCGCGCATTGCACAAAAGGACGCCGTAGAGCAGGCCCCATTTGACGTTAGGCAAGGTCACGTACCAGAAGGCCTGCCAGCCATTGGCGCCAAGCGACAGCGCCGCCTCCTCGTCGCCATTGCCCTGTTCCTGCATGAGCGGGATCAGTTCGCGCGCGACGAAGGGGAAGGTGACGAAGATGGTGGCCAGCACAATGCCCGGCACGGCGAACAGGATCTGGATGCCATGTGCCTTCAGCCACTCGCCGAGCAACCCTTGAGCACCGAAGAGAAGCACGTAGACCAGACCCGAAATGACCGGCGAGACCGAGAAGGGCAGGTCGATCAGCGTGGTCAGGAAGGCCTTGCCCTTGAACTCGAACTTGGCGATCGCCCAGGCGGCCGAGATGCCGAAGACGATGTTGAGCGGGACCGAGATCGCGGCCACCAGCAAGGTCAGGCGGATCGCCGAACGCGTGTCGGTATCGCTTAGCGATTGCAGGTAGGTGCCAACGCCTTTGGCGAAAGCTTCCTTGAAAACGATGATCAGCGGCAGCAGCAGGAAGACGGCGAGAAAGACGAAGACGATGGCCATCAGCACGGCGCGTGCCGGCCGGCTCTCGGTCACCGCCGCCGAGCGGCTCTCATGATACGGTTCGTATGATTTGATCTCGGGATCAGCCATAGCGCTTGCGGCTCCATGTCTGCACCAGATTGACGATCAACAGCATGATGAACGACAGCGCCAGCATGATCGCGGCGATCGCGGTCGCCGCCGGGTAATTGTATTCCTCGAGCCGGATGACGATCAGAAGCGGCGCGATCTCGGATTTGTAGGGCAGGTTGCCGGCGATGAAGATGACCGAGCCGTATTCGCCGACGCCGCGCGCGAAGGCCAGCGAGAAGCCGGTGATGATGGCCGGCGCCAGGCCGGGAAAGAGCACGCGGGTGATGATCTGGAAGCGGCTGGCGCCGAGGGTGGCTGCGGCTTCCTCCACTTCCTTGTCGATCTCTTCCATGATCGGCTGCACGGTTCGCACGACGAAGGGCAGGCCGATGAAGATCAGCGCAATGACGATGCCGAGCGGCGTGTAGGCGACCTTGATGCCGAGCGGCATCAGCAATTTGCCGATCCAGCCATTCGGCGCGTAGAGCGTGGTCAGCGCGATGCCGGCCACCGCCGTCGGCAGCGCGAAGGGCAGGTCGACCATGGCGTCGACGATGCGGCGGCCGGGAAAACGGTAGCGCACCAGCACCCAGGCGACGAGCGTGCCGAAGACGACATTGACGACAGCCGCGATGAACGCCGTGCCGAAGCTGATTCGAAGGGCGTTGATCGTGCGGCGATCGGTGGCGATGGCCCAGAAATCGACCCAGCCGAGAGCGGCCGAACGCCAGATCAGCCCGGATAGCGGGATGAGGATGATGAGGATGAGGTAGGCAAGCGAGAAGCCGAGCGTCAATCCGAAACCCGGAATGACGCTCGGCTGTCTGAACCGCCACCCCGCCCGCGCGGGTGCTGTGGTCATGTCGTCCCGATCTAGGTTTAGCTCACTGGGCCGGCTTGTAGATCTGGTCGAATATACCACCGTCGCCGAAATGATAAGGCTGCGCTTTCTTCCAGCCGCCGAAAAGCGGATCGTCGATGGTGATCAGCTTGATCGGAGGCAGCTTGGCGAGATCCTGGGGCGGAACCAGTTCGGGCTTGGACGGCCTATAATGGTTCTTGGCGATGATGGTCTGGCCTTCCTTGGAATAGAGGTAGCTCAGATAGGCCTCGGCCACCTTGCGTGTGCCCTTGGCGTCGACATTGGCGTCGACCACGGCCACCGGTGGCTCGGCCAGGATGGAGGTCGGCGGATAAACGATGTCGAAATTGTCGGCGCCGAACTCGTCGAGCGCCAGATAGGCGTCGTTTTCCCAGGCGATCAGCACGTCACCCAGGCCTTTTTGCGCGAAGGTCACGGTCGAGCCGCGCGCACCGGTGTCGAGCACGGGAGCATTGGCGTAGAGCCTGCCGACGAATTCCTTGGTCTTGGCTTCATCGCCGCCGTCATTGGCGTTGGCATAGGCCCAGGCCGCGAGATAGTTCCAGCGTGCGCCGCCCGAGGTTTTGGGGTTGGGCGTGATCACCTGGACGCCGTCCTTGACGAGGTCGTTCCAGTCGTGGATGCCCTTGGGATTGCCCTTGCGGACAAGGAAGATGATCGTCGAGGTGTAGGGCGCCGAATTGTTTTCGAATTTGGTGCGCCAGTCTGGATTGATCTTCTTTGACTTCGAGACGATGGCGTTGATGTCGCCTTCGAGCGCCAGCGTCACCACATCGGCGTCGAGGCCATCGATCACCGCGCGGGCCTGGGCACCCGATCCGCCATGCGACTGCTGGATGGTCACCGTCTCGCCGGTCTCCGCCTTCCAATGCGCGGTGAAGGCCTCGTCATAGGCCTTGTAGAGCTCGCGCGTCGGATCGTAGGACACATTGAGAATGGTGGTTTCGGCAAATGCGAAACCGAGCGTGCCTGATAGAACAGATGTGGCGACCAGTGCGCCGAGCAGTTTCCTGAAATGAGGTTTGGTCATTTCTGCCTCCGTTGAACCCGCGCCAAATCTAGCTAATTGATAGAAATAAGATGCATTGAATGTTGCCTTTTTTGTCCTTCTGAAGAAAATCTTCGGCGATCTGTCGCTGTTGTGAGAACTATTTTGCTCGCGGTCGCTCCGCGCCGGAGTCGGCCCACCATCCGGCCTATCTAGGGATGCGCGGTTGCCGGGCAAGGCTGGTTGGGCAAGGCTGGTTGGGCAGGTTACTCGACGGTCACCGGGAAATCGAAGCGCTGCTTTTGAAATGGCTCCCGGGCCAGCGCAAAATGCCACCATTCGCGCGCGTAGTTCTTGAACCCGCCAGCACGCATGGCATCGACGAGCAGCTTTCGGTTTGCCGCGGCTTTGGCGCCGAGCGGGCGACGCGCGGTCTCGCTCATCGGGTCGAAACAATCGAAGCCGGTGCCGAAATCGAGGGTGTCGGCATCGATCGCGCCGCAGGCCGGTTTCGGCACGGGCGTACTGTCGACAGGCGCGATGGCAACATCGACGGTCGAGCCGCGCGAATGACTGGACAGTTCGCCGACATAGCCCTTGGCGATGAGATCGCCACGCTTGACCTTCGGATACCATTGCGGGTCCGGCGGTCCACCCGCGGCCGTCCATTCGCCCATGTCGGCAACGGCGCGGGCAGGGCGATAGCAGTCGAAGACGACCAGCGTCAGGCCTCTGGTGGCGATCGCCCGCTGGACTCTGGAAAGTGCCTCGGCGGCCTCCCGGGTCAAAATGCAGACCGGCGCGTCATAGCCATTCACCTTGCGGTGCAGAAAATTGTCGGCGTTGGCGTAGCGAATGTCCTGGCGGATCGATGGGGCGACATCGGCGAGGCGAACGAAACCCGCGGGGAGGGGACCGGCACGCACCGGCAGGGCCGAGCCGGCAATCATCAGCGCACAAAAGCCAATGCGCTGAATCGCCTGGCGCATACTACTCAAGGATCGCTTTCACTGGACGAAGACCTTCACACTGGCCGCCCGTCCAGCAGCGTCGATGACGGTGAGCGTCGAATAGCCCGCGCCGTCGGGCAGCCAGGTCGCGGTGCGGCGGCGGTCGAGGCCGATGAGGGGCTTGCCATTGGCCAGCCAGCGGAACGGGGCGCGGCCGCCTTGCAATTTCAGCACCAGCGGCGAGGCGTCGGCCGAGTTGGTGGAGAGATCGACGCGGGCGCCGTCCGGCGGGAAGATGATGCTCGGCGCCGGTTCGGTCGGCGTCGCCTGCACCAGGCCATCCGCGCCGGCGCCGAAGCGGGCGAGCGTCACAGGCAGGTCCTCGCGCTTGGGTGTGAAGGCACCGGGCGGTTTGCCTGGCAGCGGTACGGTGGCGAGGCCCGAGCGGACAAGGCCTTCGAACAGGATCGGGGCGGCCGAGACATAGCCGGAGAGGCCCGGCACCGCGCCGGCATCGGGCCTGCCGACCCAGACGCCCAGCACATAGCGGCCATCGAAGCCCACCGACCAGGCGTCGCGGTAGCCGTAGGAGGTTCCGGTCTTGTAGGCGATGCCGCGCTGCAAGGCACCTTCCGGCGGTTTTACTCCGGAGAGGATGTCGATGATCTGCCAATTGGCCTGGTCGCTGAGGATGGTGGCGGTCGAACTCACGGCATTGGCCGGTTCGGTGCCGTCGCGCAGCGAGTGCGTCTTGCCGCCATTGGCGAGCCCCGTATAGAGCTGGACGAGGTCGCGCAGCGTGACGCCGACGCCACCAAGCCCGATGGCCAGCCCCGGCGCCTCATTGACCGGCAGGATCGGGTTGACGCCCGCCTGGCGGAAGCGCGCCGTCAGCCGCGCCGGACCGACCGCGTCGAGCACCCGGATCGCGGGCACATTGAGCGACAATTGCAGCGCCTGGCGGATCGAGACATCGCCCTGATAGCCCATGTCGAAATTCTTGGGTCTGTAGCCGCTGAAATCGACCGGGCTGTCCTCGATCAGCGTCTCCTGCGCCACCAGTCCCTGTTCGAAGGCGAGGCCATAGATGAACGGCTTCAGCGTCGAGCCGGGCGAGCGCACGACCTTGGTCATGTCGATCCAGCCGGAACGGCTGGAATCGAAGAAATTGGCCGAGCCGACTTCGCCCAGAATGTCGCCGGTGCGGGCATCGGCCAGCACCATGGCGACCGACAGACGCGGCCCGAGCCTGGTGGCGGCGTCGCGGGCCACCTGTTCCAGTCCCTGCTGGACGCTTTTGCGAATCGTCAGCTTGAGCGGCTGGCCGGGGACGGCCTTGGGCAGCATCGCGTAAGAGGCATGCGGGGCGAGCGCCGGCAAGCGCCGGCGCAGGCCCAACACATCGTCAAGCGCCGCGCGTGCCGCCTCGCGTTCGCCGATCAGGCCTGATGAGACCATGCGGGTGAGCACACGGTCGCGAGCTGCGTGGGCGATCTGCAGGTTGCGGTCAGGGCGGCGTTTTTCCGGCAGTTGCGGGAGGGCCACCAGAAGCGCGGCTTCGGAAACGGTGAGCCGCTTTGGCTCCTTGCCGAAATAGGCGAGCGAAGCGGCGCGCACGCCCTCCAGATTGCCGCCATAGGGCGCCAGTGTGAGATAGCGTTCGAGGATCTCGCGCTTCGACAACCGCCGCTCGATCTGGACGGCGCGCAGCATCTGCTTGAGCTTGGAGCCGAGGCTGCGGCTCTCGCGTGGCTCGATCAGGCGGGCAAGCTGCATCGACAGGGTCGAGCCGCCGGAGACGATGTGGCCGCTGGTTGCGAACTGGCCGGCGGCGCGCGCCAGCGCCAGCACGTCGACCCCGTCATGGTCCCAGAAGCGCTTGTCCTCATAGGTGACCAGCATGTCGACGAACTGCTTGTCGACCTGGTCGAGCCGGGTTTCCAGCCGCCAGTAGCCGTCCGGCGTGGCAAAGGCGCGCAACAGCTGGCCGTCGCGGTCCTGGACTTCCGTGGAGACGGTGAGCCTTTCAGGAAGCGGGGGCGGGAAGGCGCGGTCGAGTTGCCAGAGGGTGGCGGCGGCAATCGTGAAGAAGGCGGCAAGGGAGGCAACTGCGATGGCAGCGCGACGGAGGAGTTTCTTGGAAAGCATGGCGCCGCCCCTCATCCGGCTGCCGCCACCTTCTCCCCGTTTAGTGACGGGGAGAAGGGAGCTGTGGCATGCATTGGCGCCTTTCCTGCGACGTTTAAAGCTGGCGAAAGCTTTGGTGCAGGCTTCTTTCTCCCCGTCTCTATACGGGGAGAAATGCCCGGCAGGGCAATGAGGGGCGGCGCGAACCTCACGTTCATTTCCGCCAAGGCACCTTACGGTGCCTTGATCTCCATCATGCCGGTAGCTGTATGGGCCGAATATTGCGGGCGGTACATGTCCTCCACCGTTGCCGCCGGATGGGCGTAGGTGCCCGGCGTCACGGCGCGCACGACATAGGCAAGCGTCAGATTGTGGTCGTGGTCGCCATCGGCCGGGTTGAATGCCGCGACGAAGCGATCGTCGCGGAATTCCAGATGCGCGGCGTCGGTCTGTGCCAGCCAGGAGAAGTTCGTCAACTGGGCGCTGGAGACCAGGCCTGGATTGTCGATCTCGAAGCCGGCCGGCAACAGGTCGGTGACCAGCAGGCGCGACGGCCAGCTGTTCTGCTCGGTGACCTTGAGCACGACGACATAGCGTTCGTTCTGGGTTGCCTCGGTCACATTGGCTTCAGTGCCGTCGAGCTTGTAGTAGGTGCGGCTGATGGTGAAGCCGTCACCGCCGGCCGGCAAGGGCTGGATCGGCGACGCCACGGTGGTGACGACGGCCTGCAGCGGGGTCTTGCCGGTGTTGGCGATTTCCAGCGGGCTGTCGACCAGTTCGGAGCCGTTGACCTGGTTGGAATAGCCGCCGGAATGCGGCGCGCCATTGACGGTGAGCGCGATGGAGTCGTTGCCCTCCTTCAGCGCGCGCGCCGCCAGCAGCATCCAGGAATCGTCCTGGGTGCTGGTCCAGCGGGCTTCGGCGCGTTCCCTGGTCACCAGTTTGATCAGCTCGGGCACGATGGTCGATACCGGCTTCGATTCCGCCGCCAGCGACAGCATCGCCGCGCCGTCACGCAACGCCGAACCGTAGTCGGAGCGGTACCAGTCGTAGTCCGTGCTCGACTTGGCGAGTTGCAGCGCGGTCTTGAACGTCGCCTCCGAACGCTGCGTGTCGCCGTAGAGCGCCAGGCTCGCCGCCAGTTGGGCAACGGCCATCGGGCTCGAGAAGGCTTCGAGCTGGGTGTCGGCGTAATAGCGCAGATCGCCGATCGAGGCCTTTTTGTTGCGGGCGAGCACATAGAGGGCGTAGGCGATCTCGCTGCCGCGGTCCTGTACGCTCTGGTCGTAGCCGAGCGAGTTCTGCAGGTTGTTGAGGGCCTGGTTCATCGCCAGAGCCGGCACGTCGTATTTCTGCTCCCGCGCCCTGGTCAGGAATTCGCTGACATAGGCGTCGAGCCACAGGTCGCCGGAGCCCGGACCCCACAGGCCGAAGCTGCCGCTCGAGGACTGGTAGCTCAGGACCTTGTAGATCGCGTCCTGGACGCGGCCGTGCAGGTCAGGGTCGCTTTCCATGCCGACGCCGGATGCCATCTCGTTGACGTAGAGAAGCGGCATGGCGCGGCTGGTGGTCTGCTCGGCGCAGCCATAGGGGTAGCGATCAAGTGTCATCAGCAGCGAGGGTACGTCGAAGGCTGCGGCCTGCGAAACGCCGACACTGACCGAAGCGCCGTCGAGCAGGCTGGCCGCCAGGAGTTCCTTGTCGACGCGCAGCGCGCCGCCATTGCCCTTGAGGTCGACCACAAGGCGCGTGGTGACCGGCAATTGCGCCGGGCGCACCGGCACATAGAGCGTCTGCTCGACCTTCGTGCCGTCGGCGTGCGCCAGCTTGATGGTGAGCGAAGCATTGCCCGCTGTCCTGGCGATCAGCGGCACGGTCAGCGTCTGGCGCTTGCCCTGGGCGAGCGTCAGCTTCTGGGGCAGGGGCTTGTCGCCGGTCGACAGGTCGCCCGTCGTATCGATCGACAGCGCGTAGTCGCCAGCCGGGCCGTCTGTGTCGGCCACGTCGAGGCGCATGACGGCGTTGTCGCCAGGCGCCAGGAAGCGCGGCAGGCCGGCGGTAATCACTATGGGATCGCGCACGATCACGTCCGCCTGGGCATGGCCGACCGCTTCCTTGGTCCAGGCGACGGCCATGACGCGCACGGTGCCGTTGAACTGCGGGATATCGAAGTCGATCCGCGCCTTGCCGTCGGCATCGAGCTGGACGATGCCGGAGAAGAAGGCGACCAGCTTTTCGGTGGGCGGGCTGCCCTGCGCCTGCATATTGGCGCCGTCGCCGCCGGTCCGGAGCTTGCCGGTGGTGCCCAGCGAGCCATCGATCAGGCGGCCGTAGATGTCGCGGATCTCCATGCCCAGCATGCGCTGGCCGAAGAACCAGTTCTCCGGATCCGGCGCCTTGTAGTTGGTCAGGTTGAGGATGCCGACATCGACGGCGGCAACCATGACATAGGCGTTCGTGCCCGGCTGCACGCCGGCCACTGAAACCGGGATCGACAGCTGCTGGCGCGGCACGGTCTTGTCGGGCGGCGTCAGCGTGATGGCGAGCTTCTTGGCGCCCGGATCGACCGTCAGCCACTTCACGCCGATGGCGCGGGCCGGCATGCGCGTTTCCTGCGCATCGCCCGGCCGGAACAGGGTTGCCGTGACATAGGCGCCGGCACCCCAATCGTCACCGACGGGGATATCGACGGTGCCGCCGCCTGCCGGTACGGTCGCCGTGATGGTCTTCAACAGCTTGTCGGAACCGATGTTGATCAGAAGTTCGCCGGCAAAATGCGGCGAGATTTTCAGCTTCGCCACTTCGCCCGCGGCATAATTGTCCTTGTCGAGGGCGATCTCCAGGCCATCAGGCGTTTCGGTGGTCGTCGAGGCGACATACCAGCCGGCGTCGAACTCGTAGCTGGTCGCCGGCCCCTCGGGATCGGATGTCTCGACCTCGAGCCGGTACTGGCCCCAATCGACCGGCACGGAGACGGTGGCGTCGCCGTTGGCGCCGAGGTCAACCTGGCCGTTGGAAATCGACTTGGTGAAGGAGACCGGCTCGTAGTTCCAGGAGTTGTTGGAGCGGTACCACTGGTAATTGCGTTCGACCTTGACCAGTGTCCACTGCGCGCCTTTCAGCGCCTCGCGCTTGCCGTTGGGATCGACGGCGATCAGGCTGAACTTGGCGGTGCCGCCCTGCGGCACTTCGCCATCGGCGAAGTCCGGTCGGATGCCGATCATATGGCCTTGCGGGCGGATGCCGATGTTGAGCGAGCGCTCGATGGCGCGGCCGCCGGTTTCGCGCATGCGCACCGTCACCTTGCCGTCGACCAGCTTGGTGGTCGAGGGCAACTGGTCGACGGTAACAGGGAAGGTCGCCTTGCCGTCATCGCCGGCCACCGGCAGGTCGGTGAGCGGCGTGACCGTCGGCTCCGCCGACTGCTCGTCGGCGAGGCCGAAGGAAAAGTTGGGAAAGCGGTCCCAGTCACGAGAGGTCGACAGCGTCAACTCCCCTTCCAGCGCAAGGCCCGCCGCCGGCGCGCCATAGAGGAAGCGGCCGTCGATGTCGATGTTGGCGGTTTCGCCCCGCGCAATCTCCTGCTTGTCGGCTTTCATGTCGAATTCGATGCGATCCGGCACGAAGTCCTCGACCAGGAACATCTGGCTGGCCACCGCCGGCTGCTTGGGATCGGTGTGGATCGACACCGACCATGTGCCGCGCATGGCGTTGGGTTCGAGCGGCAGGTCGACGGCATGGCCGCCGGCCGAGGCCCCGTCACTGACGATGCGGCGGTCCTCGACGCCATCGGGGCGCGAGAAGATGAAGGTCAGCGGCAGGTTCTCGACCGCCTTGCTCGCACCATCGCGGGCAAGGGCGGCGACATGGACGTCCTCGCCGGCGCGGTAGATGCCGCGCTCGGTCCAGGCATAGACATCGAGCGCGCCTGGTGCCGCGCGTCCGGTGACGCCACGGTCGGACAGGTCGAAGCCGGCCTTGGCCATGTCGAGGAAGACGAAGTCATTATCGCCCTGCTTGGCCATCAGCACGGCCGGCACCATGCCGCCGTCACCGCGCGTCAGGCCGGGGTTGAAAACGGCGTGGCCGTCGGCATCCGACGTCGCGGTGCCGAGAACCTCGTTGTTCCTGGCAACCAGCGTCAGTTCGGCGCCGGCAATCGGCTTGGCGCTGCCCAGCGAACGGGCAAAGACATTGAGCCCGTCCTGGCCGGTATAGGTCGACAGGCCGATGTCGGAGACGACGAACCACTGCGTGGCCTGCGAACCGTAGTCGTCACTCTTGTCGTTGACGGGCTGCGCGGTCAGCACATAGACGCCGGGCTTGCGCTGCGGCAGCGCTTCGTCGACCGGGAAGGAGGTGGTGACTTCCTTGTTGAGGTCGTTGCCGATGTCGAGCTGGCCCTGCCAGACCGGTGCGCCCATCTGCTCGGAAATGTTGGAGATGTCATAGCCGTCGAGCTGGTGCAGGAACTGGTAGCCCGACAGAAGCTGCGCCAGCGAACGGTCGCCGATGCGGTAGAGCTTCATTTCGGCGGCGTTCATGTTGACGGTGACGACCGGGATGCCGCGGCGCGCGCCGGCCGGCAGCACGAAGCTGTCGCCGGTGAAGCGGGCGGACGGCGCGCGGTCCTGCACGTAGATCGACAGCACCACGGGGGCGGCGGTCACTTCGCCGATCGCCGCCGGCAGGCCGGCGCGGAAGGTGACGTCGTAGTGCTGGCCATGCTCCAGGCCCTCCACGCAGATCTGCTTGTCCTTGGCCTCGACGCCCTTGGGCGGCGCGTTGTCGACGGTGACGAACTGCGCGTAGTCGACGCCGGTCTTGACCAGTTCCTCGGAGAATTGCGCACAGATGCGCGGCGCGCTGGTGTCGGCATCGATGCTGTGATCGACAACGCGGAACCCTTTGCGGGCCTTCAGATCGGCATAGTCGGCCTGGACCGCGGGCGAGCTTTCCAGCGCAAGGCTGGCCTCATAGGCCTGCAGCGCCGGCCGGTAGAGATCGCGCTTATCGAGGCCGTTGCCGAGCAGCGCCAGCACTTCGGCGCGCGTCTTGGTGGTGCGCAGCAGCTTATAGGCGTTGAAGGCGGCCGACGTGCCGTTTGCCGGCAAAGTCGAGGCTTCGGAGGTGTTGGCGGCAGGCTGCACGGCCAGCGTTTCGCGCGCCAGCTTGAGCCAGAGCTGGCCATCGTCAGGCATGACCGAGACCGCGGCCTCGTATTTCTGCATGGCGGAGCGATGGTCGCCGGACAACACGGCCTGTTCGGCGGCATTGGTCAGCGCCGCCATGCCCTCTGTCGGCTTGTCGAAGGCCGGGCCGAGCAGCTTGTTGCGGTATTGCTGGGCCTGGTCGGCCATCCAGTTGGGAAAGAAGGCGAGTTCCGGCGGCGCGCCGATGTCGGGATCGCCGTCTATGCTGACGACCTTGCCGGCGACCGCGCCGGTGAAAGATTTCAACTGATTATAGTCGGATTTGAGAAAGCACCATTTTGCCTTGGTGTTGTAGGTGAAGGCGCGGCAGGCCGGATCGCCGAGGCATGTCGTCTTGCACTGGTCGAGCGTGACGTTCTGGTCGGACCGGAGATCGAAGCCGAAATAATCGGAATTGTCCGTCGTCGCGATCCGCCGGGCCTCGGCCGCTTGCGCGACGCTACCCCAGGCAAGGAAAAAAAGGACGAGAATCGACAGACCACGAGCCGCGCGCATTGCCATTACACCCTCCAGACAATTGCAGACGTCCGGGCATGATCAAGCTTCAGTCGGGCTTGTCAACGCGCGAACGCGGCAGGTGCCGCCTGCCAACGGTTTATTTTCCGGCCAAGGACCGGTATGCGGACAGTAACCTCCATGGGAAAGGGGATCACGCTTTCTTGCGGAAACGCAGAAGGTGTGAATTCCAAGCCCGTCCTATTTCAGACAATTGGATTGTGGCCCCTTTACGAGCGCTTCAGAACTTCATTCCAATTTTAGTTTTACGAACTAGGTTGTCTTAATGCCGGCGCATGAAGAGCAGATGTCAGGAGCGATCGCGCCAGGGCGCGTGCTTCCGCGCGCCCTGCTTTTGGCCATGATGTGCTCGATGGCGCTGCTTTGCGAATCGAGGCCCGCGGCCGCGTTCGAGCTTTTCGGCATCAAGCTGTGGGGATCGTCCAGCGACGAGGACGCCGACATTGTCGATCCCCTGCGCTATGCGGTGACCATCTCCGCGCCCGATGCCGACAAGGACCTGGTCAAGAAGCTCGAAAACGCCTCGGCGCTGAAAGGCGACGAGGACCGGCCGGTTTCGGGCTCGCTCGGGCTGATGGCCAAGGCACGCAGCGACCGTGAACAGCTGGTCGCCGCCCTTTATGCCGATGCCCGTTATGAAGGCGTCGTCACCCTCACCATCGACGGCAAGCCGCTCGACGAATTGCCGCCGGACGCCGAATTCAAGGGGCCGCAGCCCATTCCGGTGGCGATCGCCATCTCGGCCGGCCCCAAATTCACGCTCGGCAACATCAGGCTGGAAGGCGACGCGGCGGGGCTGATGAGCGCCGATTATGGGCTGATATCAGGCGGCGACGCCGGATCGGGCGCAGTGCTCAAGGCCGAGGCGCTGATCGTGCGGACGCTGAAGGAGCAGGGCAGGCCGCTGGCCAAGGTGACCGGCCGGCAGATCGTCGCCGACCACGCCACATCGACGCTCGACGTGACGCTGACGGTCGCGGCCGGGCCGGTAGCCGGCTATGGCGCGACCACGGTGGAAGGCACCGAGAAGGTCGACCGCGACTTCACCGAATACATGACTGGGCTGAAGCGCGGCAAGCAGTACTCGCCGCAGGAAATCAGCGACGCGCGCGACAGGCTGCTGGCGCTCGAGGTGTTCAACAGTGTCACCTTCAAGGAAGCCGACAAGCTCGATGCCGACGGCAACATCCCGATCGGCGTTCAGGTCAGCGAGCGCAAGCCGCGTTATTTCGGGCTGGGCGGCACATTTTCGAACACCGAGGGGCTTGGCCTGGAGGGCTACTGGGGCCATCGCAACCTGTTTGGCCGTGCCGAAAAGCTGCGCATCGACGGTGCCATCAGCGGCATCGGCAGCAACAATCTGTCCGAACTGAACTACAACGCCGGCGTCATGTTCGAGAAACCCGGCGTCATCGGGCCGGCGTCGAAGTTTTTCGCCAGCGTCAAGACGGTGCTGGAACATCCCGACGCCTACGACCATTTCTCGGTCAAGGGCAGCACCGGCCTGTCTTATGAACTCGACAAGAAGCAGACCGTGTCGGCCGAGGTCGCGCTCGATTATTCGCGCATTCACGACGCCTTCGGCAAGCACAAATACCTGATCGCCAGCATTCCGCTGCAGTATGTCTATGACAACAGAGACAACCGGCTCAATCCGACCACCGGCTTCCGTTTGCTGGCCTATGCCGAGCCGAGCTACGACATTTTGAGCGGTGCGGCCTTCCTCAAGCTGAAGGGCGAAGGGTCGGCCTATCAATCGCTGGACACGGCCTCGAAATTCGTGCTGGCCGAACGGGTCGCCGTAGGCTCGATCGTCGGTACCGGGCTGCAGAACGTCCCGGCCGACCGGCGTTTTTATTCCGGCGGCGGCGGCTCGGTGCGCGGCTATGCCTATCAGGGTATCGGCCCGAAGGACTTCACCGGCCAGCCAATCGGCGGTCTGTCCTTCTTCGAGACTTCGGTCGAGATGCGCATCGCCGTCACCGACACGATCGGCATCGTGCCGTTCGTCGATGCCGGCACCGTGTCGACCAAGTCGGTTCCGAACTTTTCCGACGTCAAGGTCGGCGCCGGTGTCGGCCTGCGCTACGTCACGCCGTTCGGGCCGCTGCGCATCGACGCGGCCGTGCCGCTCAACCGCGATCCAGGTGATCCGCATTTCGGCATCTATGCCGGCATCGGACAGGCGTTCTGACGATGAAAACGGTCTGGCGCATCCTTCGCATTGTCCTTTACACGCTGCTGATCGTGGTCGCGGGTGCGATCGGCGCGCTGGTCGTGCTGACCAAGACCGAGCGCGGGCGCGACAACCTCGCCGGCATCATTTCGCGGCTGGCTTCGAGCGCCGACCGCAAGGTCACCGTCAGCGGCATCAACGGCATCTGGTCGGGTAATCTCAGCGTCGACCATGTCGTGCTTGAGGACCGTGAGGGCGCCTGGCTGGTGGCGCGCAAGGTGGCCGTCGACTGGTCGCCGACGGCACTTCTGTCCAAAAGCTTCAGCGCCGATCGCATCGCCGCCGATCGCGTCGAACTGGCACGCCTGCCGGTGGCCGGTACGCAGCCGCCCGCGCAGAGCGGCACGACGACGCTGCCGGTCTCCATCGACATCAAGCAGATCGAGCTGCCGGAAATCGCGCTTGGCCAGCAACTGGCCGGCAGCGGCATCGCCGAGCTCGCGGCCAAGGGAATGCTCAAGGCCGACGCCGCGCCACTGGCGGTCCAGACGGTGCTCAATGTCACCCGTCACGATGGCAAACAGGGCAATGTCGACGCCAAGATCCATTTCGCACCCGCCGACAACAAGCTGGACCTCGACCTCAAGGCATCGGAGCCGGCCGGCGGCATCATTGCCAACCTGCTCAAGCTGCCGGATGCGCCACCAGTCGACATCGTGGTTTCGGGCAGTGGGCCGCTTGCCAACTGGAGCGGTGTCGGCACCTTCCTCGTCGACCATCGGATCGTCACCCAGCTCACCGGCCGTCACCAGCTCACCGACAAGGGCAATCATGTCGAGGCAAAGGGCGACGGCGATTTTGCCCGCTTCCTGCCGGAAAACCTGAAGCCGTTGTTTGCCGGCAAGACCAACTTCGATGTCGCGGGCACCGCCACGTCGGTGGGCGGCATCAGCATCGACCGGGCCAGCATCGAGAGCGATGCTGTGCACGGCACCGCGTCCGGCATTGCCGATCCTGCCGGCGCCAGCGACCTGTCGGTCGAACTCGCCGCCAAGGGCCCGCCCGTGGTGATCAGCGTCGGCAGCAAGGCGCAGCCGATCACGCTCGCGATCAAGAACGCCACCGCGCGCGCCTTCGGCGACGGCAAGGCGCCGATCGTCGACATCGGCGCCTCCTTCGTTTCGATCGTCGCCGGCGGCACGCGGCTGGACGATCTGGCGGCGCAAATCCATTCCGATGGTTTCGATATCCAGAACCGCGCCGGCCCGGTTGCCGTCAAGCTGGAGGCGGGCGGCCTGAACACCGACGTCGCGACGTTGGCGCCGCTGATCACCGGCAAGGTCAATGTCGATCTGGCCGGTTCGATCAGCAGGGACGCCATTGCCATCGATCAGGGTACGCTGCGCTCCGATGCGGTCAATGCCTCGCTGACGGCGACGGTGGCGCTCGCCGACATGTCGATGCAGCTCAAAATGAATGCCGATGCCGTGGCGACCGCGTTTCCCCAGCAGATCGCCTCGGTACTCGGCGGGCGGGTGAAGTTCTCGGCCACGGCATCGCGCGATCCGCAGGGATCTTTCGCCGCGAACTCCATCGAACTCACTTCGGGATCGCTCAGCGCCAGCGGTACGGCCAGCATGCAAGGCACGGACATCCAGGCCGACATCAAGGGCAAATTGGGCGATGTTTCGGTGTTGTCGCCGACGGTCGGCGTGCCGGTTGCCGGCGGGGTCGATTTCGCGCTGTCGGCAAGCGGCGCGATGACCGCGCCGGATTTCACCGTAACCGCCAACAGCGACAGCCTGACCGCTTCGGGCCGCACGGTGAAGGCCATCAAGCTGAGCGCGAGCGGCAAGGCCGACATAACGAACCCTTCCGCCAACGTCTCGCTGACCGGCGCCGTCAACGACCAGCCGCTCGACATCAAGGCGGCCCTGGTGACCAGCGAGGGCAAGCGTTCGATCAATGGCTTCCTGGTGTCGCTGGGCGACAACAAGGTCTCGGGCGATCTGGCGCTCGACGAGAAATTCATGCCCCTGGGCACGCTGACGCTCGCCGCACCTGCCATCGACCAGTTGGCCGCGCTCGCCGGCCAGGCGGTGACCGGCGACATCAACGGCACCATCCTGTTCGCCAAGGACGGCGATGCACCGTCCATTGCCATCGATGCCAAGAGCACCTCGGTCGCGCGTGGCGAGGTGACGGCCAAAGCGATCGCCATCAATGCGCTCGTCGCCAATTATCTCAAGGCGCCGGCGATCTCGGGCACCATCAAGGCCGATGCGGTCACTTCGGGAAGCACGGAAATCAGCAGCATCGGCGTCGACCTCAAGCGCGACGGCGACTGGACCGATTTCACTGGTGGCGCGACCATAGCAGGCATTCCTGCGACCGCTGCCGGCCGGGTGAAGATCGCCGAGGGCACGACCAGCGTCGAGATCGCCTCGGGCGACGCCACCGTTCGCGGCATCAAGACGGCGATTGCCGAACCGTCGGCTCTGACCATCGCCGACGGTACGACCAAGATCGAGAAGCTGGTGCTCGATATTGGCGGCGGCAAGGTGGCGCTGTCGGGCAGCGCTGGCGAGACGCTCGATCTGGCGGCGCAGGTCTCCGCCTTGCCGGCAGCGCTTGCCAATGCGTTTTCGCCTGGCCTGGATGCCACGGGAACGCTTGACGGTATCGCTGAAGTGAGCGGAGCGCCGGCAACTCCCGATATCCGGTTCAACGCGAAACTGGCCGGTGCCCAGACCAGCCAGACCCGCCAGGCAGGGCTCGGACCGCTCGCCGTCGATGCGGCCGGCAGCTACACGATCGCCGGCGGCGTCGCCCTCGACCATGCAACCCTGTCCGGCGACAAGGTCTCCGGGCAGGCCACAGGCACCATCAATCCGAACGGGGCGAGCGATTTTGCCATCGATCTGACCTCGTCGGGCCCCAGCCTGCCGCTGACGGTCGGCAGCGCCGAGAGCCCCGTCAAGATCGAGGTCCGATCAGTATCGGCTAAAATCGCGGGCGAAAGCACGCATGCCCGACTGGACCTTTCCGTGATCCTGCCCTCGGTCGTCACCAGCCCGGCGAAGGTGGACGGACTGACCCTGGCACTGCACTCGGACGCATTCGATCTCCGGAATCGCGCCGGGCCGGTTTCCGGAACGGTATCGGTGGACAAGGTTGGGCTCGACAATCCAACGATCGCGCCGCTTATCGCCGGCAAGGTCACGGCCGCGCTCAGCGCCCGGCTGAGCGCCGACACTGTGGCTATCGACAGCGGTTCGCTGAAAAGCGATGCGCTGAGCAGCCAGGTGGCCGGTCACGTATCGCTGCGTGACGGTGCCATCGATCTCAACCTGAAGGCGGATGCGCCATCGTCGGCCTTGCCGGCGGCGGCGCGCGGCATGCTTGGCGACCGCGCCCAGATAAGCGCCATGCTGAAGCGCGAACCCAACGGCAATCTCCACATCGGTGGATTGAAGCTGACTTCCGGCGCGCTGAGCGCCGACGGACAGGCAAGCCTTGCCGACAACAAAGTGACCGCCGATATCAGGGGGGCGCTGAGCGACATCTCGCCATTGTCGAAGGATGCCACGGGCGCCATCGCCTTCGCGCTGAGCGCGCAAGGGCCGGCCATGGCGCCCGACCTGTCGCTTACCGTCAACAGCGACAGACTGTCGGTGGCATCGCGCGAGATCACCGGATTGAAGCTCACGGCTACCGGCAAGGCCGATGCCGCCAATCCGGCGGCCAATGTCCAACTCACCGGCAATGTCGCCGGGCAGGCGCTGCAGGGGAGTGCCGTGCTGGCAACGGCGAACGGCAAGAGCGCCATCAACGGCCTGCTGCTGTCGCTGGGCAAGAACCGAATCTCGGGCGATCTGGCGCTGGACGACAAGTTCGTGCCTGAAGGCATCATTTCGCTCGACCTCCCCGACATCGGGCCGCTTGCCGCACTGGCACTGGAAAAGGCCGAAGGCGACGTTCGCGGCACGATCGCCTTCTCCAGGAATGGCGCGGCGCCGCAGGTCGCCATCAAGGCGACGACCGACTCGATCATACGCGGCGACCTGCAGGCGAAGGCCGTCTCGGTCGATGCGCTGATCGCCAATTATCTCGCCGCTCCCGTGATTTCAGGCAAGATCCGCGCCGACACCGTCACCTCGGGCGGTACGGTGATCAGCGGCATCAATGTCGATTTGAAGCGCGATGGCGACTGGACCGGCTTTTCCGGTGGAGCGACGGTCAAGGGCATTCCGGCGCAGGCGGCAGGCCGGGTGAAGGTAGCCAACGGGACGACCACCATCGAGCTTGCTTCAGGCCAGGCGACCGTCCAGGGCATCAAGGCGGCCATCGCCCAGGCCTCGACCGTCAGCATCGCCAATGGCACGACGACGTTGGACAGGCTGGTGCTCAACCTTGGCGGCGGCACCGCGACGATGACCGGCAAGGTCGGGCAGGCGCTCGACATCAATGCGGTGCTGGCACGCGTGCCGATGTCGCTCGCCAACAGTTTTTCGCCCGGGCTCGATGCCGCGGGTTCCATTTCCGGCACGGTGAAGGTGACGGGCGCACCGGCGAGCCCCGCGGTTGCCTTCAACATAGACGCGGCCGGCGTGCAGACATCGCAGACCCGTGGCGCGGGCGTCGGCGCGGTGAGCGTTTCTTCGTCCGGCACCTTTGCCGGCAACAAGCTGGCCTTCAACGCCAACATCAGCGACGGGGCCGGCCTTGGGCTCAAGGGCGGCGGCACGGTGACGACGGTGGGCACTCCGGCGCTGGCGCTCGACTTCAACGGTGCGGTGCCATTCGGCCTTCTCAGCGAGAAACTTGCCGCGCAGGGCTTGTCGCTGACCGGCAACGCCAACGTCAATGTCCAGGTGCGTGGTCCGGCGACATCTCCGGTGATCGGCGGCAGCGTCAAAACCTCCGGCGCGCGGCTGGTCGATGCACGCTCGGGCCTTGCCATCAACGATATCGCGGCCGATGTCTCGATCGGCAATGGCGTTGCCAGGGTCAATCGGTTGACCGGAACCCTGTCGACGCGCGGCAGCCTGTCGGCCAGTGGCACGGTCGGCATCAATCCGGCGCAAGGATTCCCGGCCGACCTGTCGATCAAGCTCACGGACGGTCGTTATACGGACGGTCGCGTGGTGACCGCCAACCTTGGCGGCGACCTGACGATCAAGGGGCCGCTGACTTCGGCACCGGCGATTGCCGGCACCGTCAACCTGGCCAAGACCGTCATCACGGTCCCGGACAAATTGCCAGGCTCGCTCTCGGCGCTCGACGTCAAGCACAAGAATGCGCCGGGTCCGGTCAGGGCGCAGGACAAGGCGCTGCGCCCGGCGACGACCAGCGGCAAGAGCGGTGGCAGCGGTCTTGCGCTCGACGTCACGGTCAACGCGCCGAACCAGATCTTCATCCAGGGCAGGGGTGTCGACGCCGAATTCGGTGGCTCGCTCAAGCTAACCGGCCCGGCCTCGTCGCCGCAAGCCGTCGGCACCTTCACCTTGCAGCGCGGCCGGCTGTCGATCCTTGGCAAGCGGCTGACCTTCACCGAAGGCACGGTCGGGTTCTCGGGTTCGCTGGTGCCTTACCTCAATCTGACGGCGACGACGACCACGACCGGCGCGACCGTCACCATCGTGGTGTCGGGCGAGGCGACCAATCCCAAATTCACCTTCAGTTCGGTGCCGGCGCTGCCGGAGGACGAGGTGCTGGCGCAGTTGATCTTCGGGCGGTCGATGTCGAACCTGTCGCCGCTGCAGATCGCGCAGCTGGCCGAGGCCGCCGGACAATTGGCCGGCGTCGGCGGTTCGACGTCGCTTCTGGAAAACCTGCGCAGCGCCATCGGCGTCGACGACCTCGACGTGACCACCGATGATAAGGGCGGCACGGCGGTCTCGGCCGGCAAGTACCTGAACGACCGCACCTATGTGACCATCCAGAAGGGCGACAAGCCGGGTTCCGGCAAGGCGACCATCGATCTCAATGTCGGGCGCGGCGTCAAATTGCGCGGCGAGGCGACGGACGCCGGCGAAGCCAAGGGCGGCATCTTCTACGAGAAGGAATATTGAGGGCCTGGCCTTCATCCTGGCCGCAACTGGCGCTGTCGTAACCAGTGCGAATGTCTCAATTTAATTGCCCGAAGAGATTTTGGCGAAATCTGGGCGCACTAGCAATTTTGCGCCAAGACTGTCGCTATCACGCGAACTGCCCCCCTTCCAAAGTTGCACATTCGCTAACATGTTCCCAATCCATGCCGTCTTTGACATCATGGCCCGGATGCGGAATGTTAATCGGCGGAAAGCCAACAATGGGAGTTAGTCATGACAATCTATAAGAGCAACGGCGACAGCGTTCCGGATCACATCCTGGCGATGGCCGAAGAAGCCAAGTCGGGCAAAGTCGATCGCCGCGAATTCCTCGCGCTCGCCAGCGTCTTCGGTGCCTCGACCGCCATGGCCTACGGCCTGCTCGGCCTTGCCGCTCCGACCCCGGCCAAGGCCGAGGACGTCCAGGGCAAGAAGGGCGGCGTGCTGAAAGTGGCGATGTCGGTCAAGGATCCCAAGGATCCGCGTACCGCCGACTGGTCCGAGATTTCCAACGCCGAGCGCCAGGCGCTCGAGCCGCTGGTGAAATACACCAAGGAGTACACATTCGCTCCATATCTGCTGGCAAGCTGGGACATCAACGACGACGCCACCGAGTACACGCTGCATGTGCGGCCTGGCGTCGAATGGAACAATGGCGACAAGTTCACCGCCGATGACGTGATCTACAATTTCACCCGCTGGGCCGACAAATCAGCCGAAGGCAACTCGATGCCTGGACGTCTCGGCAGCCTCGTCGACGAAAAGACCAAGAAGTTGCGCGAAGGGTCGATCGTCAAGGTCGACGACATGACCGTCAAACTGAAGCTGTCGAAGCCCGACATCGCCATCATCCCGAACCTGTGCGACTATCCCGGCCTCGTCGTCCACAAGAGCTTCGACGAGAAGGGCGCCAACTTCAAGAACTGCCCGATCGGCACTGGTCCGTTCGAGCTCGTCTCCTATGATGTCGGCCAGAAGGTGGTCTACAAGCGCCGCACGACCGGCAAGTGGTGGCAGGGCGAAGCCTTCCTCGACGGCGTCGAGTTCATCGACTACGGCACCGATCCGGCCGCGACCGTTTCGGCCTTCGAATCGGGCGAAGTGCAGACCAACCACGAAACGACCGCCGACTACGTCAAGATCATCGCGGACGTCGGCGCGCCGCCTTCGGAAGTGGTGACCGCGGCTACCGTGGTGTCGCGCTTCAACGTCAACGCCAAGCCTTATGGCGACCAGAAGGTGCGTCAGGCGATGTGCCTGGCCGTCGACAATTCGGTGGTCCTGCAGCTCGGCTACGGCAATGCCGGCACGCCGGCCGAAAACCACCATGTCGCGCCGATCCATCCGGAATATGTCGAACTGCCGAAGATCAAGCGCGACGTCGCCAAGGCCAAGCAGATGCTGACGGAAGCCGGCGTGATCGATTTCGAACACGAGCTGATCAGCAACGACGAGGACTACCACAAGAACACCACGGACGCGATCGCGGCCCAGCTGCGCGAGGCCGGCATCAAGGTGAAGCGCACCGTGCTGCCGAGCTCGACCTTCTGGAACGACTGGACGAAGTATCCATTCTCGGAAACCAACTGGAACATGCGTCCGCTTGGCATCCAGGTCATCGCCATCGCCTACCGCTCGGGCGAAGCCTGGAACGAGACGGCCTATGCCAATCCGGACTTCGACAAGAAGGTCAACGAGGCGCTCGGCATCGCCGATGCGGAGAAGCGCAAGGTGGTGATGAAGGACATCGAGCAGATGCTGCAGGATTCCGGCATCATCATCCAGCCTTACTGGCGCAAGCTCTACATCAACATCAAGCCCGAGGTGAAGAACCACTCGATGCACCCCACCTACGAGCACGATTTCGGCAAGGTCTGGCTCGATCAGGCGTGACCGCTGCTTGATGATATGAGGGGCGCCTGCCCCTCATATTCGCAGGATCGTCGCCGTTGCATTGGATGCAGCGGCGGCGGGACGCTACAGGGTTTTCGTCACAGGGTTGACCATATCTGACCCCAACCCGGCCGGCAGGGGGGCACAATGTTCTCATTCATCATCAGACGCATCGGCACGATACTGCTCACGATGCTGTGCCTGACGCTGGTCGTCTTCTTCCTCGTCAATCTCGAACCCAATCTGAAAAAGCTGGCGATCAGCCAGACCGAAATGCACACATCGGCGGAGCAACTCGAAAGCTGGCTGGTCAATCACGGCTATCGCCAGAATTTCTTCGTTCGCTATGGCCAGTGGCTCGGCGTCGTACCCAAGCAGCCGATCACGGATCCGGCGACCGGAAAGACCACGCAGCGCTTCTCCTTCTGCAATGACCCGGCCGTGCCGACATTCTCCGGCGTGATCGAGGGTGATTTCGGCTGCTCGACCAAGTTCAAGACCACGGTCGCGGCCAAGCTGTTCCCTGCGCTGGGCGCTACCGGCATTCTGATGCTCTGCGTGCTGGGCGTAATGGTGCCGGTGTCGCTGCTGGTTGGCATCCTTGCCGGCATGCGGGAGGGGTCGCGCACCGATCGCGTGCTGTCGATCGCCTCGATCGCCTCGACGGCGACGCCTGAATATGTGTCGGGTGTCATCTTCACCGTCATCTTCGCCTCCTGGCTCGGCTGGCTGAACGGGTCGGCCGCCTCAGCAAGCCAGGGCATCACGTTCTACAATTTCACCCTGCCGGTGATCACGCTGGCGATCTACGGCATCGGCTATATCGCACGCATGACACGCGCCTCGATGGTCGAGGTGATGACGCAGCAATATATCCGCACGGCACGCCTGAAGGGGCTTTCCTTCAAAAGCGTCGTGGTCAAGCACGCGCTGCGCAACGCCTTGATCGCACCGTTCACCGTCATCATGCTGCAGTTCCCCTGGCTGCTCACCGGCGTCGTCATCGTCGAGGTGATGTTCCGCTACCAGGGCTTCGGCTACACGCTGGTCGAGGCCGCCGGCAACAACGACATCGATCTTCTGCTCGGCTGTTCGCTGGTCTCGGTGTTCATCGTGCTGATCACCCAGCTCATTTCCGACGTCGGCTACGCATTCCTCAATCCGCGCATCCGCGTTCAGTAGGGAGAAGGCGCATGCAAGCTCAATATATCGGCGCCTCCACCATCATCCTCGAAGTGCTCTGGCGCTTCTGGCCGGTCTGGGCCGCGCTCGCCATCGTCATGGGTGCGAGCTTTCTCTACAAGAAGAAGCTGGCGCTCTACGGCCAGTTGTTCGACAGCGGCGTCGGCATAGCGGGCGTGTTCATCTGCCTGTTCTGGCTGTTCACGGCCATTTTCGCCTCGACCATCTCGCCTTTCGATCCGCTCGGCCAGATCCCGATCATGAAGGACACGCTGCCTGGCGCCATCGAACCGCAATCGGGGCTCGTCTACCTCTTCGGCGGCGACAAGCTCGCCCGCGACGTGTTCTCGCGCATGGTCTATGGCAGCCAGATCGTGTTGATCATCGCACCCGCCGCGACCGGTTTCGCGCTGATGGTCGGCATCACGCTTGGCCTGCCGGCCGGCTACTACGGCGGCAAGATCGATTCCATCCTGTCGTTCCTGGCCAACCTCGTGCTGGCCTTCCCGGTGATCCTCTTGTTCTACCTGCTGGTGACGCCGGGCATCATGGACACGCCGATCCCCTATGCGCTGGCCGGCGTCTTCTTTCTGTTTCCGATCATTTTCTTCAGCGTGCTGTTCTGGACACGCTACAAGAACCGGCCCGACCGGATTTATATCCTGCTCGGCCTGACACTGATCATCGGCGGCTGGATCTACCTCGGCCTTGTCTTCGACAGGGATCCGCTGCACATCGTCCACATCGATCCCAACCAGCTCAATATCTTCGTGGCGGTGGTGTTCGCCTCCAGCCCGGGCGTGTTCCGCATCGTGCGCGGCCTGGTGATGGACATCAAGACGCGCGACTATGTGGCGGCAGCGCAGACGCGCGGTGAATCGCCTTGGTACATCATGCTGTGGGAGATCCTGCCCAATGCGCGCGGGCCGCTGATTGTCGATGCCTGCCTGCGCATCGGCTACACCACCATACTGCTCGGCACGCTGGGTTACTTCGGCCTGGGCCTCGCGCCCGAGAGCCCGGACTGGGGTACGGCGATCAAGGATGCCAGCCGATTGCTGCGGTCCTTTATTCACCCGGCGCTGCCGCCGACGATCGCGTTGATGTCGTTCGTGCTGGGCCTCAACCTGCTCGCCGACTCACTGCGTGAGCAATCGATGAAGGATTGACGGCGGGGTCTCAGATCCCACTTGGCCAAGAATAAGGATTGGAGCGACCCATGAACGAGGCAGTTCGAAATCCGGCACAGCCGATCATCGAGATCGAGAACCTTTCGATCTCCTTCTTCACCCGCAAGGGCGAGATACCGGCCGTCATGGACTTTTCCTGCACGGTCATGCCGGGTGAGGCGATGGGCATCGTCGGCGAATCCGGTTGCGGCAAGTCGACCGTGTCGCTCGGCATCATGCGCGACCTCTCCAACATCGGAAAGATCGTTGGCGGCAAGATCAAGTTCCAGGGCAAGGACATGGGCGAGCTCTCCGACGAGGAGCTGCGCGCCATCCGCGGCAACAAGATCGCCATGATCTACCAGGAGCCGATGGCCAGCCTCAATCCGGCGATGAAGATCGGCCAGCAGCTGATGGAAGTGCCGTTGATCCACGACAAGGTGTCGACGAAAGAGGCCTACTCCAGGGCGCTCGAAATGGTGCGCTCGGTCAAGCTTCCCGATCCCGAGCGCATGATGCGCTCCTATCCGCACCAGCTTTCCGGCGGCCAGCAGCAGCGCATCGTTATCGCCATGGCGCTGCTGTCGAAGCCGGCGCTGCTTCTGCTCGACGAGCCGACGACGGCGCTCGACGTAACCGTGGAAGCGGGCATTGTCGATCTGGTCAAGGGGTTGGGCGAGAAGTTCGGCACCTCGATGATCTTCGTGTCGCACAATCTCGGCCTCATCCTGGAAACCTGCGACCGCATCACGGTGATGTATTCGGGCGAGGCGGTCGAGACCGGCAAGATCAAGGACGTCTTCGACCGGATGCGCCACCCCTATACGCAGGGGCTGTTCCGTTCGATCCCGCTGCCTGGCGCCGACAAGAACTCGCGGCCGCTGATCTCGATCCCGGGGCAATTGCCACTGCCGCACGAACGGCCTAAAGGCTGCAATTTCGGCCCGCGCTGCCACCATTTCGTCGAGGGCGTCTGCAACGCCGCCGAAATCCCGATGATCGAAGTCGCCGGACACGAGGGCCATTTCTCGCGCTGCGTGCGCTTCAACGAGATCGATTGGGAGGCATTGCCGCCCGGCGCCAAGAAGGTGAATGAGCGCGTCGTGCCCGGTGCGCCAGTACTCAAGATCGAGGACCTGCGGAAATACTACAAGGTCGGCGGCAGCGAGGTGTTCGGCTCGAGCGAAGGCCGCGTCGTCAAGGCCAACGAGACGATCTCGTTCATGGCACGCGAATCCGAGACCGTGGCCATCGTCGGCGAATCCGGCTGCGGAAAGTCGACGCTTGCCAAGGTATTGCTCGGGCTGGAAACCGCCAGCTCCGGCAGCGTCACGCTCGGCAACAAGGAAATCCAGTCGACCGGCATCGAGAAGCGCAGCGTCGACACCGTGTCGTCGATCCAGATGGTGTTCCAGAACCCGTTCGACACGCTGAACCCCAGCCATTCGGTCGGGTCGCAGATCATCCGGACGCTGGAAAAATTCAACGTCGGCAAGACCGTTGCCGACCGGCGCAAGCGCATGCTGGAACTGCTCGACCTGGTGAAACTGCCGCGGGCGTTCGAAACCCGCAAGCCGCGCCAGCTTTCCGGCGGCCAGAAGCAGCGTATCGGCGTGGCGCGAGCCTTCGCCGGCGACGCCAAGGTGGTGGTGGCCGACGAGCCGGTTTCGGCGCTCGATGTCTCGGTGCAGGCGGCGGTGACGGAACTGCTGATGGACATCCAGCGCAAGAACAAGACGACGATGCTGTTCATCAGCCACGATCTCTCGGTCGTGCGCTACATCGCCGACCGCGTCGTCGTCATGTATCTCGGCTATATCGTCGAGCAAGGCACGACAGACCAGATCTTCGCGCCGCCCTATCATCCCTATACCGAGGCGCTGCTCTCGGCGATCCCGATTGCCGACACCAGCGTGGTCAAGAAGCACATCGTGCTGGAAGGTGACATCCCATCGGCGATGAACCCACCGTCCGGCTGTCCGTTCCAGACACGTTGTGGCTACAAGAAGCTGGTGCCTGACAATCTGTGCGAGACCAAGGTGCCGCCGGTCAAGAATCTCGGCGATGGCCATATGAGCCTGTGCTGGCTCTCCGACGACGTGCTCAAGACCATGGAGCCGGTGATCAAGTTCGACAAGGAACATGCTGCCCATGAAGGCGTCCCTGACGACGCGCCGCATGGCGAAGGTCCGGGCTTTGCCGGCGAGCCGCCAAAGCGGCCACATGGTAAGGTGGCAGGTGCTGAGGCCGACGCGATCGGGGAGGCCGCCGAGGAGGCGGACGCCGTTTCGCGGGCCCGTCGCCACGAAGTCCGCGACGAGGTGTCGGAAACCGGTGATTCAAAACCGAAAGACACGACAAAGCCGCACTAGCGCGGACAGGACATCAGCTCCCGCATTGCTGCAGCTGAACAGCATAGTCGCGGGCCATCTTGTCGGTGGCCCGTGCGTAGCCCTGGACGCCCGCATCGCCACGATTGCCGCGGCCATAGGCGGTCCAGCCTAGGTAATAGGCGAGGTAGAGGTTGTAGGTGTCGTTGCGCGCGACGCCGTATGTGTCGGCTGTCTTGGAATGATACCAGCCGACGAAGTCGACGGCGTCGGCGAATCTCGTGCGCCGCGCCGCCCAGTTGCCGGTTTCGCGCTGATATTGCGACCAGGTGCCGTCCAGCGCCTGCGAGAAGCCGGTGGCCGAGGAGACATGTTTCCACGGAATGAAGCCGAGCAGTTTGGTGCGCGGCGGCCGGGCGTTGCTCTTGAAGCCGGATTCCTTGCGCACCGTTGCCATCAGCACCGGCACCGGCACGCCGTATTTCTGTGAGGCGCGCTCGGCACCCGACTGCCAATTGTCGAACCAGCCATCGTTCTGGTCGAAGACGGCGCAGACATTGTTGATGTGACTGGGTGCCGTCGCGCAGGCCGAAAGTGCCAGCAGCGCGCCAACCGCTACAATTTTACTAAAACTCGACCTACGCATTGGATGAGCAATAGCCCGAAATCATAAAGGGAATCTTGCTGCCGCTGTTAACGCCTCGTCGGCACGGTCAGGTGAGAAAATGCCATAGCTGTATTTCGACGCCAATTGTCGCCTTTTATAAAGTCGTGCTGAGTATATGCCGCCTTGGCTAAAATCACGCCCGTAAACGGCGCATTTCTGACAGCTTGCGCGGTTTACCGAAGCTTTGATGCCGGCATGACCGAACCAAGACGCAAGCGCGGCGCCGAGCGCACCAGCAACCGGGGGCCAGCGCCCATCGCACAGCTGCGGCCCAGGCGGGTGATCAATCCCTATCCGCCGATGGCCTTGCTGTCACCAGACCAGATCGAGGCGATCCATCAGGCGTCGATGCACATATTGGAGAATTTCGGCATCGAGGTGATGAGCCCGCGTGCGCTGTCGCTGTTCGAGAAGGCCGGCGCCAAGGTCGATCACGCCTCGGCCAATGTGCGCGTCGATCGCGGCATGATCGACGCGGCGCTGAAGACAACGCGGTCCGGCTATACGCTGACCCCACGCAATCCGGCCAACACAATCCATCTCGGCGGCAACACCATCAATTTCACGCTGGTTGCGGGTCCTCCCAATGTGCATGACATGGAGCGGGGCCGCCGTGCCGGCAATCTGCGCGACTATGCGGATCTGACCAGGCTGGCGCAGCATTTCAACTGCGTCCACATGCTTGGCAACCAGGTCTGCGCGCCGGTCGAACTGCCGGCCAACTCACGCCATCTCGATACGTACTTCACCAATCTGACGCTGACCGACAAGAGTTTTCATGTCTCGGCGATCGGCCGGGGCAGGGCGCTGGACGGCATCGAGATGATGGCGATCGCGCGTGGGATGACGCTGGCCCAGATGGCTGATGATCCCGGCATTGCCACCATCATCTCGGTCAACTCGCCGCGTCGCTTCGACGAGATGATGGCCGAGGGGCTGATGACCATGGCCGAGTACGGCCAGTCGGTGGCGGTGACACCGTTCACGTTGATGGGAGCGATGAGCCCGGTGACGCTGGCCGGGGCGCTGGCGCAGCAGAATGCCGAGGCGCTGTTCGGCGTGGTGCTGACGCAGCTGGTGCGGCCAGGCGCGCCCGTGATGTACGGCGCCTTCACCTCCAATGTCGACATGAAGTCGGGCGCGCCGGCCTTCGGCACGCCTGAAAACACCAAGGCCAACATCGCTTCGGGTCAATTGGCGCGCCGCTATGGCCTGCCATACCGGACGACGCCCGGTTCGGCTTCCAACGCCGCCGACGCGCAAGGCGCCTATGAGACCCTGATGGCGTTGTGGGGCGCGGTGCTTGGCCATGGCAATCTCGTCTACCACGCCGCCGGCTGGCAGGAGGGCGGGCTGACGGCTTCGTTCGAGAAATTCATCATCGACGTCGAGATGATCCAGCACATGATGGAGTTTTTGCGCCCGATCGTGGTCGATGAGGCCGAACTTGCCGTCGAGGCGCTGGGCGCGGTGCCGACCGGCGGCCATTTCTTCGGCGAGCCGCACACGCTGGAGCGCTACGCCACCGCCTTCTACCAGCCGATGCTCTCCAACTGGCAGAATTACGAAGCCTGGCAGGAGGCCGGCGGCCTCGACGCAACCGCGCGCGCGACGCGGCTGTGGAAGAAGGCGCTGGAGGATTATGTCGAGCCGGTGATGGACATCGCCGTACGCGAAGCGCTCGAGGCCTACGTGGCCAAGCGCAAGGAAGCGATCGGACAGGGCGAGCCGTAATGCGCCACGAACGTCCCGTTTTGAATCATCCCACCCATCCAACTAACTGATATCAGAGAAGAAACCATGAAATCGCATGCAAAGGTCGTGGTCATCGGCGGTGGCGTCGTCGGATGTTCGGTGCTGTTCCATCTCGCCCGTCATGGCTGGACCGACGTCGTGCTGCTGGAGCGCGACGAGCTGACCTCGGGCTCGACCTGGCACGCGGCCGGCGGCATGCACACGATCAATGGCGATCCCAACGTCGCCAAGCTGCAGAAATACACCATCAACCTCTACAAGGAGATCGAGGAGCTGTCGGGCCAGGCAACCGGCGTCCACCTGACCGGCGGCGTGCTTCTTGCGGCCACCGAGGCGCGGCTCGACTGGCTGCGCGGGGTGGTCGCCAAGGGCCGTTATCTTGGCATCGAGCTGGAGGAAATCTCCCCGAAAGAGGCGGCCGAACTGATGCCGCTGCTCGATCCCAAGCAGTTCGTCGGCGCCGTCCGCAACAAGGAGGACGGCCACCTCGATCCCTCCGGTGTCACCCACGCCTATGCCAAGGCGGCACGAAAACTCGGCGCCGAGGTGGAGCGCTTCACCAAGGTCGAGGATATCGTGCGCCGTCCCGACGGGCTGTGGCGCGTCATCACCAACAAGGGCGAGGTGGTGGCCGAGCATGTCGTCAATGCCGGCGGCCTGTGGGCGCGCGAGGTCGGCCGCATGGTTGGGCTCGAACTGCCAGTACTGGCGATGGAGCACATGTACCTGATCACCGAGGACATGCCGGAGGTTGCCGCCTGGAACCAGAAAACCGGCACCGAAATCATCCATGCGGTCGATTTCGACGGCGAACTCTATCTGCGCCAGGAACGCGGCGGCATGCTGATGGGCACCTATGAGAAAGCCAACAAACCATGGTCAGAATACCAGACGCCGTGGAATTTCGGCCATGAATTGCTGGCGCCGGATATCGACCGCATCGCGCCGTCGCTCGAGGTCGGCTTCCGGCATTTCCCGGCTTTCCAGAACACCGGCATCAAGCAGATCATCAACGGGCCCTTCACTTTCGCGCCCGACGGCAACCCGCTGGTCGGGCCGGTGCGCGGCCTGCCGGGCTTCTGGGTCGCCTGCGGTGTCATGGCCGGCTTCAGCCAGGGCGGTGGCGTTGGTCTGGCGCTATCCAACTGGATGATCGAGGGCGATCCCGGCGCCGATATCTGGGCGATGGATGTTGCGCGCTACGGCGACTGGGCGACGATGGCCTACACCAACGCCAAGGTGCGCGAAAACTATTCCCGGCGTTTTTCGATCCGCTTCCCCAACGAGGAACTGCCGGCCGGGCGGCCGCTAAAGACGACGCCCGTCTACGACCTGTTGTCGGCCAAGGGTGCGCAGTGGGGCGTCGCCTACGGGCTGGAAGTGCCGCTCTGGTACGCGCCGGAAGGCGTCAAGGACGAATTCTCATGGCGGCGCTCGAGCGACTTCAGCCATGTCGCCGCCGAAGTCGCGACGGTTCGCGCTGGCGTCGGCTTGTCGGAGATATCGAGCTTCGCCAAATACAAGGTGACGGGCGAGGGGGCCGCGGCCTGGCTCGACCGGATGCTCGCCTGCAAGCTGCCGAAGCCCGGCCGGATGACGCTCGCCCCGATGCTGAAAGACGACGGCAGGCTGATCGGCGATTTCACGCTGGCCAATCTCAGCCCCCAAGGTCGGGAAGAAGAGGGCTGGTTCCTGGCCGGCTCCGGCATTGCCGAGCAATATCACATGCGCTGGTTCGAGCAGCATCTGCCTGATGATGGCTCGGTCCATATCGAAGCGCTGGGACAAAAGCTTGCCGGCCTGTCGATTGCCGGCCCCAAGGCCAGGGACGTGCTGGCGAAAGCCACGCGCTCCGACATCTCGAACGCGGCATTTCCCTTCATGGCCGTCGGCAAGATGGATGTCGGCATGGCGCCGTGCCTGGTCGGCCGCGTCAGCTACACCGGCGATCTCGGCTACGAGATCTGGGTGGCGCCGGAATATCAGCGTGCCGCCTATCAGGCGCTGATGGCGGCGGGGGCGGAATTCGGCATCGGTCTGTTCGGCTCGCGCGCGCTCAACGCGCTGCGGCTGGAGAAGAACTACGGCTCATGGGGGCGCGAATACCGGCCGATCTATGGGCCGCTGGAAGCCGGCATCGATCGTTTCGTCGCCTACGGCAAGGACGCAGATTTCATCGGCAAGGCGGCGGCTCTGGCCGAGCGCAAACAGGGCGGCAAGTTGCGGCTGCGCGCCTTCATCGTCGATGCCGACGATGCCGATGTCATCGGCGACGAACCGATCTGGTTCGGTGGCGCGGTGCGCGGCTGGGTGACGTCGGGCGGCTATGCCCATCATTCGAAGAAGTCGGTCGCTGTCGGCTATGTGCCGAAGGAGATCGCAGAGGAGAGCGACGGCTTCGAAATCGAGTTGCTCGGCAAACGGCATGCGGCGCGAATCCAGGCGGCGCCGCTGTTCGATGCGAATTTCGAACGGATGCGGGGGTGAACCACCCCCGCATGGGGTTCACGCGCTACGGCGGTTGTCCAGCGCGAAGGCGCCGGCGCCGGCAAAGACCAGATAGAGGAAGATGAAGCAGAACGAGATCGCCGAATCGCCGCTGTTGTTGACGGGGAAGAAGTCGCGCGGCATGTGAGCCATGAAATAGGCGATCGCCATTTCGCCGGCCAGAAGGAATGCGACCGGGCGGGTGAAAAGGCCCAGCGTCAGCAGAATGCCACCGACGAATTCGAGGATGCCGGCTGCTAGCGGCAGTCCGCTCAACGCGCTGGCTACGTGGTCGCTGGCGGGGAAATTGAACAGTTTCTGCGTGCCGTGCTCGATGAACTGCAGCGCGGTCATGATGCGCAGAACGCCAAGCGCCTGCGGCTGGTATCTGGCAAGGCCATCGAAAAGCTTCATCCAAAACTCCGTTTGGCTTCTCGGACCGGCCATAGGTTATTGCCCGGCAGTGGACCATTCACATCCCATGGCCAGCCATCAACAATTGGTGATTGGAAATGTTCCCCGCCTTTCATATTGTTCTCGTAAAGGTTGCATTTTTGCCTGTTTGGTTGTATTGGTTGTAGGCGTCGATTTGGATGCTCTTCACATGTGGGTCCCCTTGCCATGAAAAAAGTCGCCATCAGCCTGTTCGCAATCCTTGTGAGTACCAGTTTAGCCATGGCCGAGGACGCCGGCTGCGAGGCCTTTAGATGGCCGGTGACGCGCGAACAGGCGCTGTTTGCAACGGCACCCTCAACGCCGTCCGGAGCGACACTGGCAGTAGGGGCGGCCGCGGATCTGGCGCTGGTGCCGGCCGAGAAGGCCGGCTTTGCGGTGCCGCCCGAACGCGCACCTGCGGAAGGCACGTTCGGCGCTGTCGCCAGTGTGGCGGTGCCGCCGGAGGGGACCATCCAGATCAGCCTGTCGGGCGAGGCCTGGGTCGATGTTATCCAGGACGGCAAAGCCGTGAAATCGTCCGGCTATAGCGGCGTCAAGACGTGTCCCGGCATCCGCAAAAGCGTGCGCTTCAAGCTCGCGGCCGGCCAAGCCACCGTCCAGTTCAGCGGTGCCAAGAAAGAGACCCTCAAGGTCGCGGTGCTGGCACCGGAATAAGCCGACGCCAGCAAGCGTGATATCAGCGGTTGACGCGGGCGCTTATCGCACCGGCGCCATCAAAGCGAAGTGCGCGCCTTGCGGATCCTGGCATTGCACGACCCAGCTGCCTCCGGGGACCTCCATCGGTCCCATCAGGATCTTGCCGCCATTGTCGGTGACGCGTTTTGCGGCCGCGTCGATGCCGGTGACGTTAAAATAGAACTGCCAGACCGGCACCGGAATCTGCTCGGGCTTGTTCATGATGCCACCGCCGGATTCGGGGCCGGCGGTAAAGGTCTGGTAAGTGCCCATCGGCCCCATGTTGAATTCGCCGGCATTGGCCCAGCCGAACTGGCTGGAATAGAAGTCAAACGCGGCCTTCCAGTCGCTCGTATAAAGCTCATGCCAGCCGATATGGCCCGGCGTGCTGGCCGGCACGACGGGCTGGTCGGGGCCGTTCGGCTGCAGGAGCATGAAGGTCGCGCCTTGCGGATCGGCCACGACGGCAAAGCGGCCGACGCCTGGAATGTCGTCGGGCTGGCGGTGAACGGCGCCCCCCGCCTTTTCCAGCGACGCTGTTGCCGCGTCGACATCCCTGGCGTGGATGTAGCCCAGCCAGGCGGGCGGCATGCCCATCTTGGCGGCATCCTGAGGCATCGTCATCAGGCCGCCGACGCCACGCTCGCCGGCATTCATGACGACATAGCGCGGCATGCCTGGAGCCTTATCGAAGGGCTCGGCCTTCCAGCCCACCACGGCGGGGTAGAAAGCCTCGGCGGCGTCGAGGTCTGATGTCATCAGTTCGTACCAGAAGAAGGGCATCGGGGATTGTGGCATGGTCGGTCTCCTCACCTTTGTGCGCCGATCGTCGTTCGATCCATCCTAGGACGATCTTGACGACGGAAATCCGACATCTGGGCTGGAAATCGGGAACGGCAAGGCGCACCCTCTTGGCAATCTTGCGTGTCTTGCGATTTTCGCCTTTGCTTGGCCTCGAGGAGGAGGTCGTCGTTCCATGCGGCAGATGTCACTTACAGCCGAGCTTGTCGCACTGTGCCATCGCGACGAGGCCGATCCCGGGCCCAGCGGCGGCTGGACGCAACTGAGCGACGAGGATTTCCGGGTCCTTTCCGCGCGGCTCGCCGATGAAGCAGATGCGGGGCCGCTATGGGTGTTCGCCTATGGCTCGCTGATCTGGAAGCCGGCTTTCGAGTCCGTCGAACGCCAGCGTGCCACCGCCCATGGCTGGCACCGCTCGTTCTGCATCGACATGGTTCGCTGGCGCGGCAGCGTCGCGCAGCCTGGACTGATGATGGCGCTCGAACGCGGCGGGCGGTGCGATGGTGTGATCTACCGTTTGCCGGAAGGGGAGAAGACTGCTCAGATCGAAAGGCTGTTGCGGCGCGAGATCGACGATCATGAGAGCGTCGCTTCGGTCAGGTGGGTCTCGGTGCGTACGGCGCAAGGGCATCTTCGGGCGCTGGGTTTCTGGGTCGGGGTGACGGGCAGGGGCACTTCGCTCGGGCAGCCGCTGGACCGGGTGGCGCGGGTGCTGGCGCGGGCCTGTGGCCATGTCGGATCGGGCGCCGAATATCTCTACAACACCGTCAGCCACCTCGAGGAATTCGGCATTCGCGACCGCAATCTGTGGCGCCTGCAGCAATTGGTCGCCGACGAAATCAGGTCTATCCATGGCAATGGCAGGGGTGGCGGCCTTATCCCAGTGTCACCGTCATCATAACATGAATACCACTATCATGTTTTCTTCCAGTCTTTTCAACGGTTTGTGCCAAAAATTGACCAATTGATAAAAAAATAAAACGTGCTAGCCTTCCCCAAAACGAAAACATGGGGAACTGAGAATGCCAGAAGGCCAGTTCAAAGAGGGTATTGTCGGCGGCCGGCTTCTGCCCGACCAATACGCGGATAATTTTTCCGACCTGCATCCCCCGCTCGATCATCACGAGGCGCTGGTCGAATCCGACCGCTGCTATTTCTGCTACGACGCGCCGTGCATGAACGCATGCCCGACCTCGATCGACATTCCGCTGTTCATCCGCCAGATCTCGACCGGTAACCCGATCGGCTCGGCCAAGACCATCTTCGACCAGAACATTTTGGGCGGCATGTGCGCCCGCGTCTGCCCCACCGAGACGCTGTGCGAGGAGGTTTGCGTGCGCGAGGTTGCGGAAGGCAAGCCGGTCCAGATCGGTCGTCTGCAGCGCTACGCCACCGATGTCGCGATGAGCGAGAGCAGGCAATTTTATCCGCGCGCCGAGCCGACAGGAAAAACCGTAGCCGTCGTCGGCGCCGGCCCGGCCGGTCTTGCCGCGGCGCACCGGCTCGCCCGCCATGGCCATGACGTGACCATCCTGGAGGCGCGCCCGAAGGCGGGCGGCCTCAACGAATATGGCATCGCCGCATATAAGAGCGTCGACAACTTTGCCCAGGCCGAGGTCGACTATGTCACCGCGATCGGCGGCATCGACATCCAGAATGGCAAGGCGCTCGGCCGCGATTACCAGCTCTCCGACCTGATCCGCAATTACGACGCCGTTTTCCTTGGCATGGGGCTTGGCGGTGTCAACGCGCTGCGCGCCGATGGCGAGGATGCCGCCGGCGTCACCAACGCGGTCGAATTCATTGCCGAACTGCGCCAGGCCAGCGACCTCTCCGGATTGCCGGTCGGCCGCCGCGTCGTCGTCATCGGCGGCGGCATGACGGCGATCGACGCCGCCGTGCAGTCGAAGCTGCTTGGCGCCGAGGAGGTGACGATCTGCTACCGGCGCGGCCAGGAGCATATGAACGCCTCCGAATTCGAACAGGACCTGGCCGCCGCCAATGGCGTCACCATCCGTCACTGGCTGCAGCCGAAGCGGGTGATTGCCGAAGGCGGCAAGGTCAGTGCCATCGAACTCGAATACACGGCACTCGACGGCGACCGGCTTGCCGGCACCGGCGAGACGCTGACGCTGGTTGCCGACCAGGTGTTCAAGGCCATCGGCCAGAGTTTCGTGCCGGCTGCACTCAACGGCAGCGGGGCGTCGATCGATCTCGAAGCCGGCCGTATCAAGGTCGACGCGGAAGGGCGCACATCGCTGGCCAAGGTCTGGGCCGGCGGCGACTGCATTTTTGGTGGCGACGACCTGACCGTTTCGGCTGTGGCGCAAGGCCGCGACGCGGCGGAAAGCATCCACAGGAGCCTGACCCAGGGATAAGGACCATGGCCACGGTGGAACCGGGCATTGCCCGTCACTACGAGATTTCAGGCCTGGAGGAGCGGATTCTTGCCGCGCTTGCCGACACCGGCGTGGAAATTGACCATCTGAGCGCTGACGATCTCGCAGCGGTCGACGAATTCCACATTGGCGGCGTGGCCGCCACCAGGGAACTCATCGACCAGATGGGGCTGAAGCCTGGAGCCCGGCTTCTCGACATCGGTTCAGGCATCGGCGGCCCGGCCCGTTTTGCCGCGAACAATGCCGGCGCCGATGTCACCGGCATCGACCTGACCCAAAGCTATGTCGATATCGCGACCAGCCTGTCGAAACGGGTGGGAATGGCCGGCAAGACGCGCTTCGTGCAAGGCAGCGCGCTGGACATGCCGTTCGCCAAGGCCAGCTTCGATGCGGCAATGATCCTGCATGTCGGCATGAACCTTCCCGACAAGGCCAAGCTGATGAGCGAGGCCGCCCGCGTGCTGAAGCCCGGCGGTGTCTTTGCCGTCTATGACGTGATGCGGCTCAAGGATGGAGCACTGACCTATCCGCTGCCATGGGCCTCCGACGCGACCATGTCGTTCGTCGCCACGCCTGCTGATTATCGAGCCGCCGCCACCGTCTGCGGCTTTTCAGTAATCGCCGAGCGCCCGCGCGGCGCTTTCGCCATCGAATTCTTCGCCACCATGCGTGCCCGCATGGCCGCCGCGCAGGCCGAGGGCAAAAAGCCGCCGCCCGGCGTCGGCCTGATCATGGGCGAGGATGCCCGCACCAAGATCGCCAATCTCACCGCCGCGCTTGAAGGCGGCATTCTTGCACCCGTGGAAATGCTCCTTCGTCTCGGTTGAAAGGGACCTGTCATGGCTGACATCAGAAATAATTTCGTCGGCATCAAATCGCCCAATCCGTTCTGGCTGGCCTCGGCGCCGCCGACCGACAAGGCCTACAACGTCATCCGCGCTTTCAAGGCGGGTTGGGGCGGTGTCGTCTGGAAGACGCTGGGCGAAGAGGGGCCGCCGGTGGTCAACGTCAACGGCCCGCGCTACGGCGCGATCTGGGGCGCCGACCGGCGCCTGCTCGGCCTCAACAACATCGAACTGATCACCGACCGCGATTTGCAGACCAATCTGCGCGAGATGAAGCAGGTCAAGATGGATTGGCCCGACCGTGCGCTGATCGCCTCCATCATGGTGCCCTGCGTCGAGGAGAGCTGGAAATCGATCCTGCCGCTGGTCGAGGAGACCGGCGCCGACGGCATCGAGCTCAATTTCGGTTGTCCGCACGGCATGTCGGAACGCGGCATGGGCGCGGCCGTCGGCCAGGTGCCGGAATATATCGAAATGGTGGTGCGCTGGTGCAAGCAATATACGCGCATGCCCGTCATCACCAAGCTGACGCCCAACATCGCCGATATCCGCAAGCCGGCGCGGGCAGCGCATGCCGGCGGCACTGACGCGGTGTCGCTGATCAACACCATCAATTCGATCACCGGCGTCGACCTCGACAGTTTCGCGCCGATGCCGACCATCGATGGCAAGGGTTCGCATGGCGGCTATTGCGGCCCGGCGGTGAAGCCGATCGCCATGAACATGGTGGCCGAGATCGCCCGCGATCCCGAAACCCGCGGCCTGCCGATCTCCGGCATTGGCGGCATCACCACGTGGCGGGACGCCGCCGAATTCATGGCGCTAGGCGCCGGCAATGTGCAGGTCTGCACGGCGGCGATGACCTACGGCTTCAAGATCGTGCAGGAGATGATCGCCGGCCTCGAAAACTGGATGGACGAGAAGGGCCACCGCTCGCTCGACGACATTATCGGCCGCGCCACGCCCAACGTCACCGACTGGCAGTATCTCAACCTCAACTATGTCGCCAAGGCGTATATCGACCAGGATGCCTGCATCAAATGCGGCCGCTGCCACATCGCCTGCGAGGACACCTCGCACCAGGCGATCACCAGCATGGTCAACGGCGTCAGGCATTTCGAGGTGATCGAGGCCGAATGCGTCGGCTGCAATCTGTGCGTCAATGTCTGCCCGGTGGACAATTGCATCACCATGGAGCCGCTTGCGGCCGGCGCGTTGGACCAGCGCACCGGCAGACCTGTGTCGCCGGTCTATGCCAACTGGACCACGCACCCGAACAACCCGATGGCCAAGGTGGCGGCGGAGTAGGGCAACCTTTCAAAAGCGGCGTCTCCGGGCGTCGCCTTTTCATTTTCTTATTGCAGATAAATTTTATCCAGGATATGATGTATCTACGAATTGGAGACTAGCATTATGAAGCTGGGCGAGGGCGTTGAGGCGGCCATCCACTGCGCGGCGACACTGGCGAGCGTCGACGGCAACAGTACCATGCCGGGCGCGGCGCTGGCGGAATCCTTCGGCCTGTCGCCGAGCTATTTGCTGAAGCACCTCAACATGCTGACGGCGTCCGGCATTCTGGAATCGGTGCCGGGTCCCGCCGGCGGCTACCGGCTGGCGCGGGCTGCCGAACGCATCACGCTGCTCGACATCGTGCTGGCCATCGAAGGGCGCGAGCCGGCTTTTCGCTGCGGCGAGATCCGCCGCAACGGTCCGGTCAAGATCGATGCCTCCGCCTATGTGAAACCTTGCGGCATCAATGCCGCGATGCTCAAGGCGGAGCGCGCCTACCGGGCAGCGCTCGCCGAGGTGAAGTTGTCCGACATCGTGGCGGATTACGCTGCGGAAGGCGACCCCAGATCGTTTGCCGCGAGCTGCGCCTTTGTCGAGCGCCATCAACGGCGGCAGAAACCCAGTTCAACCAACCAAGCCTAAATTAACCTCCCCAAGGATGTGAAAGGAAAGACGATGAAACAGAGGCTGCAGTTCTTCGCCAAGGCGCCCGAGATCATGAAGGCCGTGTCGGCACTCAACAAGGCGGTCGACGAATGTGGACTGGAGGTGAGCCTGCTGCACCTGGTCAAGCTCAGGGCCTCGCAGATCAATGGCTGTTCCTTCTGCGTGGAGATGCACAGCCGCGAAGCCAGGCGCGACGGCGAGACCGAGCAGCGGCTCTATCTCGTCGCCGCCTGGAAGGAATCGCCGCTGTTCTCCGAGCGCGAACGCGCCGGACTGGCCTGGACCGAGGCGGTGACGCTGGTCGCCAACAACGGCGTGCCGGACGAACTCTATGCGCGCACGCTGGAGCATTTCTCGGAAGAAGAGTTGGTCAAGCTCTCCGTCGCGATCGGCATGATCAACACATGGAACCGACTTTGCATTCCGTTCCACGCCATCCATCCGATGCCGGCCGCCAAGGCGGCCTGACAGTCCGGACATCTGTTGGGGCGCAGCCGGGGAAAGGCGGCGCCCCTACTGTTTCAAAGGGGGAGTTCAATGCCTGTCGATTTGCCTTCGACCTTGCTGTTTCTCGGTCGCCTGCTGCTCGGCGGTGCCTTTGTCTTCGCCGGCCTGCGCAACATCCAGAACGCGGATTTCCTGACCAGGTTGGTGGCCGCGCGTGGCGTGCCCCAGGCCCGGCTGGCGTTGTGGGCTGGCATTGTCGCGCAGATCATCGCGGGAGTGCTGGTGATGGTCGGCCTCTGGACCGCGATTGCCTGCGTGGTGCTGGTGCTGTTCCTGATCGTGGCGACGCCGATGTTCCACAATTTCTGGGATCATCAGGTCCGGAGCGTGCATCCCGCATCAATGGCTTCGTCGGCAATGTCGCACTGAGCGGAGGTTTTTGTCGCTGATCGCGCAGTCGCTTTAACTCTCCAACGTTTTACGCCGCGAACCGTAGGCCGCCGTCGCAGGTCAGCACCTGGCCGGTCATGAAGCTGTTGGAGACGAGGAAGGCTATCGCCGAGGCGACGTCCTCGGCGCGGCCGATGCGGCCGACCGGCGTTTTCCCCGCATGGTCTGCAAAGACCGCCTGCCGCTGCTCTGCGGGCAAAAAGTCCCACCATGGCGTGTCGATGACGCCGGGCGCCACGACGTTGACGCGCAGCGGCTTCAGCTCGACCGCCAGGATCGGCGCCACGGTCAGGAGCATGCCATTGATGGCGCCGATGCCGGCGACGCCCGGCGTGGCGAGCTGGGCCGATACCGCCGAGATGAAGGTGACCGACCCCGATTTGTTCAGCGTCGGCAAGGCGGCCTGCAGGCAGGAGAGTTGAGGTCGCACCTTCTCGTCGACGCCCCCGGCGATATCGGTGAGGTCGAGGGTTTCGAACGGACCGAGGCCCTTGCCGCCGCTCGCCGCCAGAACGAGGTGGTCGAACGGGCCGAGGCGCTCGAAGAATTGGCGGACTTCATCCGGTTCCGAAGCGTCGAAGGCCGCCTTGTCGGCCGCTCCGCCAAGGCTTTTCCAGGCGCTGATGAGCCTGTCCTGGTTGCGCCCGGTGATCGTGACCTTCATGCCCGGGCCGAGCAGTTTGCGCGCCGTCGCCAGGCCGATGCCGGATGAGCCGCCGATGATCACCGTGTGTTCGATGTTGCTGGTCATGAATGCTGTTCCTTCGTTTCAGGGAGAGCCAGCCCGACGAGGTCGAGGCTCAGGCTTCGCAATTGTTGTCTTGCCTTGGCATCGTAAGCCTGGGCGTCGGCGCGGGATTCGCGCAGGCCGTCGAAATAGAGGCCGCTGCGCCCTTCCAGCGCGGGCGAGGTGGCGAGATTCAAGATAGCCTCGGCGCCGGTCTCGACCGAACTCCATGGCGTGACGCCCGCCTGGCGGACCATGGTGGTGTTCATGTAGCTCGCCGGATGCAGCGCGTTGACGGTGACGCCGCTGCCTTCCAACTGCCCGGCCAGATCGACGGTGAACAGGATCTGCGCCAGCTTGCTCTGGCAATAGGCGCGCACGCCGCTATAGCCGCGGGTCAGCATGACGTCTCCGAAATCGATCGCCTGCTGGCCGGCGGACGCGACATTGACGATGCGTGCCGGGGCGCTCGCCTTCAGCAGCGGCAGAAGCTCCGAGGTCAGCAGGAAGCCGGCGAGATAGTTGACGGCAAAGCGCAACTCGTAGCCATCGGCGCTTGTCTGTCGTTTGTCGCCAGCGGTGCCGACGCCGGCGTTGTTGATGAGGATGTCGAGTTGGCTCGTGCTGGCGCGCACGGCTTCGGCGAGGCGTCGTACCTGCGCCAGCGAAGCGAGATCGGCCGCGAAAAACTCGGCCTTGCCGCCGGCGGCTTCGATGGCGGCGATAGTGGCGTCGCCGCGTGTGGCATCGCGGCCATGCACCAGCACCCGTGCGCCGGCGGCACCCAGCCTTTGCGCCACCACGCGGCCGACGCCGTCGGTCGAGCCGGTGATGAGGATGGTCTTGTCTTTCAATTCCATGTTCAGAGCCTCCTGTTGTTGCTCTGAACGCAAGATGGAGCGCTTCGCCTATGTCAAACAGTTCAAACTTTATCCTGGTATCAATACTGCTATAATAGCCGGTATGAACGCTCCCGTTGCCTCCACCCGATCAGCCGACGAGAGCCGCCGGCGCGAACTCGGCGCCTTCCTGCGGTCGCGCCGGGAAAGGCTGGCGCCATCGGCCACCGGCATCGCGACAGGTCCGCGACGGCGCACGCCGGGTCTGCGGCGGGAGGAAGTGGCGATGATCGCCGGTGTCGGCACCACCTGGTACACCTGGCTTGAGCAGGGCAGGGACGTGCGGCCCTCGGTGGAAGTGCTGGCGGCGCTCTGCGAGGCTTTGCGCCTCGACGCCGTCGAGAAGCGGCATCTGTTCATCCTGGCCGGCCGCCAGCAGCCGGAGCGTCGTGTGGCGGCACCTGAAAAGGTCGACGCTACGCTGTTGCACATGCTGCAAAGCCTGGTGCTGCAGCCCGCCTATGTCGTCGGCCGTCGTTGGGACGTTCTTGCCTGGAACGACGCGGCCGTGGCGGTGTTCGGCGACTATGGCTTGCTCGAGGGCGATAGCAGAAACATCGTCCACATGGTGTTCACCAACCCGCACCATCGCCGCCTGCTGGTCGACTGGGAAGAACTCGCCCGCGTGGTGCTTGCTTCGTTTCGTGCCGAAAGCGCCAAATATGTCGGCGATCTGGATTTCGAACGGCTGATCGCGCTGATGATGAGTTCAAGTCCCGAGTTCCGTGACTGGTGGCCCCGGCGCGACGTGGCGCGCAGGCTAACCGGAGTGAAGCATGTCCGGCATCCCATGGTGGGCTTGATGGCCTTCGAGCATATGAGCCTGTCGATCGACGACGGCTCGGACATGCGGCTGATCGTCTACACGCCGCTCGCCGAGCAGAACTCGATCTCCAAACTTCAAAGATTGCTGGAGGCGATGCCGGCCGAACGGCGCAGCGCGTGAAGTTATCTGCCGGCGCGCTCTCAACTTCGTCATCCACGGGCGGAGCGGAAGCGAAGCGGACGCGCAGACCCGAGGATCCATGCCGTTACCTTGACAGTATAGTGCAGCCGAGCAGAATTCTGGACCGTAGCGGCGCTCATGTGTCGCGGCATGGATTCTAGGGTCTGCGCCGCGTCGCTTCGCTCCTTGCTTCGCCCTAGAATGACGAAGCCAATGTGCGCTTCGGCCAATCTAGACATGATTTCGCCTGTTACCCTTTCGGCTTCAGCCCATCGAGGAACAATTGCTCCAGGAAGCGGGCAGCGTCCTCGAAGCGGCCGTCGCCGCCACGGTTCGGCCCCAGCACGGCGCGGACCTGGACATCGAAATCGGCGTAATGCTGCGTCGTCGCCCAGATCGAGAAGATCAGATGCCAGGGATCGGTCCGGGCGATCTTGCCGGCGCGCATCCAGCCCTTGATGACGGCGGCTTTCTCGTCGACCAGCGTCTTCAACTCGCCCGCCAGCAGCGGCATGATGCGCGGCGCGCCTTGCAGGATCTCGTTGGCGAACAGGCGGCTCTCGCGCGGAAAGTCGCGCGCCATTTCCAGCTTGCGCCTGATGTAACTCCTGAGTTCGGTCATCGGATCGCCGATGTTGTCGAGTTCCCGCAGCGGCGCCAGCCAGGTTTCGAGCAGCCGTTCCATCAATGTCTCGTGGATGTCTTCCTTGCGGCGGAAATAGTAGAGCAGGTTCGGCTTCGACATGCCGGCGGCTTCGGCGATCTGGTCGATGGTCGAACCGCGGAAGCCGTTGGTGGAGAACACTTCGAGCGCGGCCTCCAGGATCAGTTCGCGCTTTTCCTGCTGGATGCGGGTGCGGCGAGGGGCTTGCGTGCTCGTGGTCACCGTTGCGGACCTTCCTATTGCCATATCTCGCATTCAAGGTCATCTGGACCAATTCTCTGGACCAGTTTTTCCCCAGGCTGTGGAACGCACTTCAGGAGCCGCATTTCCGCTAGTAATCCATTGACCGCCGACATGGCGGTGCTAAACGTTTGTCCAATCGGTCAAAATTTGCGTAGCATGAAAGCGCGGCAAAGACCAAGCGTTGGACGCAGCGAAACAGGTTACAAGGGGAAGTCTTGGTCATGTCCAACCGGCTGAAAGTCACGCCGAACGATCTCAGCGCATTCTGGATGCCGTTCACGGCAAACCGGCAGTTCAAGCAGGCGCCGCGCATGTTCGTGTCCGCCAAGGACATGCATTACACGACCAGCGATGGCCGCAAGGTATTGGACGGCACCGCCGGCCTGTGGTGCGTCAACGCCGGCCATTGCCGTCCCAAGATCACCGAGGCGATCCAGCACCAGGCCGCCGAGCTGGATTATGCACCCGCCTTCCAGATGGGCCATCCGATCGTGTTCGAACTGGCGAACCGCCTGGTCGACCTCGCGCCCAAGGGCATGGACCATGTCTTCTTCACCAATTCCGGTTCGGAATCGGTCGAAACGGCGCTGAAGATGGCGATCGCCTATCACCGCGTGAAGGGCGAAGGGTCGCGCACCCGGCTCATCGGCCGCGAGCGCGGTTATCACGGCGTCAATTTCGGCGGCATCTCGGTCGGCGGCATCGTCACCAACCGCAAGATGTTCGGCACGTTGCTGGGCGGCGTCGACCACATGCCGCACACGCATCTGCCGGAGAAGAACGCCTTCTCCAAAGGCGTGCCGGAGTATGGCGCGGAGCTCGCCAACGAGCTCGAGCGTATCGTCGCCCTGCATGACGCCTCGACCATCGCCGCCGTCATCGTCGAGCCGGTCGCGGGTTCCACGGGCGTCATCCTGCCGCCGAAGGGCTATCTCGAGAAGCTGCGCGAAATCTGCACCAAGCACGGCATCCTGTTGATCTTCGACGAGGTCATCACCGGCTTCGGCCGTCTCGGCGCGCCGTTCGCGGCCGACTATTTCGGCGTCACGCCCGACATCATGACCACCGCCAAGGGCGTCTCCAACGGCGTCATCCCGATGGGCGCGGTGTTCGTGAAGAAGGAAATCCACGACGCCTTCATGACCGGCCCCGAGCACATGATCGAGTTCTTCCACGGCTACACCTATTCGGGCAACCCGATCGCCTGTGCGGCTGCACTCGGCACGCTCGACACCTACAAGGAAGAGGGCCTGCTGACGCGCGGCGAGGAACTGGCGCCTTACTGGGAAGATGCACTGCATTCGCTGAAGGGCGAACCGCATGTCATCGACATCAGGAACATCGGCCTGATCGGTGCGATCGAACTGGCGCCGATCGCCGGCAGTCCGACAAAGCGGGCCTTCTCGGCCTTCGTCAAGGCGTTCGAGCGCGGCGCGCTGATCCGCACCACGGGCGACATCATCGCACTGTCGCCGCCGCTGATCATCACCAAGGGCCAGATCAACGAACTGATCGACCATGTGCGTGAAGTGCTTAGGATGATCGATTGAAGAACTGGGCGCCGATATCCCTCCCCCTCGAGGGGAGGGGGACGCCCCGCAATTGATGAGGTTTTGAATGGCCGCACCCGGTGAGAATTTGCGAATCAATTCAGACCGTTTGTGGGATTCGCTGATGGAGATGGCGAAGATCGGCCCCGGCATCGCCGGCGGCAACAATCGCCAGACCGTGACCGATGAGGATGGCGAGGGCCGGCATCTGTTCAAGCGCTGGTGCGATGCCGCGGGGCTCGAAATGGGTGTCGACGAGATGGGCACCATGTTTGCCCGCCGCGAAGGCACCGACCCCAGCCTGCCGCCGGTCTATGTCGGCAGCCATCTCGATACGCAGCCGACCGGTGGCAAATATGACGGCGTTCTCGGCGTTCTCGGCGGCCTGGAGATCGTGCGCTCGCTCAATGATCTCGACATTAAGACGAAACATCCGATCGTCGTCACCAACTGGACCAACGAGGAGGGCGCGCGCTTCGCGCCGGCTATGATGGCGTCCGGCGTGTTCGCCGGCGTGCTCGACCAGGCCGACGTCTACGAGCACACGGACAAGAACGGCAAGAAATTCGGCGAGGAACTGGAGCGCATCGGCTGGAAGGGCGCCGAGAAGGTCGGTGATCGCAAGATCCACGCCTTCTTCGAACTGCATATCGAGCAGGGCCCGATCCTCGAGGACGAGGACATCGACATCGGTGTCGTCACCCATGGCCAGGGCCTGAAATGGCTGCAGGTGACGCTGACCGGCAAGGAGGCGCATACCGGCTCGACGCCGATGCCCAAGCGCCGCAATGCCGGGCTCGGCATGGCGCGGGTGATCGAATTGGTCCACGAGATCGCCATGGACTACCAGCCCGACGCTGTCGGCGCGGTCGGCCACATGGAGGTCTATCCCAACTCGCGCAACATCATCGCCGGGCGCACCGTCTTCACCATAGACATACGCTCGCCGGAAAAGGAAGTGCTCGACGCCATGGATGGCCGCATCCGCGAAGGCATCGACACGATCTGCGACGCCCTCGACATCCAGTACAAGATCGAGCAGGTTGGCGCTTTCGATCCGGTCACCTTCGACAAGGGCTGCGTCAAGGCGATCCGCGACGCGGCCGAGCGGCTTGGCTATACGCATCGCAACATCGTCTCGGGTGCCGGCCACGACGCCTGCTGGATCAACCGCGTCGCGCCGACCGCCATGGTGATGTGCCCTTGCGTGGATGGGTTGAGCCACAATGAGGCGGAAGAGATCACCAAGGAATGGGCAGCGGCCGGCACCGACGTTCTGTTCCATGCGGTGGTGGAGACGGCCGTTATAGTGGAGTGAACTTAGAGATTTACCTTCAAACGCCGCTCACCAAGAAGCGGGAAGAGAAGAACAAGGGAACAGCAAAATGACCAAAGTCATCAAGAACGGCACCGTCGTCACCGCCGACCGAACGTGGAAGGCCGACGTGCTGATGCAGCACGGCAGGATCGTCGCCATCGGCTCGGACCTGCATGGCGACCATGAGTACGACGCCACCGGCTGCTATGTGATGCCGGGCGGCATCGACCCGCACACCCATCTCGAAATGCCGTTCATGGGCACCTATTCGGCCGATGATTTCGAATCCGGCACGCGTGCGGCCTTGGCCGGCGGCACCACGATGGTGGTCGATTTCTGCCTGCCGGCGCCGCAGCAATCGCTGCTCGAAGCCCTGCAGATGTGGGACAACAAGACCTCGAGGGCGTCCTGCGATTATTCGTTCCACATGGCGATCACCTGGTGGGGCAAGCAGGTGTTCGACGAGATGGCCACCGTGGTCGACAAGGGCATCACCTCGTTCAAGCACTTCATGGCGTACAAGGGCGCGCTGATGGTCGACGACGACGAGATGTACGCGTCGTTCCAGCGCTGCGCCGACCTCGGCGCGCTGCCGCTGGTGCATGCCGAGAATGGCGACGTGGTCGCGGCCCTGTCGCAGAAGTTGCTTGCCGCCGGCAATAACGGCCCCGAGGGACATGCCTATTCGCGCCCGCCGGAAGTGGAGGGCGAGGCGACCAACCGCGCCATCATGATCGCCGACATGGCGGGCGTGCCGCTCTATGTCGTGCATGTCTCGTGCGAACAGAGCCACGAGGCGATCCGCCGGGCACGCCAGAAAGGCATGCGGGTGTTCGGCGAGCCGCTGATCCAGCACCTGACGCTGGACGAGAGCGAGTACTTCGACAAGGACTGGGACCATGCGGCGCGCCGCGTGATGAGCCCACCCTTCCGCAACAAACTGCACCAGGATTCGCTATGGGCCGGCCTGCAGGCCGGTTCGCTGCAAGTGGTGGCGACCGACCATTGCGCCTTCACCACCGACCAGAAGCGCTTCGGCGTCGGCAATTTCACCAAGATCCCCAACGGCACGGGTGGCCTCGAGGACCGGTTGCCGGTGCTGTGGACCAGGGGCGTCAATACCGGCCGGCTGACGATGAACGAGTTTGTCGCCGTGACCTCGACCAACATCGCCAAGATCCTCAACATGTATCCGAAGAAGGGCGCGATCGTCGAAGGCGCGGATGCCGACATCATCGTCTGGGACCCCCAGCGCAAGAAGAAGATTTCCGCCAAGAAGCAGCAATCCGTCATCGACTACAACGTCTTCGAAGGGGTCGAAGTGACCGGCCTGCCGCGCTTCGTGTTCTCGCGCGGCGAGCTGTCGGTCGAGGAGGCCGAGGTCAAGGCGAAGCCTGGCCATGGTGAGTTCGTCGGCCGCGAACCGAACGCGGCCGTCAACCGGGCGCTGTCGACCTGGAAGGAGATCACCGCGCCGCGCAAGGTCGAGCGGACGGGCATTCCGGCGACGGGTGTTTGAGGTGAGGTGCGCGGGGCTCTATCTCACCGCCGTTGTTGTTCTGGCAGCCGGCTCCGCCTCTGCGGCCGGCATCGACCTGTCCAAGCCTTATGGCAATAAGTCCGGCTGCATCAACAAGAACGGCCAGAAGGTCTATGCCGAAGACATGCTGCTGCTGACCGACACCGATTTTATCACCGCGACCAGCGCCTGCGCCTTCACCGGCAAACACGGTGAGGCCGATGGTTCGCTGACGGTCAAGGCTGAGTGCGAAGCCGAAGGCGAGGAGGGAAAGTCGCCGGCCACCTTCACGATCAAGCACAGCGCCAAGAATGACAAGAAATTGGTGATCGCCGACGAGGACGGCAGCGTATACGGGGAAGTGTCTCGGTGCAGATGATTGCCGAGGTCGGCGCCGCCCCTCATCTGCCTGCCGGCATCTTCTCCCCGTATAGTGACGGGGAGAAGGGGGCCGAGTGCGATCTCGGTGCTCTTTCTGGCGACGCAGGCGATTGGCGGAATCCTTCGCGATGGCGTCCTTCTCCCCGTCACTCTACGGTGAGAAGTGCCCGGCAGGGCGATGAGGGGCAGCGCGGACCTGGAGCTATTGAGCCTCGGCCGGCCAACCCGCCAATACCGCCCTCAGGCGACGAGCGCGTCCAGTTCCGGCAGCAGGACGACGCTTTCCTGTTCGTTGGGATCGGTGCGGGCGATGACGGCCGAGGACGGCGCATTGCTCAGATTGGCCGGCAAATGCGGCACGCCTGCGGGAATGTAGAAAAGGTCGCCGGCCTTGACGACGATGTGATGCTCCAGCCGGTCGCCATACCAGGTATGGACCTCGCCGGAGAGCACGTAGATCGCCGTTTCATGGTTCTCGTGCAGATGCGCCTTGGCGCGGGCACCGGGCGGCATGGTGAGCACGTGCATGCAGATGCCGGAGGAGCCGACCGACTCGGTGGCTATGCCGGCGAAGTAGGTCAGGCCCTGCTTGCCTTCATAAGTGCTTTCAGGGCGGATAAGATGACAAGTCGGTTTAGGCGACATCGGGGAAACTCCGGGCGTCGACCGAGCGGGACAAACTCAGCAGGACTGGGGCCAATGGGACGGGTCGAGTGGAAAACAACATCACGATAAAAGCAATCGGTTTCGTGCGGCGGAAGGCAGGCAGCAACCGATGACGGGACCTTCGCCAGCCGTCGTTTCGGCAAGCAAACTGGGCCTCACCTTCCAGACCAATGACGGGCCGGTACAGGCGCTGTCCAATGTCGACCTGACCATCGGCAAGGGTGAGTTCGTCTCCTTCATCGGGCCTTCAGGTTGCGGCAAGACTACTTTGCTGCGCGTCATCGCCGATCTGGAAAAGCCCACTTCGGGGACGATCTCGGTCAATGGCATGACGCCGGAACAGGCGCGCGAGAGGCGTGCCTACGGCTATGTCTTCCAGGCCGCCGCCCTGTTTCCCTGGCGCACCATCGAGCGCAATGTCGGGCTGCCGCTGGAAATCATGGGCCTGTCCAAGACCGAGCAAGCGGAGCGGATCAAGCGCACGCTCGACCTCGTCAACCTCAGTGGCTTCGAGAAGAAATACCCCTGGCAGCTTTCCGGCGGCATGCAGCAGCGCGCCTCGATCGCGCGTGCGCTGGCCTTCGATGCCGACCTGTTGCTGATGGACGAGCCGTTCGGCGCGCTGGATGAGATCGTGCGCGACCACCTCAACGAGCAATTGCTGCAACTATGGGGACGGACGAACAAGACCATCTGCTTCGTTACCCATTCCATTCCGGAAGCCGTCTACCTGTCGACGCGCATCGTCGTCATGTCGCCGCGCCCGGGCCGGGTCAGCGACATCATCGAATCGACGCTGCCGAAAGAGCGGCCGCTCGACATCCGCGAGACGCCGGAGTTTCTGGCGATCGCCGCGCGGGTGCGCGATGGGTTGAGGGCAGGGCATAGTTATGATGATTGAGGGGAGCGACAAGCGCGCGGTCCATCGCGACTTCGTCATCCTAGGGCGGAGCAAGGAGCGAAGCGACGCGGCGCAGACCCTAGGATCCATGCCGTTACCTCAACGTTCCGCAGCGGTGCAGACCGATGCACCTTACGCCGTGCGTTCGAAGGCGAACACTCTCGACCGCTTATACCCCCCGGCCAACGTCACGGAATGGATCCTAGGGTCTGCGCGACGCTTCGCGTTGCTCCGCCCTAGGATGACGAAGGCGAAGGTGGTCGGCCTTCGCTTCGCTCCAGCCATCCTCTCCCCGTGGGGGAGAGGAGGAGGCCCCGCCCATGGATAGCTTCCGCTCCAAGATCATCCCCGTAACCTCCATCCTTCTGGGCGTGGTCGTGCTCTGGTACGTCTTCGCCGTTATCCTCAACGCGCCGTTCCAGCGCGATCTCGACCGGCGTGCCAACGAAACCTCCACGTTCGGCGAACTCATCGGCAAGACGCTGTCGCAGCCCAAGCCAACGCTGCCGGCGCCGCATCAGGTGGCGGTGAATTTCTTCGAGAACACTTTTCTGCGGCCTATCACCTCGAACCGCAGTCTCGTCTACAACGCCTGGGTGACGCTGTCCTCGACGCTGCTCGGCTTCGCCTTCGGCACCGCACTCGGCATCGTCATCGCCGTCGGCATCGTCCATGTGGCGACGCTCGACCGCAGCCTGATGCCGTGGATCATCGCCTCGCAGACCATTCCGATCCTGGCGGTGGCGCCGATGATCATCGTCGTTCTGGCGGCGATCGGCATTACCGGACTGATCCCGAAGGCGATGATTTCGACCTATCTGTCGTTCTTCCCGGTGACGGTCGGCATGGTGAAGGGCCTGCGCTCGCCCGAGATCATGCATCTCGACCTGATGCACACCTACAATGCCAGCCGCGCGCAGACCTTCTGGAAACTGCGTGTGCCGGCCTCGGTGCCGTTCCTGTTCACCTCGATGAAGGTCGCGGTGGCGGCAAGCCTAGTAGGCGCCATCGTGGGCGAACTGCCGACAGGCGCGGTCGCCGGCATCGGCGCCAAGCTGTTGGCGGGCGCCTATTACAGCCAGTCGATCGACATCTGGTCAGCGCTGGTCGCCGGCTCCATCGTGGCGGCGCTGCTGGTGATGGTGGTTGGCATCGCCGGCCGCGTCGTTGACCGCGCCATGGGTGGGAGGCCAGCATGAACTGGCTGAAACCTTCCTGGCAGGCTGTGCTGGCGATCGTGCTGTGCCTGATCGCGATTGCGGTCGGCGCCATTTCGAAGCCGGAAGCGGCAGCGCTTGCCGATCCGACGGCCAGTATCGACTACCCCTATCTCGGAATGAAGGGCTTGATGCTTGGCGTGGCCGTGCTGGCGGCGCTGATCTCCATGGTCAGGATTCCGCCCCTGGCGGAGGCCGTGATGCTCTTCATAGGCGCCCATCTCGTCGCCTGGCTGCTGATATCGGGCATTTCAGGCTTCGAAGGGACGGCGCTGGCGCCGTATTTCCTTCTGCTCGCGGCTGCCTGGCTGCTTGGCTGGCGTTGTGTGGCGGTGCTTTCGGGGTTGCGGCCGACGGCAGGATGGGTCCGGACCGCACTGCGTCTGGTCATCCCCGCTATCTTCGGCGCCTGGATCCTGATCATCTGGGAAGCCGTCACACGCGGCGCCGGCATTCCTTTCATCCTGCTGCCGCCGCCGAGCGCCATCGGCGCGCGCATCGTCAGCTCGCTGCCGGTGCTCGGCGCCGATGTCCGGCAAACCATCTTCAAGGCGGTGCTCTTCGGTTATGTGGTGGGCAGCGGCGCTGGCTTCATCACCGCTGTTCTCGCCGACCGCGTACCGTTTCTGCGGCGTGGACTTCTGCCGATCGGCAATATGGTCTCGGCGCTGCCGATCATCGGCGTGGCGCCGATCATGGTCATGTGGTTCGGCTTCGACTGGCAATCCAAGGCGGCGGTGGTCATCATCATGACCTTCTTCCCGATGCTGGTGAATACGGTCGCCGGGCTCGCCGCGTCCGGCCATATGGAGCGCGACCTGATGCGCACCTATGCGTCGGGCTACTGGCCGACGCTCGTCAAGCTCAGGCTGCCGGCCGCCGCTCCCTTCATCTTCAACGCGCTGAAGATCAATTCGACGCTGGCGCTGATTGGCGCCATCGTCGCCGAGTTCTTCGGCACGCCCGTCGTCGGCATGGGCTTCCGCATTTCGACCGAGGTCGGGCGGATGAACATCGACATGGTCTGGGCCGAAATCGCAGTTGCAGCACTTGCGGGTTCGGTCTTTTATGGCGTGGTCGCCCTTGTCGAAAGGGCCGTCACGTTTTGGCATCCCTCTGTCCGTGGTGGATAGGGGCGGTGGGTTTGGGCACTAACTTCAGAGGGTAAAAAATGAAAAGACTTATCATTCCAGTTCTGGCCGGCGCGATGTCGCTGGCCGCGTTCCAGGCAATGGCCGCCGACAAGGTGACCTTGCAGCTGAAATGGGTCACGCAGGCGCAATTTGCCGGCTACTATGTCGCCAAGGCCAAGGGTTTCTATGAGGCCGAAGGCCTCGACGTCGACATCAAGCCAGGCGGTCCCGACATCGCCCCCGAGCAAGTGATCGCGGGCGGCGGTGCCGACGTCATCGTCGACTGGATGGGCGGCGCGCTCGCCGCGCGCGAGAAGGGCGTGCCGCTGGTCAACATCGCCCAGCCGTTCAAGAAGGCCGGCATGGAGCTGGTCTGCCCGAAGGACGGCCCGATCAAGACCGAAGCCGACTTCAAGGGTCATACGCTCGGCGTCTGGTTCTTCGGCAACGAATATCCGTTCTACGCGTGGATGAACAAGCTTGGCCTCAAGACGGAGGGTGGCCCCGATGGCGTCACCGTGCTGAAGCAGAGCTTTGACGTGCAGCCGCTGATCCAGAAGCAGGCCGATTGCATCTCGGTCATGACCTACAATGAGTACTGGCAGCTGATCGACGCCGGCTATAAGCCCGAACAGCTGACCGTGTTCAACTACTCGGCCATGGGCAACGACCTGCTTGAGGACGGCCTCTATGCCTCGGAAGACAAGCTCAAGGATCCGGCCTTCGAGGACAAGATGGTGCGGTTCGTGCGCGCCTCGATGAAGGGCTGGAAATACGCGGTCGACAACAATGACGAAGCCGCAAGCATCGTCATGGACGGCGGCGGCCAGGACGAGAATCACCAGAAGCGGATGATGAGCGAAGTTGCCAAGCTGATCGACAATGCCGACGGCAAGCTCGACCCGGCGACCTACGAACGCACCGCCAAGGCGCTGCTCGACCAGAAGATCATCACCAAGGAGCCGAAAGGCGCCTATACCACCGCCATCACCGACAAGGCGGTCAAGTAGGCCTCGCAGGCGCGATCAACAGCGCCTGAGACCGGGTCTGACGATCAAAGGGGCGGGCGACCGCCCCTTTTCCATGCGCTCCAATCACAAAACCGTGTGCGGGGATACATTGCGCCGTCCAGCCGTTGCATTGAAGCATGCGCGCGTCGGGGAGCCGCGACGCACGCTTTGTCAATCGGAGGTCCTTCATGCGCGCTCACTCCTTTCTGCCGGCGCTATCGGCGCTCGCCATTTCCACCGCTTTCCTGTTCGCATCACCGGCCATGGCCGAGATGGTAAAATACAAGGCGACCCTCGATGGCGGCCAGCAGAGTCCAGCCGTCACCACGAAGGGCAAGGGGACGGCCACTCTCACCTTCGACACCACCAAGAAGAAGCTCAGCTGGAACGTGAAGTATTCCGGCCTCAGCGGCCCGGCGACAGCGGCGCACATTCACGGCCCGGCGGCGGCGGGCGAGAATGCGCCTCCGGTGATCCCGTTCAAAGGCAAGCTCAAGAGCCCGATCAAGGGGTCGGCGACGCTGACCGATGCGCAGGCCGCTGACCTCGAGGCCGGCAAGTATTACGTCAATGTGCACACGGCGGCCAACAAGGACGGCGAGATTCGCGGCCAGATCGAAAAGGCGATGTAGAGCCGGAAGCGCGGCTAACGCTTGAAGGCCGGCGGGACAGCCCGCCCTCTGTCCTGCCGGCCCTTAAGCCCTGTCGCGTATCTGCGTCATCGTCCGGGTCGGGGTGATCGCTTCGGGATCGAGCCTGATCTCGACGATCGCCGGTTTGCCGCTGGTTCGCGCGCGCTCGAAGGCAGGCGCGAAATCAGCTGTCTTCTCCACCGTCTCGCCATGGCCGCCATAGGCGCGGGCAAGTGCTGCAAAATCAGGGTTCTTCAGATCGGTGCCGACGACGCGGCCGGGATATTCGCGTTCCTGGTGCATGCGGATGGTGCCGTAAATACCGTTATTGACGAGAATGACGACGATCGGCAGGTCGTACTGCACGGCGGTGGCGAATTCCTGGCCGTTCATCAGGAAGCAGCCGTCGCCGGCGAAGGCGACCACTGTGCGCTCCGGATACAGCGCCTTGGCGGCGACCGCCGCCGGCGTGCCGTAGCCCATCGAGCCCGACGTCGGCGCTCCTTGCGTGGCGAAGCGGCGGAAGCGATGGAAGCGGTGTACCCAGGTTGCGTAATTTCCGGCGCCATTGGTGAGGATGGCATCGTCCGGCAGCACGTTTTCCAGGTAGTTCATGATCGGTCCCATCTGGACCGGGCCGGGACCGTTTTCAGGCGGAGTCGACCAGTCGAGATAGGCGGCATGCAGCTTGGCTGTTTCGGCCGCCCATGATGGCGTTCCGGCCGGCATGCGCTTGGTGAAAGCCTCGACGAAAGCCGCTGGCGAAGCATTGATCGCCAGGGTCGGACGGTAGACGCGGCCGAGTTCGCCGGCATCGGCATGGACATGCACAAGGGCTTGGTCGGGATAGGGGCTCTTCAGCAGCGTGTAGTCGGAAGAGGGCATCTCGCCCATGCGCCCGCCGATCAAGAGAACGACGTCGGCCTGCTTGATAGCCGTTGCCAGCTTCGGATTGATGCCGATGCCGACATCGCCGGCATAGTTTGGATGAAGATGGTCGAACAGCATCTGGCGGCGGAAGGAACAGCCGACAGGAAGCGACCAGGCCTCGGCGATCTCATGCATCCGCGCCACCGCGTCCGCGTTCCAGCGTGTGCCGCCAAGAATGACGAAGGGACGCTTCGCGCCGGCAAGCAGCATTTCCAGTGCGTCGAGTTCGGCCTCGCCGGGATAGGTTTCGACCGGCGTGTGCGGAAGTGCTTCCGGCGCGTCGACGACGCTGGTCAGCATATCCTCAGGCAGCGATATGACGACCGGACCGGGGCGGCCCGACGTCGCCACGGCAAAGGCGCGCGTGACGAATTCGGGGATGCGCGAGGCGTCGTCGATCTCGACCACCCATTTGGCGATGTCGCCGAAGAACCTGACATAGTCCACTTCCTGGAACGCCTCGCGCTCCTTGGCGTGGCTGGCGACCTGGCCGATGAACAGGATGAGAGGAACCGAATCCTGCATGGCGATGTGGATGCCGGCCGAAGCGTTGGTGGCGCCGGGTCCGCGGGTGACGAAGCAGATGCCGGGCTTGCCGGTCAGCCGGCCCTGGCAGTCGGCCATCATGGCAGCGCCGCCTTCCTGGCGGCAGACGATGGTGCGGATCGAGGAATCATGCAGCGCGTCAAGCACCGCAAGGTAGGATTCGCCCGGCACGCAGAACATACGGTCGGTGCCATTGGCTTCGAGGGCGTCGACGATCAGTTGTCCACCGGTCTTCATTTCCCAGACTTCTCCAGTTCGGCAAGGATTTCGTCAGTGTGCTCGCCAAGGCGCGGCGAGGGGCGTTCATAAGTAAGCGGTGTGCCCGACATCACCATCGGCGCGCGCACCGATGGCAGGCGGTTGCCATGGCCGTCGTCGAGGTCGAGCCGCATGCCGCGGGCAATGGTCTGCGGGTCGTCGAACATCTGGCCGATCGTGTTGATCGGGCTTGCCGGCACGCTGGCGGCTTCGAGCTTCGCCAGCAGCGGATCGCGATCAAAAATCTTCAGCGCCTCGATGATGCGTGCGCGAAGTTCCACGCGATTGGCGACGCGGGCCGGATTGGTGGTGAAATCGGGATTGGCCGGCAAATCGCCCAGCCCGACCGCGGCGCAGAATTTGGCGAACTGGCCGTCATTGCCGACAGCCAGGATGATGTGGCCGTCCCTGACCGGAAGCACTTCGTAGGGGGCAATGTTCATATGGGCATTGCCCATCTGCACCGGCGACTTGCCGGAAACGAGATAATTGAGGTTCTGGTTGCCGAGCGCCGAGATCTGGGTGTCGAACAGCGCCATGTCGATGTGCTGGCCTTCGCCGGTCTGTTCGGCATGGCGAAGTGCTGCCTGGATGGCGATGACCGAATAGAGGCCGGTGAAGATATCCGAGATGGCGACGCCAGCTTTTTGCGGCTCGCGGCCGGGCTCGCCGGTAATCGACATCATGCCGGCCATGGCCTGGATAATGAAATCGTAGCCCGCGCGAGGCGCATAAGGCCCATCCTGACCGAAACCGGTGATCGAGCAGTAGACGAGGCGAGGGTTGATTTCCTTCAGGCTGCCGTGGTCGAGCCCGTATTTCTTCAGGCCGCCGAGTTTGAAGTTCTCGATCAGCACATCCGCCGTCGCGACCAGCCGGCGCACCGTCTCGGCGCCTTCGGGCGTCGAGAAGTCGATGGCGATGGAGCGCTTGCCGCGATTGCAGGAATGGTAATAGGCGGCCGACAGGTTCTCGCCGTCGTGGCTGATGACGAAAGGCGGACCCCATTTGCGGGTGTCGTCGCCGCCGTCGGGGCTCTCGACCTTGATGACATCGGCGCCGAGATCGGCAAGCAACTGCCCGGCCCAGGGCCCGGCAAGAATGCGGGCGAGTTCGACGACGCGGACGCCTTTCAGCGGGGGTTCGGCCATAAATCACCGTGGTTGCTGCAATCATCCTGATCGCTGCGAAAGCAGAGCCTCTATCAAGCCCGGCGGCGGCTGTCACGGTTCTTGCGATGGGCCAAACCGTCAAGCTTTCAGGACAGCGTCCGCCCAGTTGCCGAAATCGTCCATGACGGTATCCCGGTTCACCTCGTTCAGGCCCTCGTGGCGGGTGCCGGGGTAAACCTTCGAAACCAGATTAGAAAAGCCCATCTTGCGCATGCGGTTCGCGAGATGGGTGATGCCCCTGCCGTAGTCGGAAGCCGGGTCTTTCTCACCGCCAACGATGGCGACGGGAAGGTCGCGCCGGATACCGGCAAAGCCTGCATCCTTGCCGCCGTTCAGCGCCATTGCGACCACATCGCGCCACATCGATATGGAGGCATCCCAGCCGCAGAGCGGATCGGCGATGTATTTCGCGACTTCCGCCTCGTCGCGCGAAAGCCAGTCGAACAAGGTGCGATGGTCGGGGACCGCCTTGCCCCAGGCTTGGAAGGTGAGTTTCGGCAGCAGGCGCGACGGGACATCGGAGCCCAGCCGCATCCGTTCCCAGGCCAGGATGCCGAGCGCCACCTGGCCGAGCAGGCCCTGCGAGAAATTGCCGTTCCAGATGGCTGCGGCATGGATCCGATTCGAGTGCCGTAACAAGTAGTTCAGCGCCACGGACGCGCCCATCGAGTGGCCGAAAAGGATCACCGGCAGGTCAGGCTGCTCGCGGGCGATAAGATCGCGGATGGCGTCGACATCGGCGATCACCTTGGCCGGGCCGTCCTTGTCGGCGAATCTGCCGAGCGGCGCGTCGGGCGCCCTGGTCGTCCCATGGCCACGGTGATCATGGACAAAGACATGGAAACCCCGAGCGGCCAGGAAACCGGCGAAGCGGTCGTAGCGCCCGGCATGCTCGGCCAGGCCATGATTGATCTGGACCACCGCACGCGGAGAGCTGTCGGCCTGCCGGACGAACAGATTGAGGTCGGCGCCGGTCGGCGAGCGGACCACGCGCTGCTGGCTGAATGGCATGCCGGCTGGCCTCCCCCTGGCTCCGCCCTTTGCAATGTCCAACGTGTGCGCCGGCGCCAGATTTGCGTCAATCGGGCCTGCCGGCTTTTCCGCGACGATCTTTCTTGCCACGGGCCCGCAAAATATCGCAATTCTGACATGGAGACAGCTTCAGTCTGTCGCCCACTTTCCAGCAGGGGATTCTCCATGCGCATTGCTGTTGTTTTCGGATTGGCCTTGCTGGCGGGGTCGCTGGCAGGCGCGGCGCATGCCGACGTCAAGATGAGCGGCACCTTCGTGGCCGACGCTGCCTGTCCCGCGACGCAGGCGATCAAGAACGCCAAGAACCCCGGCAATGTCTCGACCGATGCGGGCAAGACCTATCAATTGCTGGCCGGCAACAAGGACGCTCCGAGCCACTACCTCATCCTGGTGCCGGGCGCCGATCCCGAGCGCCGTTGGGTGAAGGTCAGCTGCGGCCATCTGTCGGGCAGCAGTGCGGTGACCGCGCCGGCGGCACCGGGCGGGCAAGGCAAGCCGGCGGCCTCGGGAAAACCCGAATATGTCTTCGCGCTGAGCTGGCAGCCGGCCTTCTGCGAGACCAAGTCGAACAAGACCGAATGCAAGGCGCAGAACCCTGGCGAATTCGATGCCACCAATTTCACGCTGCACGGCCTGTGGCCGCAGCCGAACGGCAATTTCTATTGCCAGGCTTCGGCCAGCGACAAGGCCAATGACAATCCGGCTCACTGGCAGGACCTGCCACCGGTCAACCTCGATGCCGAGACCCGCGCCGAGCTCGACAAGGTGATGCCGGGCACCGCCTCGAAGCTGGAACGGCATGAATGGATCAAGCACGGCACCTGCTATGGCAAAAGCCAGCAGGAGTATTTTTCCGACGCCCTTCATTTGATGCGTGAGGTCAACAGCTCGCCCGTGCGCGACCTCTTCGCCAAAAATATCGGCGGCAAGCTGACCGCGGACCAGATCCGCAGCGCCTTCGACCAGTCCTTCGGCGCGGGAGCAGGGGACCGGGTGCGTGTGTCCTGCCTTATCGATCCGTCGAGCGGCCGGCGGCTGATCGGCGAACTGACGCTTGGCCTTGCCGGCCCGATCGGTCCGAACAGCTCGCTCAAGGATCTGCTGCTGGCCTCCGTGCCGACCAACAAGGCCGGTTGCCCGACCGGCACGGTCGACGCGATCGGGTTCCAGTAACGCACGGGCACGGATTTAGGCAGCCAGCCGGGCTTTCGCTTGCCGTGCCTGCTGTTATGTTGGCATGGCGGTGTTCATTCAGCGGGGGTTGCATGAGTGGCATGACGAGCAGCGCGCCGGCACGGCAGGGGAAATCGTAGCGACAAGGTTGGGTCTGGACTGACTTTGGCTAGATCTGCGCGGACCTGGTCCAGGCGATATCGGCGTCGGCTTCATGCCCGCCGGGTTCGCCGACGACGCGGTCGCGTCCGGTCGATTTCGCCTTGTAAAGGCGTTGGTCGGCGAGCGCGAACAGGTCGGCCAGGCACTGCGTCGTTTCGCTGACGGTGGAAACGCCGGCGCTGACGGTCAATTCGAACCGGCTGGTGGCGGCCGATGCTTTGAGCGCGGTGCGGACGCTTTCGCCAAAGAGCCTGGCGACGGAGTGTGGACGCGAACTCAGGATCGCGAATTCCTCGCCGCCGATCCGGAACACCTGGTCCTCGGCGCCTGCCGCCTCGCAAAGTACGGTTGCGACCGCCTTCAGCACCTTGTCGCCTTCGGCATGGCCGAAACGATCGTTGATCGACTTGAAGTGGTCGACGTCGACGATGAGCAGGCTGAGCGGCCTCGCCGTGCGCAGGCTGGACTGGACGGCGGCCTCGCCATCGGCATCGAAGCGTCCCCTGTGCAGCAGTCCGGTCAGGCCATCGCGGCCGACATGTTCGACCAGCGCCTCGTAGCGTTCGCGATAGGTCAAGGTCTCGAAGATGTCGGTCAGCCCACGCGGCATCTGGACATCCCGGACCTCGAACCATTTGAGATAGGCGACCAGCATGGCGCTGAAGGTCAGTGCTGCCGCCATCTTGGCGAACCAGCCGCCGAAGAAGACCGCGATCGGCGCGCCGGCAACGAAATGCAGCGCGGTGAAGAATCCCGCCTGATCAAAAGTCAGCACGCAGGCGACGCAAATCAGGATGCGTGCGAACCGCGCCTTGCGCAGGACGCGTCCAAGTTTCTCATAAAGCAGGATGATCAGGATGGCATCGACGAACAGCAGCGTCGTGCCCCAAACCATCAGCCAGCCCATCTCGTCGATGAAGCCGATGTCGGGGAGCCGGCCATCGGGAAGCGGAGCGATGGCGTGCAGGCGCAGGAGCAGAACCAGACCGATCATCAGCGCATTGCCGAGCAGCAGGCCATAGATCGGCTGGCGCACGGTGGCGGCATCCTCCTTCATGTAGAGCAGAAGGAGCATCACCAGCTTGCCCGAAAACAGCACCGCCGAGCCCGGCGAGACCATGCCGAACGGCAGCGCGACGTAGAAGACGCTGGCGAGATAGGTTTCCAGGAAATGCATGACGCCGAGTGCGCAGATGAAGACGCCCAGGCCGATCCGCTTGCGGAAGCGGAAAAGCGTCACCATGACGCTGAAGTAGACGATCGCTTCGGCAAGGAGCAGGAAACTGTTCAGCAATGCCGTCGATCCGCTCTCTTTTCGAAATCGCGGCCAGCCAGCGATTCCACTCCGATGCTGTTTTGACGTGGAAGGGTTAACCGGAGATTTCCGCGCGCCATCGACCGGTTGAAAACCTGGCCGTCGGTGCACACTTATCCGTGTGGTTGGCTTGATATGGCAAAAGCGATTGCCGTTCGGCGCCGCATCGCCTACATAGCGGCCAACCTCCATTCAATTCGACAAATCCAGTCATTTTTCAGGGAAAGCGCGCGTGGCACGCCAGTTCATCTATCACATGGCCGGCCTCAACAAGGCCTATGGCACCAAGAAGGTGCTCGAGAACGTTCATCTGTCCTTCTACCCGGACGCCAAGATCGGCATCCTGGGCCCAAACGGCGCCGGCAAGTCGACGATCCTCAAGATCATGGCCGGCATCGACAAGGACTGGAGCGGTGAGGCATGGCTCGCCGAAGGCGCCACTGTCGGCTACCTGGCGCAGGAGCCGGCGCTCGACCCCGACAAGACCGTGTTCGAAAACATCATGGAAGGTGTCGCGGCCAAGACCGCCATCATCGAGCGTTACAACGAATTGATGATGAACTATTCCGACGAGACGGCGGACGAGTCGGCCAAGCTCCAGGACGAGATGGACCGGCTGAACCTGTGGGATCTCGAACAGCAGGTCGAGATGGCAATGGAAGCGCTGGGCTGCCCGCCAAAGGATGCCAACGTCACCAAGCTGTCGGGTGGCGAGCGCCGCCGCGTCGCGCTCTGCCAGTTGCTGCTGCGCCAGCCTGATCTTCTGCTGCTCGACGAACCGACCAACCATCTCGATGCCGAGACGACGGCGTGGCTGGAAAAGCATCTGCGCGCCTATCCGGGCGCCGTGATGATCATCACCCACGACCGCTACTTCCTCGACAATGTCACCGGCTGGATTCTCGAACTCGATCGCGGACGCGGCATTCCTTATGAGGGCAACTACACCAAGTATCTCGAAGCCAAGGCCAAGCGCCTCAAGCAGGAAGGCCGCGAGGACGACGCCCGCCAACGTGCCATCGGCCGCGAGCGCGAGTGGATCCAGTCGAGCCCGAAGGCTCGCCAGACCAAGTCCAAGGCGCGTATCCAGGCGTTCCAGGACCTGCTCGATGCAGCCGACAAGCGGCGGCCGACGGATACACAGATCGTCATCCCGCATGGCGAGCGGCTCGGCAACGTGGTCATCGAGGTCGAGGGCCTGTCGAAAGGCTTCGGCGACACGCTGTTGATCGAAGGCCTCGAATTCAAGCTGCCGCCGGGTGGCATTGTCGGCGTCATCGGCCCGAACGGCGCCGGCAAGACGACATTGTTCCGCATGATCACCGGCCAGGAAAAGCCGGATGCGGGTTCTGTCCGCGTCGGCGAGACGGTCAAGCTCGGCTATGTCGACCAGAGCCGCGATGCGCTCGATCCGTCAAAGACCGTGTGGGAAGAAATCTCGGGCGGCGCCGAAGTGGTCAAGCTCGGCAAGTTCGAGGCCAACACCCGCGCCTATTGCGCGTCCTTCAACTTCCGCGGCGGCGACCAGCAGCAGAAGGTCGGCAACCTCTCCGGCGGTCAGCGCAACCGCGTGCACCTGGCCAAGATGCTGAAGACCGGCGGCAATGTTCTGCTGCTCGACGAACCGACCAACGATCTCGATACGGAAACGCTGGCGGCGCTCGAAGACGCGCTGGAAAATTTCGGCGGCTGCGCGGTTATCATCTCGCACGATCGCATGTTCCTCGACCGTCTGGCGACACACATTCTCGCCTTCGAGGGCGACAGCCATGTCGAGTGGTTCGAGGGCAATTTCGAGGATTACGAGCAGGACAAGATCCGCCGGCTCGGGCCTGAAGCCGTCAACCCGCACCGCATGACCTACAAGAGGCTGACGCGGTAAGGCTTGCCGGCTTAGCCTAATTCGCTCCCAACTGGGCAAATCGTTTCGCCAGTGCCTCGCTGGCGAAACGTCCGGCCTCTTCATAGTCTGGACTGTGTTCCGCAGTGTCGGGCGATCTTACTACTACGAATTCGCCCGCTTCCGCCAAGACTTGCAAGGTAAGGTCTTCACTATCGATTGGCGTTGCATGACGCGCGCCGCAATTCGGACATTCGTCATCACACATGCACGACCATTCGTCGGTCCAGTGCTCGCTGCATCTGTAGCATTCGTAGTGATTTAGATACCACGCCATTTGGACAAGCCCTCCCATTGTGACGTCACGGCCGACTACTCCTAATGCGATAGCGACCGCGGGATATAAAATCGAGGTATCCGCTATCTCTGAGGCGTTGCAATTGCTGACGAATTTTTGGCCTCACATTCATGTTGTGTGGGTATAGGGCACCCAGTCGTCCTTCGAACGCATAAACTTGTTCGATATCAAATTCTACCGTGCCAATTAAGTCGAGGCATTTCATTACTTCGATTAGCCAACCACGAGCATCCGCGTCTTCTTCGCGAAGAAAAAGGGTTTTTTGCCATTGTGCGATGACGGTTTCCTTTGGAACCGGAACCCCATCTCGAACAATACAAATTCGCCCCGATTGCGGTACGCGACCAAGCAATATGTTGGAGCCGATCCAACCGGCTCTTCTGGCTGTAGAGGCCAGTGGATTTCTCTTCTCGATGATTTCTGGGATGAAGAAGTGTTTTGGCACCATGCAAACGTTCAATACCGCCATCGTTCCCAGGCTATAGTTGAGCAATATCAAATTCGGGTTAGTTGAGGACGCCAGCCTCTCAATCTTGGTAAAATAAGCTCCGTCTGCTACCTTTGCGCCGAAGGCCTTCCTTTGGCTTTTTAACTCGAATTGATCGTTGCAATTACCGCAGAGGAAGTCGGCAACTGGCAGATTGGCAGGAAACTGACTCAGACGCGAGTTCGCGCAATTAGGGCAATAAATCCATCGGGAAACCCACTGCTCCGTCCAAATTCTGGCTCGTTGCGAACCACTGCTGTATTTTGTTTGTGCCTCTTCGAAACCAAATTTCATTAAGGCCCCAAACTGTCGGAAGACGTTGAAAGACGAAGCTTACCGTTCGGTGACAAAAGCAATCAAGAGGCTGACAACGCAATAGGGGACCAGTTGCCCTTAGCTTCGAATGATACCGGCATTGTCGGATCAAATCATAGGAAACGGATATGACGACAAACGAAGGTAGGGATTGGTCCGCCGCCCAATATCTGAAATTCGAGGACGAGCGCACGCGCCCGGCGCGTGACCTCGTGGCGCAAGTGCCGGTCGACTTTCCGCGCCGGGTAGTCGATATCGGCTGCGGGCCGGGCAATTCGACCGAACTTCTGGTCGAGCGCTGGCTGGATGCGCAAGTGAGCGGCTTCGACACCTCTCCCGACATGATCGAGAAGGCGAGGACGCGGCTGCCCAATGTCAGCTTCGACCTCGCCGATGCGTCGACTTGGCAGCCGGCCGAGCCGGTCAACGTGATCTTCGCCAACGCCGTCTTCCAGTGGCTGCCGGAGCATCCGGCGGTGTTCCAGCGCCTGATGGGTTTTCTGGCCCCCGGCGGCGCGCTGGCCGTCCAGATGCCCGACAATATGGCCGAGGATTCTCATCGCCTGATGCGGGAGACCGCCGCCGAAGCGCCTTTCGCGGCAAAGATCAGGGATGCGGCCCGTGCGCCGCTGCCGCCGGTGTCGTTCTACTACGACCTGCTGTCGCCGCTCTCGGCTCGGCTCGACATCTGGCACACCATCTACAACCATCCGTTGGCCGATGCCGAGGCGATCGTCGAGTGGGTGAAGTCGACAGGGCTGAAGCCCTTCCTCGATCCGCTGGACGCGGATGAGCGCAAGCTGTTCCTCGACAGCTACACGGCCAAGGTCGCCAAGGCCTATCCGAAGACCGCCGATGGCAAGGTGCTGCTGCGTTTCCCCCGCATTTTCATCATCGCCAAGGGGGCGGGATAGGCTGGCGAAAACCTTGGTTTAAGCCGGCCTAAACCTTGGTTTAAGCCGGCGTAAACCGGCCGAGTGAGAAAAGTGTTGCGCCGAAACGTTTCGGCGCCCACATCAAGCCGCAACGCCCGCGGATGGACGGACTTAAACATGCATCGCGTCATCATCAGCGGCATCGGCGCTGAAATTCCCAAGCCTGTCATCACGAATGAGGAACTGGTCGCCAGCTTCAATGCCTGGGTCGACACCGAGAACGTGCGGCGCCAGGCCGCCGGCGAGACGCTGCTGCAGAAATCGGATGCCGACTTCATCGTTCATGCGTCAGGTGTGAAGTCCCGCCACGTGGTCGAGCGTGAAGGCATTCTCGACCCCACCCGCATGGCGCCGCGCATTCCGGCGCGTCCGGACGACGCGCTCTCGCTGCAGGCGGAATTCGGCATCGCTTCGGCTCGGAAGGCGATCGAGCACGCTGAGGTCGATGCGTCGGATGTCGATCTGGTGATCTGCTCGTCCTCGCATCAGCAGAGGCCATATCCGGCGATCGCCATCGAAATGCAGGAGGCGCTGGGCACGAGGGGCGCGGGCTTCGACATGGGGCTTGGCTGTTCGTCGGCCGCGGCTGCGCTGCACATGGCGGTCAATCTGGTGCGCTCGGGCGCGCACAAGCGCATCCTGGTGACGACGCCGGAAATCATCACCGGCCATCTCAATTTCCGCGACCGGCAGACGCATTTCATCTTCGGGGACGCTTCGGTGTCGATGGTGGTGGAGGGGCTTGCCCAGGGTGAGAGGCGGCCGGGCCGCTTCGAGGTGCTGGACACGCGCATATGGACGCAGATGTCGAACAACATCCGCACCAATCTCGGCTATCATACCCGCACCGCCCAGGACGATCCCTACAGGATCGACCTGGAAGGCAACCTCATCAAGCAGGTCGGCAACAAGGTGTTCAAGGAAGTCACCGTCGCCGGGCACAAATTCATCGTCGAATTCCTCGCCGAACACGGGCTGACGCCGCAAGCGGTGCGGCGCTTCTGGCTGCACCAGGCCAATGCGCGCATGAATGCGATGATCCTGAAACTGGCGTTCGGCCACGATGTCGGCCATGACCGCGCGCCGATGGTGCTGGAGCGGCTCGGCAACACGGCGGGCGCCGGAGCCATCATCGCGCTGTCGGAGAACCATGCCGACATGAAACCGGGCGACCACGGCCTGATCTGCGCCTTCGGTGCGGGATATTCGATCGGTGGCGCGCTGCTGAGAATGCTCTGAGGTGATGCCGCGCTAGGCCGGCGTGAAGGGAACCAGCATCGGCACCCGCTTGGCGTAATCGTCATAGGCGGGCCCGAGTTCGTCGCGCAGGAAACGCTCCTCCAGCCTCGCCTTGATGACGACGCCGATGATGAGCAGGGCCGTACCTGCAATGCCCCAGACCGTGCCCTTTGCCGTCATGGTGGCAAGCACAGCCAGCAGCAGCCCGGTATAGATCGGATGCCGCACCAGGCGATAGGGGCCGGTGTCGACCACGCGATGATCCGCCTTGGCTGTGACCGTGGCGGACCACAACCGCCCGAGATGGATGCGCGCCCACCACGCGAAGCCGATGCCGACCGCGATCAGGGCAACGCAGGCCCAGGCTTCGGCAAGGGTCGGCGTCCACAATCTCAGCCTGCCTTCATAGCCGTGCGCTGGAACGAACAGCAGGACGGTGCCGGCCAGCCAGAAGACGCGATAGCGGGCCTCCGCCCCGATGGTGGCGCGCTTTTGCGCCGGATCGGCCCAGGATGCAGCGACGATCCAGGATGCCACCCAGAACAGCCAGAGCGCTGCGATGGCCTGTCCAACCTGCATGCCGAACCTCCTCCTCCCGACTTGGCGCCGAATATATGTATAGGCGGCGCGGCGGCAATGGGATGCGCTCGCTGCAACATGACGGCATTTCCGGTAATAACGTCGTGATCGGCATCAAACGCAGTGATCGGATCATCAGCGCTTTCGACTGGACCGCATTGTCCGAGGCCTCTAGACCAGCAGCATGCAGGAAACAAACCTAGAACTTTTTCCAACTTCCGAGCCCACGATCGACATCGTCCCGGGCCGCAAGCTGACGGCAAAGGCAGTGGCGCTCTATGCCGCTCCGTCCGATCATTTCGAGACGAAAGCCGTCGAGGAATTGGATCTTGGCTTCGACGGAATCGCGAATGACTTCCATTCCGGAACGACGCGGCGTTCCGGTGGGCGCGAGCCTTGGTATCCGCGCGGCACGGAGATGCGCAACGAGCGGCAATTGTCGCTGGTCGCCGCGGACGAGCTTTCGATCGTCGCCGAGCGCATGGGCCTGGAGGAGATCAAGCCGGAGTGGATCGGCGCCAATATGCTGATCGGGGGCGTGCCACGTCTGTCGATGCTGCCGGCCGGCTCACTGATGTTCTTCCAAGGGGGCGTGACGATCAAAATCGACGCGCAGAACAAGCCGTGCCGGGTCGCCGGGCAATCCATCGCCACGCATGCCCATGCATCGGATCGCGATGCAGCCGCGCTGCTCTTCCCGCAGACGGCGAAGCGGCTGCGTGGCCTTGTCGCCTGGGTTGAAAAACCCGGCGTGGTCAGGGTCGGCGAAGAGATTTCGGTGCGTGTGCCGGAGCAATGGATTTACAAGGCATAGCTACGCCGCCCGTAGGCGGCGCAGCTACTACGTTGGGCGTCAGCCCTTGCGGTTCTTGTTGACGCCTTGCGCCATGACGGAGACGTGGTCCCACTTGTCCCAGGTGGCGAGGCGGTTGGCGTATTCCTGGCGTATCATCGGCAGGCCGCCATCGCCGAAGAACACCCTCAGCGGCGGCTCTGCCGCATCGACGATGGCCAGCATCGCCGGCCCGGTCGCCTCGGGATCGCCAGCAACCGAGTTGGCGCGGCGCTCGGCCATCTTGGCGCGGGCGGGCGCATAGGCCTCGATCGGCTTGGAGACCTTGGCCGATGCTCCCGACCAGTCGGTGGAGAAGCCGCCCGGCTCGACCAGCGTGACATGGATGCCGAATTCCGCGACCTCGATGCTGAGCGACTGGCTGAAGGCTTCCAGCGCCCATTTCGAGGCATGGTAGAGGCCGAGCGAGGCAAAGGCATTGACGCCGCCGATCGACGAGATCTGGATGATGTGGCCGGAGCGCTGCGCCCGCATGATCGGCAGGACAGCCTGGGTAACCCACAGTGCGCCGAACACATTGGTCTCGATCTGGTCGCGGGCTTCCTGTTCGCTGACTTCCTCGATGGCGCCGAAATGGCCGTAGCCGGCATTGTTGATGACGACGTCGAGCCGGCCAAAGCGCTTGTGCGCCTCGGCGACAGCGGCATCGACGGCTTTCTTGTCGGTGACGTCGAGCTTTATGGCGGCGATGTTGTCGCCGTATCTATCGACGAGATCGGCGAGCGTGCCGGCGTCGCGAGCGGTCGCTGCAACGCGGTCGCCACGCGCCAGTGCGGCCTCGGCCCAGACGCGGCCAAAGCCCTTCGACGATCCGGTGATGAACCAAACCTTAGATGTCATGATGTGGAATCCTTGCCCCTGCGGGCGCAATTTCTGGATGGAAGCGGAGGCTTCTCCGCTTTCGGGCATATACGGCCTGTTCCGTGATTTTCCAGAGGCGAGGGGGAATCTTTTTGAACAAGACGCAGAGCGCCATCTCCCCGGCAGTGGCGTCATTCCTCCTCGTCGTCGGCGTCGAGCAGGCGCGTGGCGCGCCAGCGCGTGAGCATGGTGTTGGTTTGCTCGATGACGAAGAAACGGGCGGAGTCGCGGTCATACCCCTCGGCCAGCAGCTTTTCGTAATCGGTGTGCATGTGGCGGATGTGGGCGATTGTCGCCAGCCATACCGCGATCGTCGGCGGCAAGGTTTTCATATGGACCGAGCCGGCGTCGGTGCGGATCTTCTCCATGTCGGCATAAGGCGCCAGCGGCAGAAGTGCTGTCAAAGCCTTGGCGATGGCGCGGCGGCGGCCGGTGGGCGCGGTCATTGCTCCCCGCGCCCCTCAACGGTCGCCTCGGCAAAGGCATCGGTCGAGGCGAAATATGGTTTGATGTCGATGACCGGCGTGCCGTCGAGCACGTCGATGGCGTCGAGGCCGATGCGCCCGGTGCCGATGTCCAATCCGACGAGTTTGGCCATGTGCAGGCCGACCGGGTTCGGCCGGGCAGGGGAGCGCAGGCCGAACACGCCTTTCGCTTCAGCCGCATGGCGGGGTTTTTGCACAATCAGATTCCGCGGCGCGTGGTGCAGCCAGGACAGAATGATGACGTGGCTGGCGCGCTCCAGCCCGCGCAGGCCCGCACGATAGGGCGCATCGATGGTCAGCACCGCGGACCGTCCTGCCTCGCGCGCCGCGCGCATGTTCTTCGGGCAGCTATCCCGGGTGGTCCACGGCGAGGCAATGCGGCCGATGAAGACGATGCCGGCGTCCGGCGGCATCAAGGCCGGATCCTGGTCCAGTCTCTGCTCGCCTTCGCGAGCTTCGAACATCTCACGCGGTTCGGTCATTGCCTGTCTCTGTGCTGGTGCATGCCATTGTCTCAAAACCGCTAGACGTTTCGGGCTGACCCGGACCGGGAAATTACGCATGCGGCATTTTCTGGTCCGGAAGCGACATAGCGCTTGCAAGGTCGCCGAATTCGACATAAACATATGTTTATATCTTTTTCAAAGAGAATACGCTGATGCATGTCTCGCTCGACACCATGGTGGATACGCTGAAGGCGGCGGCCGAATCCAGCCGCCTGCGGATATTGGCATTGTTGTCGCGTGGCGACCTCACCGTTTCCGACCTTACCGAAATTCTCGGCCAGTCGCAGCCGCGTGTCTCGCGCCACCTGAAGCTGCTGCTCGAGGCGGGGCTGATTGGCCGCTACCAGGAAGGGTCGTGGGCCTTCTTCCGCCTGTCGGACGCCGATTCGGCGCGAGACTTCGTGATGAGGCTGGTTGCCGGCATTCGCGGCGCCGATCCGCAGGTCGAGCGCGATCTGGAGCGACTGACCTCGGTCAAGCGCAAGCGCCAGGACCGCGCCACCGCGTATTTTTCGCAGAACGCCGCAAGCTGGGATCATATCCGCTCGCTGCATGTGCCCGACCGTGCGGTGGAGGCCGCGATGCTGAAGCTGGTCGGCAAGCGGCCGTTCCAGTCCATGCTCGACCTTGGCACCGGCACCGGGCGGCTGCTCGAAATCTTCTCGCCGCTCTACCGGCGGGGGATCGGCATCGACATGTCGCGAGAGATGCTGACCGTGGCGCGCGCCAATCTCGACAAGGCCGGCGTTTCGAATGCGCAGGTGCGGCAGGGCGATATCTTTTCGCCGCCGGTCGAGCGGGATGCCTTCGATCTCGTCACCATCCACCAGGTGCTGCACTATCTCGACGACCCGGCCCGCGCCATCCATGAGGCGGCGCGGCTGCTTCGGCCGGCCGGCCGTCTCGTCATCGTCGATTTCGCGCCGCACACACTGGAATTCCTGCGCGACGAGCATGCGCATATGCGGCTGGGCTTTTCCGACCGGCAGATCGGAGAATGGTTCTCCGAAGCCGGCCTCGATCTCGAGGATGCCCAGGAGTTCGAACCGCGCGGCGGCAACGAGGCCAGGCTCACCGTCAAGCTTTGGCTTGGCCGCGACCGGCGCCTGTTGATCGCCGATCCTGCCAATGCCAGCCAGCAGACCAGAGTGAGCTCGATAGGGGAAATCGCCTGATGAACCAGTTTCGTTTTTCCCGCCGGCCCGATATCGGCGACAAGGTGAGGGTTTCGTTCGAGTTCTTCCCGCCAAAGAACGACGAGATGGAGGCAAGGCTGTGGGATACGGTCACAAGGCTCGAGCCGCTGCAGCCGAAATTCGTCTCGGTGACCTATGGCGCCGGCGGTTCGACGCGTGAGCGCACGGCGCGCACCATCAGCCGTATCCTGAAGGAGACCAGCCTGACGCCGGCCGCGCACATGACTTGCGTCGATGCCGCTCGCCATCAGGTCGACGCCGTGATCCAGGAATTCACCGACATGGGCGTGAAGCGCTTCGTCGCCTTGCGCGGCGATCCGGCGGAAGGCGTCGGCGCCGCCTACCGGCCGCATCCGGACGGCTACGCCAACGGCGCCGAGCTGGTCGGGGCGCTGAAGGACGCCGGCGATTTCGACATCTCGGTTTCGGCCTATCCGGAAAAGCATCCGGAAAGCCCAGACTTCGCCACCGACATCGACATGCTGAAGCGCAAGGTCGACAACGGCGCGACGCGGGCGATCACCCAGTTCTTCTTCGACAACGATCTCTACGAACGTTACGTCGAGCGCGCGCGCCGCGCCGGCATCTACATCCCGATCGTTCCGGGCATCCTGCCGGTGCACAATTTCACCCAGGTCGCCAATTTCTCGGCGCGCTGCGGCGCGCTGGTGCCGGCATGGCTGGCCGAGCGTTTCGACGGCCTGCAGAACGACCCTCAGACGCATGCGCTGGTGGCATCCGCCGTGGCCGCCGAACAGGTGCTGGACCTAGTCGAGCGCGGCGTGGGCGATTTCCACTTCTACACAATGAACCGGGCCGACCTCGTCTTCGCGGTCTGCCATATGATCGGCATCCGCTCGCATGAGGTGGCGGGCTCCGCTGCTGCCTGAGGGTCAGTCAGGTAAGCAAAAGGCCGGGTAAAAACCCGGCCTTTCGAATCGGTTGGACTATTTGCTGCTGGTCTTCCCCGTCTTGGCGGGTTCAGGGAAGGACGCCCATAATGAGGGCGCCGATGAAAGCAAACGCAGCACAAATCATCAATGCGTTGATTGGCCTCGTAAGTCCCATGACATAGCCTCCTCTTAAAGAGCTATGCCCTGGAGTCTAGGTTCATTTGTGCCACAGGCAAGCGGAAAATGTGCTGCATTGCGACGTGATTGTGGATTTTGCGACTTCGGTTTCGCCGTTAGCCGTTGAAACTCCTTGGCAAAAACCCGCTTCATGTCTGTGAATAAATTATGGCGGTGGCGTGTCGATGCTGTGTCGTGGCAGCGCTACCCCCGCGAAACTCGCCTCCGACTTTCGCGATTGCACATGCCGAGCTCTAACGCCGTCCGAACACTCGCCCGTCGATTGTCAGAAGACCAAGTCCGATCAGCACCACACCGCCGATCTCAAACGATTCCAGCCGCTCGCCAAGGAAAAGAAAGCCGAGCAGCATGGCACTGGCCGGCACGATCAGCGTGACCAGCGAGGCGTTGGTTGCCCCGGCCGAGGCGACGAGGTTGAAGTAGAGGATGTAGGCGAAGGCCGTCGAAAGAAGCGCCAGCGCCAGCACCGCCGCCCACACCGGCGCCGAGGCGGAGAACAGGCCGGCCGGGCCATGGGCGAAGAGCACGACCGGGATCATGATGATGGTCGAAGCCGTCAATTGCCCGGTGGCGACGACCGGCGAGGGCACGCCCTTGAAACGGCGGGCGACCATCAGCGCGATACCATAGGACAGCGAGGCGCCGATCAGCGCGAATTTGGCCCAGACAGGGCCGCCGAGCCCCGCCAGCAGGCCGGGACCGATCATCACAGCGGTGCCGGCGACACCGAGCCCAATGCCGGCGAGCTTGTTCCAGGACAGCTTTTCATCTGATGTCAACGCATTGGCCAGGAGCAGCGTCCAGAACGGCGTCGTGGCATTGAGGACGGAAGCGACGCCGGCCCCCAATTGGGTTTGACCGGCAAAGATCAGCGAGAACGGGACGACATTGTTGGTGAAGGCCAGCAGGAAGAACAGGCCGGCATGCGGCAGAGCGGCGCGGAAGGACGGTCCGCGCAAGCCGAGATAGAGCTGCAGGGCTATCGCCGCGATGGCGACGCGAAACAGCACCAGCACCAGCGGTTGAAGCTCCGCCACCGCGATGCGGGCGAAGAAGAACGAGCCGCCCCAGATGGCGCCGAGCAGCAGCAATTGCCCCCAGTCCCTGACCGTCATCGGTCCGCGTGGCGCAGATGCAGCGGTCACTGCCATATGAATCCTCTCCAGACAGCCGGAATGCCAGCCGACAGGCGGAAGCCATATCTGGTCCGGGGGCAAGGGCCACCCGAAACCCGACCGGCAGCCAAGCCTTTCGGCAAAGGCCAGTGCCGTGCCGTCAGGAGCACGAGACACAGAATTGTTTTCGTTGCAGCACCGCGCGCCTCCAGAGATGCGCAAAGGACGCTTGCAAGGCTCATCCCTGGCGCATGATCCCTTCCGAAGTCGAAATTACCTTTCGGGGTCATGCGCTAGCCGCTAGCTTGGATTAATTGTGCGAGCTGAAGTCGAGGATTCGTCCATGCAGCGATTCGAGAATGCAAGCGAGGCTGCACTGGCGCTTCGCCCGGACGACCCGGTCTACTGCTTCCGCCCGCAGGTCTTGAAGGCGGATGCGAAGCAGTTCATGGGCATGTTCCCCGGCAAGACCGCCTACGCGGTCAAGACCAATGGCGAGCAGATCGTGCTGAAGACGCTGGTCGAGGCCGGCGTCACCGCCTTCGACGTCGCTTCACCAGGCGAGTTCGCCGCCGTGCGCGCCGTCTCGCCCGATGCGGAGATGCTCTACATGCATCCCGTCAAGGCGCAGTCGGACATCAAGCTGGCTTTGGAGAAATACGGCATTCGCGTCATCTCGCTCGACCATGAGGACGAGATCACCAAGCTGACCCGCGTGGTGCGGGCGCTCGATATCGACCCGGGCGCGGTCAGCGTCTTCGTGCGTGTGCAGACAAAGGGCCATGCCGCCTACGAGCTGTCCAAGAAATTCGGCGCCGGGCCTGCCTATGCGGTCGAACTCGCCGAGCGGCTGAACCGCACCGGCTACAAGGTCGGCCTGTGTTTCCATGTCGGCAGCCAGATCGAGGATCCCGACACCTATGAGCGGGCGCTGGCCTCGGCCGACTGGGTGCGCAACCGGCTGACCTTCGACATTGCCGGGCTCGATGTCGGCGGCGGTTTCCCGGCCGAATATGGCCATGATCCCAACCGCAAGCAGATCGAAATGCCGTCGCTCGGCCAGATCATGTCGCGGCTGTCAGGCGACCTGAAGGAGTACCAGTTCGATCAGATACCGCTGGTGGCCGAGCCCGGCCGGGTGATCGTCGCGCGCTGCCTGTCGCTGATCGTGCGCGTGCTGTTGCGCAAGGGCAAGCGGCTCTACATCAATGACGGTATCTGGGCGTCGCTGTCGGATTCGTGGACCGGCAAGATCACGCTGCCGGCGCGGTTTATCCCCGATCCGGCAATCCGCACGCGCAATGGCGACGAGAACAAGATCGTACCGTTCAAGGTGTGCGGGGCGACCTGCGATTCCGTCGACATCTTGTCGCGGCCGTTCTGGCTGCCGGAAACCGTCGACACCGGCGACTGGATCGAGATCGGCCATATCGGCGCTTACTCGCTGTCGCTCAGAACCCGCTTCAACGGCTTCTATCCCGACACCTTCGTCGAGGTCACGACGCCCTTCGACGAGGGCGACGCGCCGGTGGGGTTTGCAAGTTTGGAGACGATGGCGGATTAGGAAAAAAGGGGTGAGTAGTCAGTAGTCATGAGTAGTCCAGTAGCCAGCAGGGAATCTCTATATCTCACTACCCATTACCCACTACTCGCTCTCTTCACAATTTTCCCAACAGCTCCGGCGTCGGCCAGCCATCCACCGGCAGGCCAAGCCGCATCTGTTCCTTTCGGATGGCTTCACGGGTGTTGGTGCCCAAAATGCCGTCGACGGTGCCGACGTCGTAGCCCCTGGCCTCGAGCTTGGTCTGCAGTTCTTTCATCTGCTCATTGTTGAGGCCGGGCTCGGGATTGCGCGGGTCAAGCGGCGGCGCGCCCGCCAGCCGCGCGGCGAGGTTTGCCGCCGTCAGCGCGTAGGTGAAGGACTGGTTCCATTCGAGATAGACGTCGAAATTCTCGTAGGTGAGGAACGCCGGGCCCTTGCGGCCCATGGGCAGCGCCAGGCCGGCCTTCAGCCCCTTGTCGGCCAGCGGCGAGCCGTCGGGATTGGTGACGCCCCACTGCGCCCACTGTGTCAGCGGCAGCTTGTTGGTGCGCCCGGTCTGGTCCCACGGCATCTCTTCGGGCACGCGCACTTCCTGGATCCAGGGTTCGTCCCGTTTCCAGCCGCGCGACAGCACCTTGTTGCCCGTGGTCATGATCACGTCGGGCACGGAGCCGCGCAGATCGATTTTGCCGTCGCCGTCGCCATCGATGCCCCGCGCGAGATAGTCGGATGGCAGGATCTGCGTCTGGCCGATCTCGCCGGCCCAGGCGCCGGTGACGTCGGCCGGCAGCACGCCGCGATCGATCAGTTCCAGGAGCGGCACCAGTTGCTGGCGGAAAAGCTGCGGGCGGCGGCAGTCATGCGACAGCGTCACCAATGCGCTCAGCGTATGGAAATCGCCCTGCACGGCGCCGAAATCCGTTTCAAGCGCCCAGAAGGCGGTGATGACGGGGGCCTGGACGCCGAACTGCTGGTCGGCGCGGGCGAAGATGTCGGCGTATTTCTTCATGTTCGCCGCACCTTGCTTCAGCCGGTAGGCCGAGATCATGCGGTTGGAAAACTGGACGAAGGTTTGCGTGAAGACGCCCTGCGCACGGTCGCGCGCCAGAGCCCTCTCGTCGATCCTGGCGTCCTCCAGCGCATCAAGACCGACCGCGCCGACACCGGCAGCCTTGGCTTCCGCCGCCACACCCTGCTTCCAGGTTTCAAAATCGCCGCCGCATTCCTGCGCCATCGCCGGCAAGGCCGTGGCGCACAAGAACAGCGCCGCGAGGGCTTGGGAACGCAGTCGCATCAGCTTCCTTTCGAAACGAGAGGGCATTGTCGTGCCTGAAAGCGCAACGCCCTGAATTACCAGCGGTTGCACCCTTTAGCGCTGGCTGTGTCGAAAGCAGGCGGCAGGCCCGGTGTCAACGGCTGATCTGTCGCAATCACTATTCCCGCGGCTTGCTGCCGTTGTCACGGTGTCAACGGGTCTTCTGCCGCAACCACCATTCCCGCGGCCTCGCTGCCGTTGCCACGGTGTCAACGGGTCTTCTGCCGCAACCCCCATTCCCGCGGCTTGCTGCCGTTGCCACGGCGTCAACGGGTGTTCTGCCGCAGCCACTTGTTCCAGGCGGATTCCGAGCCGTTGAAGACGTTGATGTCGGACTTGCCGGTCATGCCGGGAACGATGCCGGTTCCGGTGTACTGCCAGAAGGTGAAAGGGTGGCTGCCATATTTCTCGCGCGGGTGTCCGGCGACTGAGCGCAGCCAGTAGGGATAGCCGCGGAAGGTCGACAGTTCATTGTCGTCGAAGAAGTCGACCGAGGTGTAGATGATCGGCTTCTTGCCGTAATGCCGCTCGACGATTTCGAGGAAGGTCGTCATCTCCGCGCGCACCGTGGCGGCGTCGGGGCGCAGCCGGCAGGTCGGCGAGTTCGGGTTCCATTCCATGTCGAGAACCGGAGGCATAGCGGAGCGGTCGACGGGGACATTCTGGATGAACCAGCGCGCCTGGGTGGCCGCCGGAGTGCAGAAATAGAAGAAATGATAGGCCGCGCGTGGAATCCCGTTGGCTTTCGTGCGCGCCCAGTGCTCGCTGAAATACTCATCGAAACGGTCGCCGCCTTCCGTCGCCTTGATGAAGGCGAAGGAGATGCCGCTGGCCTTGGCCGTCGGCCAATCGACCGAGGTCTGGTATTTGGACACGTCGGTACCATGGACGGCATAGTTCCACGGCGCACCGCTGTCCCACTCATGCGGCTTTGAATCGGCAAAGCGCGGCGCGCGCACGGCCACCGCCGGACTGCTCGACGCGGATGGCGATAGCGGCGAGAGATCGTCCACGGTCGAGCAGGCGCCGAGCAGCGTCAGCATGAAAAGGGCCGCAAGACGGCGCATCCGCAACTTCCAAGCCGGAATCAGCCGGTCGCTGATGGGTCTGTGCACTGATGGCCGAAGCTGGTCTGGCCCTCTCCAGGCGATCGCCCCACGCATCGCCTGGCATATTCGTTTTTCATGCATGTCGTGTCCCAAAACCGCTGCGCGCTTTTGGGCGACATGCATCCCTGTGATCGCCGATCATGGTTGATATCTGGTTTATGGCGCTCGACAAGAGGCCCGATTTTGCGGAAGCAATGGCGGCAATTCGATGACATAAGCGTCAGGCGAATGCCTGGGAGGCAAGGGATGCGGTTCGTCGTCAAGATCGTCAAATGGCTGCTTGGCCTGATCGTGCTGGCTATCGCCGCGCTGTTTGCCTGGCTCTATATCGCGCCGCCGGAACTGATCCGCGTCGGCTCGGGCTATTCGGCCAAGATCGTCTGCTCCAACGTCTTCATCGCCGGGCGCGATGCCAACGAGGTGCTGGCAGTCGACGTGCAGGCGCCGGGCCACCCGCTGCTGCGCTTGATGCGGGTCTCGGTCGACAAGAACCGGGGGACGGTTTCGGCCGGCCTGCTCGGCTTCCTCGGCAAGAGCGAGGCGGTTGCCCGCGACGGGTTGGGCTGCGCCTCGGTCCCCGACGGCGATGTCGGCAAGGCGCGGCGCACGGCAATCCATGCCTCGCCATCGCCGGCCAATCAGGACGCGCTGTGGCCCGAGGGCGAGCGGGTCGATGCCTCGCAAAATCTCGAGGTCTCGAAGATCGTCGGGGATGACGCGCTGGCCGGCACCGGCATGCGCGCGATCGTGGTGATCAAGAACGGCCGCGTCGTCGCCGAACGCTACGGCGACGGTTTTTCGGCCAAGACGCCGCTGCTCGGCTGGTCGATGACCAAGACAGTGAATGCCGCTATCGTCGGCACGCTGGTCAAGGATGGGAAGATGACGGTCGACAACAAGGGCCTGTTCACGTCGTGGAAGGCCGACGGCCGCGCCGCGATCAGCCTTGCCGACATGATGGCGATGTCGAGCGGGCTGGAGTTCAACGAGGATTATGGCGACGTCGCCGACGTCACGCGCATGCTCTATCTCGAACCTGACATGGCGGGCTTTGCCGCAACCAAACCCCTCACCGGTGAGGTCGGCAAGACGTTTTCCTATTCGAGTGGCACGGCGGTGATGCTGTCGCGCCTCTGGCAGGACGCGATCGGCGACAAGGCCAAGGCATTGACGTGGCCGCGCATGGCGCTGTTCGAGCCGCTCGGCATGCGTAGCGCGGTGCTCGAGACCGACGAGCAGGGCACTTTCGTCGGCTCGTCCTATCTCTACGCCACAGCGCATGACTGGGCCCGCTTCGGCCAGTTCCTGCTGCAGGGCGGTGTATGGAACGGCAACCAAATCCTGCCGGCCGGCTTCGTCGAATGGATGCGCGAGCCGGCATCCGCCTCGAAGGTCTACGGCAAGGGCCAGTTATGGATCGAAGCGCCGGGCGACGAGGAAAACCCCGGCGCCGGCGTCGCGGCCGGGCTGCCGAAGGACACTTACTGGATGGAGGGCCATGACGGACAGACCGTCGCCATCATTCCGTCTGAGCAATTGGTGGTGGTGCGGCTCGGGCTTACGCCGGCCACGTTCAACTACCGCCCGCAAGCAATGGTGGGGGCGCTCGTGAAGGCGCTGCATTAAGCGGCAGTCGGTTGCTGTAGAGTTTCTTCTAGGCCGCGGTCGCCAAAGGCTTGGCGCGATCAATCCGCGCCCGCTCCTCGGGTGAATTCATGACCTGCCAAAGATCGCTGCGGCGCTGCACGTTGAGCCAGAAATCCGGGCTGTTGCCAAAGACCCGCGCCAGAATGAGCGCGGTCGCGGCCGTCACGTTGCGGCGGTCGTTGCACAATTCGTTGACATGCTTGCGCTGAACCCCCATCGCTTCCGCCAAAGCAGCCTGTGTCAGGCCAAGTGGTTGCATAAATTCTTCCGTGAGGATTTCACCCACCGTTGCCGGCTTGCGTGTGGTCATCAACATGTGTCGTCTCATCTGTAGCTATGATCGTCGAGATGGACATCCGACGCTTCACCACGGCCGCCATTCCACCGAAAGATCAGCCGCCATTGGTTGTTGACGCGGATTGAGTGGAAGCCATCGAGACTACCACGCAACTTTTCGAAATGATTGCTCGGCGGTACGCGCAAATCCTGATCGGTCGTCGCGTCATCGATCATCTGGAGCTTGCGGAACAACCGGCCTTCAAGATCGGACGGAATGTTGCGGGAATGGATGTCTTCCACGAAAAAGGCTCGCAGCCATCCGTCCCGAAACCCGACGATCACTTTCTATCTCCAGCATGGAGATAATGTACCACCCTTTGGGTCATTCTGCAATCGCGAAGGGCGAACCCTGCTGATCGCGTTCACCGGATTGACCTTGGAATTGGAGCGTTGGGCCGCCGATGGCGAAAGCGCGCCGGGTTTTACGGCTGTTTTGTCTGCGATGTCAGATGCCGAGCTTGATCACAGCCAGCCAGGAATAACCGTGATAAAGCGTGCGGAAACGGAAGGTTGCGCCGGTTCGCTCGGCTTCCGATTCCAGAACGTCGCGCAGGGATTCACGCGGCGTGACGTGGAATTTTTTCAGCCAGCCGCGCAGCAAGGTGCGGAACCAGCCTGGCAGACCTTCCTGCTGGCCGAAATCGACGACGTGCAGCGAGCCCATCGGGGCCAGCGCGGCAAGTGCTGCCGATACCGTCTTCTCCCAGCCCGGGATCATCGACAGCGAATAGGATACGAAGACGCGGTCGAAGCTGCCTTGGCCAAACAGCGCCTTCGCGTTGAAATCCGTGGCATCGCCCCTTGCCAGCATGACGCGATCAGAGAGGCCTTCGCGGGCAACCGCAGCGCCTGCCGTCTCCAGCATTTCGGCCGAAATATCGAGGCCGAAGAAGCGCGCGTCTGGATAGGCGCGGGCGGCGAGGATGATGTTGCGGCCGGTGCCGCAGCCGAGTTCAAGTACGGTGCCGCCCGATGGCACGTTCAGTCCCGATATCAGCTTGTCGCGGCCGAGAAGGTAGTATTTGCGGGTCAGGTCGTAGATGTGGCGCTGCCAGCGGTAGACGCCGTCCATCAGTTCGGCGTGGCTGGCCGGCAGCTCCGTCGTGCTCATGCGGCGCGCTTCACATAGAGGTGGAAGCCGCCATAGATGGCCGAGCGGTCGCGGGCCGAGAATTCGCGCGAGGCCTCGTTCTGGTAATCCCACTGGTCGAGAAGCGAGGTGGAAACGCGGCCCGGCAGCAGGCTGGGCTCGGCAGCGGTGCGGAAAATGACGCGCGCCCCAGTGGAGGCGGAGCGGGTGATTTCCGACCACAGTGCATTGAGCTGGTCATCGGTCATCCAGTCCTGCGCGTCGAGCAGGATGAAGCGGTCGACGGCGCCGGCATCCTTGCCGGCGAGGAATTCGATCAGGTTGGCGTGATGGATGGCGACGCGGTCGACATTGCCGCGGATGGTCTCGTAATTGTTCTTTTCCAGATAGGCGGGCAGGGCGGCCTCGCCTGGTTCCGGGTAGCGGCGAGCAAAGGCCTGCCAGGCGAAGTAATTGTTTTCCAAGGGGAAGTCGCAGGCAAGCTTCTCCAAGCGGGCCTTAAGCACGCTGGCCATGGTGCCGTCGCCGGAGGTGATCAGCGAATCATACTGCGCCGGCGGAATGCCGAGACCGAACAGCGAGGCTTTTCGCGAGGTCGCCCATTTCAGCAGCTTCCTGTCGAAGACCGGCGCCAGCTCCTCGTTGAAGAAGCGGCGCTGTTCGCCGATATTCCTGGCTTCCATCATGCGGGCCGGGTTGACGCCGAACAATTTCGCCGTGCGGTGGCCCATGGCGATGAACAGGCCGAGCAGGCCGGTCTGGTAGAAATTGCGGTCGAAGACACCAATACGCCGGCGGCCGCGCCAGTTGCGGTGTTCCCAATAGTGGCGGCTGACCGGGTCGAGATGCGGCGCGATGAAACGGTCGTAGGCTTCCGAATTGTGGCTGGTGTCGGCGGCGCCGAAGAAGCGGAACAGGTCGCCCTGCGAAGGCAGATGGCGGACTGCCTCAAGCTTCATGCGGTTCAGCGCGATGTGAGCGGCGTTGAGGTCGACAGCGTCGATCCGTGCCGGCGAACGGGTAAGGTAGGCCAGGATGTTGCAGCCGCCGGAAGCGATGGTGACGACGCGATGACCCTGGCCAAGTTGCATCGCGTCCATGTCGACGTCAGGGTCTTCCCAGATCTGCGGATAGACAAGGCCGGAAAACAGGAAGGCGAACAGCCGCTCGGAAATGCCGGCTTTCGAAAGCGCGCGGTTCTGGTAGACCGCTTTTCCAACTTCCTTGCCGCGGCGAAAAACCAGGTCCGAGGAGACGTCCGTCATGGCAAAGTGATTCCCCATTTGCTTTGCCGCAAGCGGGTAACCCAGGGTCATGACAGGCCGGTGACAGCCTGTTGACGTCTCCCTTACAGCTTGCCAAACCCGCCCGGCGTCGGCGTCGTCACGATCACCGCCTCGCCAGCGTCGAGCACGGTCTGGTCGCAGGCCTTCAGCACCTCGACCGTGCCGTCGTTGCGGCGGACCTTGGTCGAGCCGACTTCGCCGTCGCCGCCGCCATCCAGCCCCCGTGGCGGGCGGTTGCGGTGCGAGGACAGGATCGCGCATTCCATTTTCTCGAGGAAGCGGATGGTGCGTTTGGTGCCGTCGCCGGCGTTCCATTTGCCCTTGCCGCCCGAGCCTTCGCGGACGTGAAAATCCTCCAGCACCACGGGAAAGCGCAGTTCAAGCACCTCCGGATCGGTTAGGCGCGAATTGGTCATATGGGTGTGCACGCCGGAGGTGCCGGCAAAGCCGCGGCCGGAGTTCATATGGCCGGCCGGCGAGCCGGAACAGATGGTCTCGTAATATTGGTACTTCTTGTTGCCGAAAGTCAGGTTGTTCATCGTGCCCTGCGCATTGGCCATCGCGCCCATGGCGCCGAACAGCGCATTGGTTACGTGCTGCGAGGTCTCGACATTGCCGGCGACGACGGCGGCAGGATAGGCGGGCTTCAGCATGCAGCCGTCGGGAATGACGATGTTGATCGGCCTGAGGCAGCCGGCATTCATCGGGATCATGTCCTCGACCATGACGCGGAAGGCGTAGAGCACGGCCGCGCGCGCCACCGGCTCAGGGGCGTTGAAATTGTTCTTCATGACAGGCGACGTGCCGGTGAAGTCGACGGTCGCCTCGCGCTTTTGGCGATCGACCGTGATCTTCACCTTGATGACCTGGCCGGTATCGGTCGGATATTCATATTCCGACGTGTCCGGCAGCCGCTCCAGCACCCGGCGCACGCTCTCGGCGGCATTGTCCTGGACATGGCCCATATAGGCCTCGACGACATCAAGTCCGAAATGGGAGACCATCTTGCGCAGTTCGGCGACACCCTTCTCGTTGGCGGCAATCTGTGCCTTGAGATCGGCGATGTTCTGGTGCGGGTTGCGTGCGGGGTAGCGATGATCGGTGAGCAGCGTATGCAACTCCGTCTCGCGGAATTTTCCGCGGTCGACGATGCGGAAATTGTCGAACAGAACGCCTTCCTCGTCGACCGTGGTGGCGAGCGGCGTCATCGAGCCCGGGGCGGTGCCGCCAATGTCGGCATGGTGGCCGCGCGAGGCCGCCCAGAAGAGGATGTTTTTCCTGATGTCGTCGAACACCGGCGTCACCACGGTGATGTCGGGCAGATGCGTGCCGCCATTATAGGGGGCATTCAAGGCAAAGACGTCGCCGGGATGGATGTCGCCGGAGTTGAGCCGGATGATGGTTTCGACCGAACGGTCCATGGAGCCGAGATGCACCGGCATGTGCGGCGCATTGGCGACCAGCGCCCCGGTGTGGTCGAATACGGCGCAGGAAAAATCCAGCCTTTCCTTGATGTTGACGGAATAGGCGGTGTTCTGCAGCGTCACGCCCATTTGCTCGGCGATCGACATGAAGAGATTGTTGAAGACTTCGAGCATCACCGGATCGGCTTGCGTGCCCAGGGCAGCGGCGCGCGCTTTCTTTTCCGTGCGGCGTATAACGACGTGATTGAGGTTGGTGATTTCGGCCCGCCAGCCCGGCTCGACGACGATGGTCTGGTTTGGCTCGATGATCAAGGCGGGGCCGGCGACCAGATTGGACGGTCCGAGGGTCTCGCGACGGTAGACGCCAGCTTCATGCCACTGGCCTTCCGTGTAGATTAGCCGGGTCTCGGAAGCGGCTGGATGGACCCTTGCCGGTCCGGCAGGCGCATGGGCCTCGGCGCTGGTCTGGCCGGTTTCGGTGCCCTCGACGCCGACGGTCTCGACCACCATCGGCTTGTCGTCATAGACGAAACCGAATTGCGCTTTGTGGGCGATTTCGAAATCGCGCTTTGCCTGGAAGATCGAATCGTTCTCAAAATTCACCGGGAGGGTCGTGTCGGTGCCGTCATAGCGAATGTGCAGCACCGGCCTGGTGGCAACCGCGTCCTTGGCGATGCCTTGCGCCGCCAGTTCCGCGATCACGGCCTTTTTCAAGGTGGCGATGAGGCCGCCAATCTCCGTTCTGGACTCTTCGGCGAGCGGCTTGAGCAGCGCCTGCTGGCGCGAGGCGAACACGGAGGCCAAGCCGATGCCATAGGCCGAAAGCAGGCCGGAGAAGGGATGGATCAGCACGGCCTCCATGCCAAGCGCGTCCGCGACCAGGCACGCGTGCTGTCCGCCGGCGCCGCCGAAGCAGTTCAGGAGGTATTCGGTGACGTCGTAGCCGCGCTGTACGGAAATCTTCTTGATCGCATTGGCCATGTTCTCGACCGCGATGGTGACGAAGCCCTCAGCGACCGATTCGGGCGGCCGGCCATCGCCGATCTCGGTGGCAAGTGCCGCGAATTTCGCAAGTACGGTTTGCGCGTCGAGCGGCGCGTCCTGGCCGGAACCGAAGATCGACGGGAAGAAGTCGGGCTGCAGCTTGCCGAGCATCACATTGGCATCTGTGACGGCCAGCGGCCCGCGGCGCCGGTAGGCGGCGGGGCCGGGATTGGCGCCCGCGGAGTCCGGTCCGACGCGGAAACGGCCGGCCTCGTAGTGCAGGATCGAGCCGCCGCCGGCGGCGACCGTGTGGATGCGCATCATCGGCGCGCGGACGCGCACACCGGCGACTTCGGTGTCGAAGGCCCGTTCATACTCGCCGTCATAGTGGGCGACGTCGGTGGACGTGCCGCCCATGTCGAAGCCGATGACCTTGTCGAAACCGGCGAGCTTCGCCGTCTCGACCATGCCGACCACGCCGCCGGCCGGGCCCGACAGCAATGCGTCCTTGCCCTGGAACATGTCGGCGGCGGTGAGCCCGCCAGAAGACATCATGAACATCAGGCGAGGGGATTCGTTGTTTTTTCCCGCCGCACCCGGTTCTCCCGCCACCCCCAGTTCTCCCGCCACCCTTTGCACATAGCGCGACAGGATCGGCGACAGATAGGCGTCGACCACCGCGGTGTCGCCGCGGCCGACCAGCTTGATCAGCGGCGAGACCTCGTGGCTGACCGAGACCTGTCCGAAACCAAGCTTGCGGCAGACCTTGGCCACCGCCTTCTCGTGATCGGGATATTTCCAGGCATGCATGAAGACGATCGCCACCGCATCGATGCCATCGGCTTTCGCTTGTTCTATGGCCGGCCGGCAGGCTGATATGTCGAGCAACCGTTCGACGCGGCCGTCGGCGAGCACACGCTCGTCGACCTCGATGACGCGCTCATAGAGCTGTTCGGGAAGGATGATCTCCTTGGCGAAGATGTCCGGTCGCGCCTGGTACGCAATCCCTAACGCATCGCCAAACCCCTTGGTGATGAGCAACAACACGCGGTCGCCCTTGCGCTCCAGGAGGGCGTTGGTGGCCACGGTCGTGCCCATCTTGATGTCGCCGATCAGGCTGGACGGGATCGCGGCGGCCGGTTCAAGGTCGAGCAGGTCGCGGATGCCCTGAATGGCCGCATCGGCATAGGCCTCAGGATCCTCCGACAGCAATTTGCGCGGATGCAGCCCGCCTTGCGGGTCACGGCCGATAATATCGGTGAAGGTGCCGCCGCGATCGATCCAGAAATCCCATTTCGCGGTCATGCGGCTGTCTCCGGTATTCGTTTTCGTTATCGTTGTTAAAGCGCCCAAGCGCCGGCAGCAATGTCGCCTGCATGCCATTGATGTTACAGGCGGAAACGCAACGTTATGAAACCCATGGCCGTCCGGGGCATTTCTCCTTCGACCGTTCACCGCAACGTGAACGTGTGTTGAAGGAGAGACGTAATGAAAAAGCTCATTCTTGCTTCGGTGTCCGCCCTGGCCCTGCTGGGCGTTGCCGCCTGCAGCGACAGTGGCACAGGCACTGACAACACCACCACGCAGAGCACCAATCCGCCGGCTGCCGAGCAGCCGATGAAGCCTGCGGCCCCGGCCGATAATTCGACCAAGCCTGCCGAGCCGGCTCCGGCAACGCCCGCTCCTGCGCCCGCGCAGTAGTTTGTAAGCAGTAGGTGTCTTGGGAGGAAGGCCGGCTTCATGCCGGCCTTTTCTCGTGGAGACTGGGCTCGGGACCGTCGACCGTCGGAGGTCACGGACCCGACAGAGAGTGGCCGTTATTGGCTTGATAGCGGGGACCGGTTGGCTCTATGAAGCTGGCCATGTCGATTTGGGACCGCCTCGGCGACTTCATCACGCGCGTTTCGTCTTCGACCACGTCAGGCGTCGCCGACGTGGTCGAAGCTGTGCGCACGGTTTTCTCCGGCGATGCCGACCTGCGCCGCCGCGTCGCCTTCTCGGTGGCGATGATCGCGCTGTCGGCCAAGATGGCCAAGGCCGACGGTATCGTCACCCAGGATGAGGTGCGCGCCTTCCAGGAAATCTTCGAAGTGCCGCCGAAGGAGACGCGCAACGTCGCGCGGCTGTTCGATCTGGCCCAGCGGGATGTGGCCGGTTTCGAAACCTACGCCGAGCGCATGGCGCAGCTCTGCGGCTCCGGGCACTCCAATTGCGTGATGCTGGAAGACATACTCGACGGCCTGTTCCACATCGCCAAGGCCGATGGGCTGGTGCATGAGCGCGAAGGCATCTTCCTGCACCGTATCGCCGAGATCTTCCGTATTGACGAGACGCATTACGAATCAATCATGGCGCGGCACGTCAATCTTGGTACCGGCGACCCCTATGTCGTCCTCGGCATCGAGCGGGGCAAGCCGTTCGAGGAGGTCAGGAAACGCTATCGCAAGCTGGTGTCGGACAACCACCCGGATCGGCTGATCGCGCGCGGGCTGCCGCAGGAATTCATCAAGATCGCGACGACCAGGGTCGCGGCGATCAACGCCGCCTACGAGATGATCGAGCGGGGTCTGCGGCACGCATGAGCGGCTTCCTGCCCGACGAGCCAAGCGCCGAGGTCAGGGTATCGCCGAATTTCGGGCCAAGGCGCGACGCGCAGAAGCCCGACATGATTGTGCTGCACTACACGGGCATGGCTACCGGGGCCGCGGCCGAAGCCTGGCTGTGCGATCCGGCGAGTGAAGTCTCGTCGCATTATCTCGTCCATGAGAATGGTCACGTCGTGCAGATGGTGCGGGAAAGCGATCGCGCGTGGCACGCCGGCCAGAGTTCCTGGTTCGGACGCACCGACATCAATTCCTGCTCGATCGGCATCGAAATCGTCAATCCCGGCCATTCACTGGGCTATCCCGGCTTTCCGAAACGTCAGATCACGGCGGTCATCGAGCTGTGCAAGGGGATTGTCACGCGGCACGCGATCACCCCCCAGCGGGTGTTGGCGCACTCCGACGTGGCGCCGGGGCGCAAGATCGATCCCGGCGAGAAGTTCCCATGGGCCGCGCTGTTTAAGGCCGGTGTCGGTCATCTCGTGCCGGCCGCTCCCGTCAGGCGCGGAGCCGCGCTGAAGTCCGGTGACCGCGGTGCCGATGTGGAGACGCTGCAGTCGATGCTGTCGCTTTATGGCTATGGCGTCGAGATATCGGGCATTTTCGACGACCGGACACGAATTGTCGTTGAGGCCTTTCAACGGCATTTTCGACCGCGCCGGATCGACGGAATCGCCGACGGCTCGACGATGCGCACGCTGCAGAAACTGCTTGCTTCCGCGAGGAATTGACCTCAGGTCAAGAGCGGGTCCAAGTAATCCTCGCTGGTCATAAAGTTACAAACTGTCACTGAAAGTGACTTGCCTCGCCTTCATTGGCGCCAAATCGGACTTCAAAGGGCGTTTCGTACAGTTTGTCGGACGTCCATCCCCCCGGGTGTTCCGATATTGATCAAGCGATGCCACGCGAAGATCTTCGCGTGGCCCCAACAGAACAGGATCACATGCAGAAATTGACCGTTTTAACGGCAGCTCTTGCTGCCGGGGTAATGAGTTTTGCCTTCAGTGCGGCCGACGCCGCGCCGTTAAGTCCACGGGCCGACCAGGGCCTCGTCGCGGCATCCGCCAAAGGCAAGGCCATTTCGGCCAAAAGCAACAAGACGACGAAGCAGGTTTCCGCGAAAGTGGAAAAGGCAAGCTGGGCCAAGGCAAGTGGGACCAAGGCAAGTAAGACCGGGGCAGGGAAATCCTCCGCCAAGAGGCAGACAAAGCGCGGCCGCAAAACCGTGGACATGACGACGACAGCATCGATCGGTCTCGGCAACCTCGCTGCGGCGACCGCGGCGGTGACGAGCGGTGGCCAGTATTCCGCGATTGTCGGCCGCTACGCGGCGACCTACGGGGTTCCGGTGTCGCTGGCCCAGGCCGTGATCAAGATCGAAAGCAACTACCGGCCGAATATGGTCGGCGGCGCCGGCGAGATCGGACTGATGCAGATCAAGCCGGCAACCGCGCGCATGATGGGTTACAGCGGGTCGGCCAAGGGCCTGTTCGATCCCGACACCAACATCAAATACGGCATGAAGTACCTCGCCATGGCGCGCGACCTCGGCGGCGGCACGACCTGCGGCACCATCCTGAAATACAATGCCGGCCATGGCGCCACCCGCATGAACCCGGTTTCGGCGGCCTATTGCAGCAAGGTCAAGGTCCAGTTGGCGGCTGTCGGCGCACCGGCTTGACAAGAACCGGGCACGACGGCTTTTTCGGTTGCGTTTTGCGGTGTGAACCCCTTTATACGCCCTGCCAGCTGGCCGGGCGGCCGCACCCGCAAACGCCGAAAGGCCGCGGGTGAGGAAAGTCCGGGCTCCATGGAAACACGGTGCCGGTTAATGGCCGGCGGGGGCGACCCCAGGGAAAGTGCCACAGAAAGCAAACCGCCACGACTTTGTCGGGGTAAGGGTGAAAGGGTGGGGTAAGAGCCCACCGCGCGACTGGCAACAGGAGCGGCACGGTAAACCCCACCGGGAGCAAGACCGAATAGGGGCGGTGCGAGGGGGAACCCTCGAGGGCTGTTTCCGGCCCACCGTCCGGGTAGGTTGCGTGAGGCGCATGGCAACATGCGCCCAAGATGAATGGCCGCCACGTTCTCGCCTCGCAAGGGGCGAGGGCCATACAAAACCCGGCTTACAGGCCAGCTGGCAGTTCCTCTCCACGACATCTGGGATAAAGCCTTTGGTGCCAGAAGGTTACGCCCATGGGCGCAGCTTCTGATTCAACGCATGGCGCTCATTTGCCCCGCCGCAAGACAGAGATATCCGCCGACTTTTCTTGAAATTGGTGCGATTAAATCGTACCATCACGGCTCATCATCAGGAGCCTATCGTGGGTCAGGTCGACAAACGCAGCATCACGCTTTCGCCGGAGTTGGCTCAGGCCGTCGACGATGTGGTCGCGGCTGGAGAATACGCTTCGGCGAGCGAGGTGATCCGCGATGCGTTGAGGCAATGGAAGGACCGCCGCGACCTGATGGGCTACACGGTTGAGGAACTGCGCAAGCTGGTGCAGGAGGGGATCGACAGCGGGCCTGGTCGGTTTGCCTCGATGGACGAAATCAAGGCGGAGGCCCGCAGGCGTCTGCGATCTGACGACGCGGCATGAAGTTGCTGCCAATCGACCGCAGCGCTCGTGCGGAAGAGGATTTGGTTGCGATCTGGCTTCATATTGCGGGCAACAACGAGGCAGCAGCGGACCGGTTGCTTGATCGTTTAGCGGCAAGATGGCAGCAATTGTCGACTTAATCCCTTCTCAGGTGCGCCACGCGACGACATTGCGCCGGGTATCCGCCATCTGATTGTCGGCGAATATCTCACCTTGTACCGGGTCGGCGGTGATGCGATCGAAGTTCTTCGCGTGCTGCATGGTCGGCGCAACATCGAAGCCAATGACCTCGGCTCCTAAGCAATCCAGGAGAAGCGCTAGCGCTTTCCCTTGCGGAATCGCGTAATTGCGTAAAACAAGGAGTTAGGGCGGTTCGGCGATCCCATCAAACGCTGACCCGCTCGTGGTCGATTTGTCAGTCGCTGATCCTGTCCAGCGAGGCCTCGATCGCCTTCCAGAGTTCTTCCACCGGCTCACAACCGACCGACAGGCGAACGAAGCCGGCCGGAACCGCGTCGCCTCGCTTCAAGCGCCGCTCGGCCGAGGTGTGGACGCCGCCGAAGGAGGTTGCGGCCTGCATCAGGTCGCAATTGTTGATGAAATCCTCGGCTTTCTGCTCGGAAGCGAGTTCGAAGGAGATGAGGAAGCCGAAGCGCTCCATCTGGGCGCGGGCAAGATTGTGCGAGGGATCGCCTTCCAGGCCGGGATAGCGCAGGCCGTTGATCGCCCGATGGCCTTGCAGGCGCCGCGCGATCACTTCCGCCGACGAACACATGCGGTCGAAGCGCACATCCAATGTTTCCAGGCCGCGATGCACCAGCCAGGCTTCGAACGGCCCGGGGATGCTGCCCGAGACTTCGCGCCAGCCGGTCACGGCGGCGATGATATCCGCATTGCGGCTGGCAACATGTCCGAACAGCACGTCGGAATGGCCATTGGGTGCCTTGGTGTCGGCGGCGACAACGATATCGGCGCCGTGATCGAGAGGGCGCTGGCCGAAGGGCGTCATCGTCGTGTTGTCGACCACCAGCAGCGCGCCGGCCTTGTGGACGGCTTCGGCGACAGCGGCGATATCGCAGATGTCCAGCCCCGGATTGGCCGGCGTTTCGACGAAGGCCAGCCGATAGCCCGCAAAACCGCCGTCAAGGAAAGTCGATGTCGGCCGGACATCGTAGGAGACACCGAGCGGTTGCAGGAAGCGATCAGCCAGCGCCCTGGTGGTGTGATAACCGTCCGAAGGCAGCAGGACATGGTCGCCGGCCTTGAGCACGGCAAAGAATGCCGCCGAGATCGCTGCCATTCCCGAGGGAAAGCCGACGCAGGGCGCGTCTTCCAAATGGGACAACATGTGTTCGACGGCATCCCAGGTCGGGTTGCTGAAACGGCCGTACTGGTTGAAGCCGGTGGCATCGCCCGGTGCATGGAAGATGGCGGCCATGGTCAGTGGCAGGGGAATGGAATCGCCCATGGCAAACCCGCTGCGACGCAAATGGGGAAGGGCCGCGGCGCGCGATTTGGCAGTTTCAGACATCGAGTTTCAAGTCCCTTGGCGATCGGTGATATGGGGAGACGCTATGCCCGGCCGCGGCTCGCGGCAAGGCGTCTCCAGTTAGACCAGCGAGGCTCTAAACGGTTCGTTAGGCTTAATAGACCATAAAGACGAGACGTGCCGTCAAAGCCTTCTCGTCGCCGTGATGCGCATGTTTGTGAAGCCTATTCCCGTTGACGCCCATAGTGCCCCATGGTATCCCATTTCGACATCAAAGCCTTCGTTCCGCGTCAGGGTAAAGCGTACGCCAATCGGGCAGCCGCGGCGGCTGCGCGTTTGCCGCTTTTTGCCCGTGTGGACGAGGTTGGTGCGGGGCAGACGCAGCGCTGCGGTGGCGCGTGCGACACGATGAAGAGGGGTGCGGCCGCGCAGGCGGCTGCAACGTGTGATGGACCGGTTTCTGTCGAACACGGTGAGCAGGATCGATGCGAAGGGACGGGTGTCCGTTCCGGCGCATTTCCGTGCCGTGGTGCAGAAGCGCGGCTATTCGGAACTCTATGCGCTGCGGTGCCTGGACCTGCCGGCGATGGATGTCGGCGGGCTCGATCTGCTCGATCGCTACGAGCAACGCATCGCGCGGGAAGACCCGTTCCTGCAGGCTGCGGACGACATGTCGTTCTTCTGCCATGGCGACGGAGCGTTCCTGAAACTCGACCAGGACGGCCGCATCACCATGACCGATTTCATCCGCGAACATACCGGCATTTCCGCGGAGGTGGCCTTTGTCGGGCGCGGCAATTTCTTTCAGGTCTGGGAGCCGGGACGGCTTGCGACCTACGGCGCGCAGGCGCGTGCCAGGCTTTTGCAGCTTCGGCGGGGGACGAAGGCTCACGAGGCCAAGGCTGGGGAGCGACCGGAATGACGGTGGGCCACGGCGATGATATCAACGCCGTCGGCGGATCGGTCCGCCACATTCCGGTCCTCCTTGGCGAAGTGCTGGAAGCGCTGGCGCCGGCGGAGGGCGACATCGTCATCGACGGCACGTTCGGCGCCGGCGGCTACACCAAGGCCATCCTGGCGGCAGGCGCGTCCGTGATTGCCATCGACCGCGATCCGGATGCCATCGCGGCCGGCCGCGACCTCGAGGCGCAATCCGGCGGCCGGCTGAAGCTGGTGCAGGCGCCGTTCTCGACGCTCGACGAGCACGTCGAAAGCGTCGATGGCGTCGTGCTCGACATCGGCGTTTCCTCCATGCAGCTCGACCAGGCCGAGCGCGGCTTTTCCTTCCGCAACGACGGACCGCTCGACATGCGCATGGCGCAGGCGGGCCTGAGTGCTGCCGATGTCGTCAACAGTTTCAAGCCGGGCGACCTTGCCCGCATCTTCGGCTTCCTCGGCGAAGAGCGTCACGCCGGCCGCATCGCCCGCATGATCGAGGCGCGCCGGGAAAAACGCCCATTCGAGCGCACGCTCGAACTCGCCGATGCGATCGAAACCCATATTGGACGCGCGCCGAAGGACAAGATCCATCCGGCGACCCGCGTCTTCCAGGCGCTGCGCATCTTCGTCAATGACGAGCTCGGCGAACTGGCCAGGGCGCTGTTCGCGGCCGAACGCGCGCTGAAGCCCGGTGGACGGCTCGCCGTGGTGACGTTCCATTCGCTGGAAGACCGCATCGTCAAGCGCTTCATCGCCGACCGCGCCGACGCCATGACCGGCTCGCGCCACATGCCGGAGGCGCAGGCGCGCACCGCGACATTCCGCAAGGCTGGTGGCGGCGTGACCGCAGGCGACGCCGAGATTGCAGCCAACCCGCGCGCCCGCTCGGCCAGGTTGCGTGCCGCGATCCGCACCGAGGCTCCGGCGCGCGGCGACGATTTTTCGATTTTCGGCCTTCCAAAGCTTCCCGGCATCGACCGGCCGGGGGAGAGGTAAGCACGTGTTTCGTACCAGCGACATTGTCCTGATCGCCGTCATGGTTTCGGCGGCGGCCCTGACCTACAAGGCCAAGCGCGAGGCCGAGGACCAGTTGGCGGCCGTGCAGAAGATCCATGCCGAGATCCGTTACGAGGAGGACACGATCGACCTGCTCAAGGCCGACTGGAGCCTGCTCACCCAGCCGTCGCGCCTGCAGAAGCTGGCCGAACTCTATAAATCGCAGCTCGCGCTGGAGCCGGTCAGTGCTCGCCAGATCGTGGGCCTGGGCGACCTGCCGGCCAAGGCCCTCGATATCCAGGACATCCTGAACGGGCGCGAGGGCGCCATGGCCGACAATTCCGATAAGGCGCCTTCAGGCGACAAGGATCCCGTCGTGACCGGAGACATCGCCCAATGATCGGCAAACTGCTGAAGCGCTTCGCGTCGGTAAGCCGCGCCAGGACGGGCGAGGACGGATCGATCGTGGTCGAAGGCGCCCGCAAGGCAACAGGTGGCAAGGGCAAGGCGCGCATCGTGATGACGATGGCGGTGTTCTTCGGCATCTTCTCGACCATATCCGGGCGGCTGGTCTATCTCGGTTTCCAGACACCCGACCTGTCGGGCGGGCCGCAGAGCCGGGTGACCGCCTCGCGGCCCGACATTGTCGACCGCAACGGCGAAGTGCTGGCCACCGACATCAAGACGGCGTCGCTGTTCGCCGAGCCGCGCCGCATCGTCGATGCCGACGAGGCGATCGAGAAGCTGTCGACGGTGCTGCCCGAAATCGACTACGAGCAGACCTATCACAAGCTGAAGAGCGGCGCCGGCTTCGTCTGGCTGCAGCGGCAGCTGACGCCCAAGCAGCAGGCCGACATCATGCAGCTCGGCATTCCCGGTTTTGGCTTCCGCACCGAAAAGCGCCGTTTCTATCCAAGCGGCGAAACCTCGTCCTACGTTGTCGGTCTGACCAACATCGACAACCAGGGCATTTCCGGCATGGAGAAATATATCGATGAGCAGGGCCTGAGCGACCTGCAGGCGTCGGGCCTGGCGGTGGCGAAGGATCTCAGGCCGGTGAAGCTTTCGATCGACCTGCGCGTCCAGCATGTGGTGCGCGACGAGATTGCCGCCGGCCTGGAGCGCTATCGCGCCATGGGCGCTGGCGCGGTCGTGCTCAACGTCAAGACCGGCGAAGTGGTGGCCATGGCCTCGGTGCCGGATTTCGATCCGAACAATCCCTACAATGCGCAGGACAAGGACCGGCTCAACCGGATGTCGGCGGGGCTCTATGAAATGGGCTCGACGTTCAAAAGCTTCACCTCGGCCATGGCGCTCGATTCCGGCAAGGCGACGATGTCGAGCCGCTTCGACGCTTCGCATCCAATCCGCGTCGGCCACCAGGCCATTCACGATTTCCACGGCAAGAACCGCGTGCTGTCGTTGCCGGAGGTGTTCCTCTATTCGTCCAACATCGGATCGGCCAGGGAGGCAGAGTTGGTCGGCATCGAGGCGCACCGCGAATTCCTGCACCGCCTCGGCATTCTGGAGAAGATGCAGACCGAACTGCCCGAAGTCGCCCGCCCGACCGAGCCGAAAGTCTGGAAGCAGGTCAATTCGTTCACCATTGCCTTCGGCCATGGCGTGTCGACGACGCCGCTGCAAGCGGCTGTCGGCTGCGCGGCGCTGGTCAATGGCGGCTTCCTGATGCAGCCGACATTTCTGGTCCGCAGCCAGGAGGACGCGATGGCGGCGGCCAAGAAAGTGGTTACCGAAAAGACCGTCGAGGGCATGCGCTACCTCTATTCGCTCAACGCCGAGAAGGGTTCGGCCAGAAACGCCCGCGTTCCCGGCTACCGCGTGGGCGGCAAGACCGGAACGGCCGAGAAGGTCATCAACGGCCGTTATTCGAAGGAGTTGAATTTCAACACCTTCGTCGCCGCCTTCCCGATGGACGATCCGCAATATCTGGTGTTCACGATCGCCGATGCCCCGCATCCGGAAAAGCCCGGGATGACCGACGTCGCCGCCAACAATGCTGGGGTTATGGCCGGCAATATCATCAGGCGTTCAGCGGCCATGCTTGGCGTGAAGCCAGATTTCAGCCATGAAAATGGTGCAACGCTGGTTTCCTATCAGTGATTCTTAGGGCGCGCCGGCAACTGCGCGCTATTTTGTTGCGGTGAACGAGACTCGATGAAGCTCAAAGATCTAGCCGGTATCCTGCCAGTCGAAGGAACAGCTTCCGCCGATCTGGAGGTTACCGGCATCTCGTCCGATTCCCGCCAGGTAAAACCGGGCGTCGTCTTTTTCGCGCTTGCCGGAACCAAGGCCGATGGCGCGAGCTACGCCGCCGACGCGGCCCGGCGTGGCGCCGCCATGATCGTCGTGGGCAAAGGCAGCGCCCTTACCGATTTGCCGGTTCCGGTGCTGGCGGTCGATGATCCGCGTCTTGCACTGGCGTTGAGCGCCGCCCGCTACTTCGGCAAACAGCCGCAAACCATGGTCGCGGTTACCGGCACCAGCGGCAAGACGTCGGTTGCCGCCTTCACCAGGCAGATATGGGAGCAGGCGGGATACGCCGCCGCCTCGATCGGCACCACTGGCGTGGTCGCGCCCGGCCGCAACGAATATGGTTCGCTGACGACACCCGATCCGGTCGCCCTGCACCGGTTGCTCAGGGAATTGGCCGATGCCGGCGTTACCCACGCCTCGATGGAGGCCTCCAGCCACGGGCTCGACCAGCGCCGCCTCGATGGGGTGAAGCTCTCGGCCGGGGGCTTCACCAATCTCGGCCGCGACCACATGGATTACCATCCGACGATCGAGGATTATCATCGCGCCAAATTGCGCCTGTTCGACACGCTGCTGCCGAAGGGCGCACCCGCCATCGTCTTCGCCGACGATCCGTGGTCGGAACCGACGATAAAGGCGGCGCGGGCCGCCGGGCTCGACGTGCTGACGGTTGGCCGCCATGGCGATTTCCTCAGGCTGAAGCGGGTCGAGCATGAGCGTCATCGCCAGCGTGCCGAGGTCGAGGCCGACGGTGTGATCCACGAGATCGACCTGCCGCTCGCCGGCGATTTCCAGATCGCGAATGCGCTGGTTTCGGCGGGGCTGGCCATTTCCACTGGAACGCCTGTCGCCAAAGCCTTGGCGGCATTGGAGAAATTGAAAGGGGCGCCGGGCCGGCTCGATCTCGTCGGCACCACGGCGAGCGGCGCGCCGGTCTATGTCGATTACGCGCACAAGCCCGATGCGCTGGAGAACGTGCTGGCCTCGGTGCGTCCGTTCACCACCGGCCGTGTCATGGTCGTCTTCGGCTGTGGTGGCGACCGCGACCGTGGCAAACGACCGATCATGGGCGAGATCGCGACCCGGCTTGCAGATGTCGTCATCGTCACCGACGACAATCCGCGCTCGGAAGTGCCCGAAACCATCCGCGCCGCCATTCTTGGGGCCGCGCCCGGCGCCATGGAGATCGGCGACCGGCGCAAGGCTATCCACGAGGCTGTCGGCATGCTGCATGCCGGCGATACGCTGATCGTGGCCGGCAAGGGTCATGAGGAAGGCCAGACGATCGGCTCGGAAACGCTGCATTTCTCCGACCACGAGGAAGTGCGCGCCGCGCTCCGGGAGCATGCCGCATGAGCTTGCTGTGGACGTCGGAAGCGCTGGTTGCCGCCACGGACGGGCGGCCGCTCGGCCCCATGCCCGAAGGCATATCGGGCATTTCGATCGACAGCCGCAGCCTGCAGCCGGGCGATGCTTTCTTTGCCATCAAGGGCGAGGCGATGGACGGCCATGACTTCGTCACCGCGGCCATCAAGGCCGGCGCCGGCGTGCTGGTGGTGGCCGAAGGCAAGCTGCCCTCACTTGGCCGGTTGACCGCGCCGATCATCGTCGTCGACGACGTCCTGGTTGCGCTGGAAAAGCTCGGTGTCGCGGCGCGCGCCCGCTCGCAAGCCAAGATCATCGCGGTGACCGGCTCGGCGGGCAAGACCACGACCAAGGAGGCGCTGCGCCACGTGCTTTCGGTCGTCGGCAAGGTGCATGCCTCGGCGCAGTCCTTCAACAACCATTGGGGCGTGCCGCTGACCTTGGCGCGCATGCCCGCCGATTGCGACTATGCCGTGTTCGAGATCGGCATGAACCATCCCAACGAGATCCGGCCACTGGTGAAGATGGTGCGGCCGCATGTCGCCATCGTCACCATGATCGCGGCCGCGCATCTTGGCTTCTTCCGCAACCTGGACGAGATCGCCAAGGCCAAGGCCGAGATTTTCGAGGGCCTGGAGCCCGATGGTGCTGCCGTCCTCAACCGCGACGATGCGCGTTTCAAGCTGCTGTACAAGATGGCACAGGCTGCCGGCGTCGAGCATATCCATGGCTTCGGCGAGAATGCGCGCTCGACCTTCAAGCTGGTCAAGTGCGAGTTGCATGCCGACCATTCCGACATCGCCGCCCGGATCAGCGGCCACGATATCATCGCCCGTATCGGCGCGCCCGGCCGGCACATGGTGCAGAACGTGCTGGCGTTGCTTGGCGCCGCCCATCTGGTTGGCGCCGATCTCGACAAGGTTGCATTGGCGCTGGCCGATCTCTCGGCCGAGCGCGGGCGCGGCAAGCGCCACGTGCTGCGGCATCCCGGTGGCCCGATTTCGGGCCGGGCCGGGGGCCCGATTTCGAGCCAGGCCGGTGGTTCGATCACGCTGATCGACGAGAGCTACAACGCCAATCCTGCCTCGATGGCGGCCGCGATGGCGCTGCTCAACGCGACGCCGGTAACGGGCGAGGGCAGGCGCATCGCCGTGCTTGGCGACATGCTCGAGCTCGGCGATCACTCGGCCAAGCTGCACGCCGCTCTTGCCGATCTCATCGTCGGCACCGGCACGCGGACGGTCTTTCTCGGCGGCCCGGAAATGCGGTCGCTGGCGGAAGCGCTGCCGGACGATATCAGGACGGAATACCGCGCCGGCGTCGAGGAGTTGAAGCCGGTGCTGCTCGCCGCGCTTAAGCCGGGCGACGTGGTGATGATCAAATCGTCGAAGGGCATCGGTTTTGCAAAACTGGTCGATGCGCTGCTGGGCAAATTCCCGGCTGAAACGACAACAAGCAACCAGACCTAGTCGGGGGACGAAAGCGCATGTTCACACTGCTGGTCGATTTCGCGGACAAGGTCTCTGTCTTCAATGTCTTCCGCTACATCACGTTCCGCACCGGCGGGGCGCTGATCACCTCCGCCCTGATCGTCTTCATCTTCGGGCCGACCATCATCAATTCGCTGCGGCTCAGGCAAGGCAAGGGCCAACCGATCCGCGCCGACGGGCCGCAGACCCATTTCAAAAAGGCAGGTACGCCGACCATGGGCGGACTGATGATCCTGTCCGGCATCATCGGCTCGTCGCTTTTATGGGCGAACCTGTCCAGCATCTATGTCTGGGTGGTGCTTTTGGTGACACTCGGCTTCGGCTCGATCGGCTTTTACGACGACTATCTGAAGGTGACGAAGCAGTCGCATCTCGGCTTCTCCGGCAAGGCGCGGCTTGCGCTGGAATTCGTTATCGCCGGCATCGCCGCCTGGGCGATCATGCGCAATGGCCAGGCGCCCTTCTCGTCGTCGCTGACATTCCCCTTCGCCAAGGAATTCATCATCAACCTCGGCTGGTTCTTCATTCCATTCTCCTGCTTCGTCATCGTCGGCGCCGGCAATGCGGTGAACCTGACCGATGGCCTCGACGGCCTGGCGATCGTGCCGATCATGATCGCGGCGGCGTCCTTCGGCGTCATCGCCTATCTCTCGGGCAACGCGGTTTTCGCCGAATATCTGCAGATCCATTTCGTGCCCGGCACTGGTGAACTGGCGGTCGTGCTTGGCGCGGTCATCGGCGCCGGCCTCGGCTTCCTGTGGTTCAACGCGCCGCCCGCGGCGATCTTCATGGGCGACACCGGATCGCTGGCCATGGGCGGCCTGATCGGCACGGTCGCGGTCGCCACCAAGCACGAGATCGTGCTCGTCATCGTCGGCGGCCTGTTCGTGGTCGAGATTCTCTCGGTCATCATCCAGGTCGGCTACTTCAAGATGACCGGCAAGCGCGTGTTCCTGATGGCGCCGATCCACCATCATTTCGAAAAGCTCGGCTGGACCGAAAGCCAGGTGGTGATCCGCTTCTGGATCATCGCCGTCATCCTGGCGCTGGTCGGTCTTTCCACCCTCAAGCTCAGATAGGCAGCCCCTTGATCCCCGCCGCATCCTTCGCAGGCAAGCGTGTATCGCTCTTCGGGCTCGGCGGCTCGGGGATCGCCACGGCGCGCGCGCTGATCGAGGGCGGCGCCGAGGTGCTGGCCTGGGACGACAATCCCGGCAGCGTCGCCAAGGCGGCCGCCACCGGCATCGCCACCGGCGATCTGCGTGGCGCCGACTGGGCCGGTTTTTCCGCCTTCGTGCTGTCGCCCGGCGTGCCGCTGACCCATCCCAAGCCGCACTGGACCGTGGAATTGGCGCGCGGGGCCGGCGTCGAGATCATCGGCGATATCGAGCTGTTCTGCAGGGAACGGACGCAGCGTGCGCCGGATGCTCCCTTCATCGCCATCACCGGCACCAACGGCAAGTCGACGACGACGGCGCTGACGGCGCATATCCTTCAAGCCTCCGGGCGCGACACGCAGATGGGTGGCAACATCGGCCGTGCGGTGATGACGCTCGATCCGCCGAAGCCTGGCCGGCATTATGTAGTCGAATGCTCGTCCTACCAGATCGACCTTGCGCCCTCGATCAATCCGACGGCCGGCATCCTGCTCAATCTGACGCCCGACCATCTCGACCGCCACGGCACCATGCAGCACTACGCTTCGATCAAGGAGCGGCTGGTGGCGGGCAGCGAGACGGCGATCATCGGCATCGACGATTCCTGGTGCGCGCAGATCGCCAATCGGCTGGAGCGGGCAGGGCGGCAGGTCGTCCGCATTTCCAAGCGCCTGCCGCTGACCGACGGCTATTTCGCCGACGGCACCAATCTGATGGAAGCCGTGCACGGCCGCTACGGCCGGGTAGCCTTCCTCGAAGGCATTGGCTCGCTGCGTGGTCAGCACAATGCGCAAAATGCGTTGGCCGCCGTCGCCGCCTGCCTCAAGGTCGGGCTCAACCTTGGCGAGATCCAGTCTGGGCTGGAAAGCTTCCCGGGTCTGGCGCACCGCATGGAGCAGGTTGGCCGCAAGGACCATGTGCTGTTCGTCAACGATTCCAAGGCGACCAATGCCGATGCCGCGGCACCCGCGCTGTCCAGCTTCAATCGCATCTACTGGATCGCCGGCGGCCTGCCCAAGGAAGGCGGCATCGAGCCGCTACGCGGTTTCTTCCCGCGCATCGCCAAGGCCTACCTGATCGGCGAGGCGGCACCTGCCTTTTCGGCGACGCTCGGCGAGGCCGTGCCCTACGAGATCTCGGGCACGCTGGCGGCGGCGGTCGAGCATGCCGCGCATGACGCGGCCAAGGACGACAGCGGCGAGGCGGTAGTGCTATTGTCGCCGGCCTGCGCCAGTTTCGACCAGTTCAAGAATTTCGAGGTCCGTGGCGAAGCCTTCAGGCAAGCTGCGAGCGCTATGGATGGCGTCAAACCCATCGGAGGGGCACGATAATGCAGAGCCGTCTCGACAAAAGTCCGGTCGCAACCTGGTGGTGGACCATCGATCGCTGGTTCCTGGCGGCGTTCCTGTCGCTGATGGGGCTAGGCATCGTGTTGTCCTTCGCGGCAAGTCCCGCGGTGGCCGAACGCATCGGCCTCGACAGTTTCCATTTCGCCACCCGGCAGATCATCTTCACCGTGCCTGCGCTCGGCGTGATGCTGGCGGTCTCGTTCCTGGATTCCAGGCAGATCCGGCGCATGTCGCTGATCATGCTGTGCCTGATGCTGGTGCTGATGGTGGCGGTGCTCTATGTCGGCGTCGAGGTGAAGGGCGCGCGCCGCTGGGTGTCGCTTGCCGGCCTGTCCATCCAGCCGTCCGAGTTCCTCAAGCCGGCCTTCGTCATCATGTGCGCGTGGCTGTTCGCCGAGCACAAGCGCCAGCCCGACATTCCGGGTAATCTGTTCGCCATGCTGCTCCTGGTGCTGGTCGTGTCGCTGCTGGTGGCGCAGCCGGACCTCGGTCAGACCATGCTGACCACCGGCACCTGGGGCATCATGTTCTTCATGGCGGGGCTGCCATGGCTTTGGATCATCGTGCTGGGCGCTGCCGGCGTCGGCGGCGTCTTCGCCGCCTATACGGTGTTTCCGCACGTCGCGCTGCGCATCGACAAATTCCTCACCGGCGAAGGCGACACGTTCCAGGTCGATATGGGCCGCGATGCGCTGATCAATGGCGGCTGGTTCGGCGTCGGGCCGGGCGAGGGCACGGTCAAGCGGGTCATCCCCGACAGCCATGCCGACTTCGTCTTCTCGGTCGCGGGCGAGGAGTTCGGGCTGATCATGTGCTTCTTCATCATGTCGATCTTCGCCTTCATCGTGCTGCGCGGTCTCAACACGGCGCTCAAGGAGCATGACGACTTCACCCGTTATGCGGTCGGCGGTCTGGTCACCGTGTTCGGCCTGCAGGCCGTCATCAACATGTGCGTCAACCTGCAACTGGTGCCGGCAAAGGGCATGACGCTGCCCTTCATCTCCTACGGCGGCTCCTCCCAGATCGCCATCGCCATCTCGATGGGGATGGTGCTGGCGCTGACGCGCAAGCGGCCGGAAAAGCGCAAGCAGATGGGCTTTACCCTGCCGCAGCGCGCCATGCCGGCGGAGTGACATGGCCAGAGGCGTTATCCTTCTCGCGGCGGGCGGAACCGGCGGACATCTGTTTCCAGCCGAAGCGCTGGCGCATGAACTCCTCGATCGCGGGTGGGCGGTGCATCTGGCGACCGACACCCGGGCCGAACGGTTTGCCGCCCATTTTCCGGCGGCGGCCGTCCATCCGATCCAGTCGGCGACGTTAGGCTCGAAAAATCCCTTCGCCCTGCTCGGCGCCTTCTGGAAAATCTGGAGCGGCGTGCGTCAGGCCTCCGCCATCATCGGCAGGATCAAGCCGGAGGCCGTGGTTGGATTTGGCGGCTATCCGACCTTGCCGCCGCTCTACGCGGCGACGCGGCGCAAGGTGCCGACGCTGATCCACGAGCAGAACGCGGTGATGGGCCGCGCCAACCGGGCGCTGGCCGGCCGTGTCGACGCGATCGCCGGCGGCTTCCTGCCGCAGGATGAAAGCGCGGCCGGCGCCAAAACGGTGACGACCGGCAATCCGGTCCGGCCGGCTGTGCTCGAAGCGGCCAGGACGCCTTACGCGGCTTCGACCGGGGATGAGCCCTTCCGCCTGCTGGTGTTCGGCGGCAGCCAGGGCGCACAATTCTTTTCCGATGCCATGCCAGGGGCCATCGCGCTGCTTTCCGACGCACAGCGCAAGCGCCTTGTCGTGACCCAACAAGCTCGCGCGGACGACGTGGCGCGGGTGAAGGCGGCCTATGCCGCGCTCGGCGTCGCCGTCGAGGTCTCGCCGTTCTTCACCGACATGGCGGCGCGCATAGCGGCGGCGCATCTTGTAATCTCTCGTTCCGGCGCCTCGACCGTGTCGGAAATCGCCGTCATCGGCCGGCCGGCGCTGCTGGTGCCCTATCCCTTCGCGCTCGACCACGACCAGGCGGCCAATGCAGCCGCCCTTGCGGCCGCCGGCGGTGGCGAGGTGCATGTGCAATCCTCGCTTTCGCCCGAGCGCATCGCGGCACTGCTCGGCGCCCTGATAGACCAACCGGAGCGGCTGGCGACGATGGCTGCCGCGGCCAAGTCGGTCGGCAGGCCCGACGCGGCGCGGTTGCTCGCCGACCTCACAGAGGCTATTGCGTCCCGCAAAACAGTATCGGATTTCAGGAAGGGGACGCACCCATGAAGATGCCGCAGACCATCGGCCTCGTGCATTTCATCGGCATTGGCGGCATCGGCATGAGCGGCATCGCCGAGGTGCTGCACAATCTCGGCTACAAGGTGCAGGGGTCCGACCAGGCCGACAGCGCCAATGTGCAGCGGCTGCGCGACAAGGGCATCGAATGCTTCGTCGGCCACAAGGCGGAGAATCTCGGTGACGCCGAGGTCATCGTCGTCTCGACGGCGATCAAGAAGTCGAATCCGGAGCTGAAGGCGGCGCGTGAAAAGCTGTTGCCGATCGTGCGCCGCGCGGAGATGCTGGCCGAACTGATGCGTTTCCGCCAGGCCGTGGCGATCGGCGGCACGCATGGCAAGACCACGACGACCTCGATGGTGGCGACGCTGCTGGAGGCCGGCGGGCTCGACCCGACCGTCATCAATGGCGGCATCATCAACGCCTACGGCACCAATGCCCGCATGGGCGATGGCGAGTGGATGGTGGTCGAAGCCGACGAGAGCGACGGCACCTTCCTCAAGCTGCCGGCCGACATCGCCGTCGTCACCAACATCGATCCCGAGCATCTCGATCATTATGGCAATTTCGACAATGTGCGCGAGGCGTTCCGCCAGTTCGTCGAGAACGTGCCTTTCTATGGCTTCGGGGTGATGTGCACCGATCACCCGGAAGTGCAGGCGCTGGTCGGGCGCATTGAGGACCGGCGTGTCATCACCTATGGCGAGAACGCACAGGCCGATGTGCGCTTCACCAACCATCGCATGGCGGGGGCGACCTCGGAGTTCGACGTGATCATCCGCGACCGCAAGGGGCGCGGCCAGACGGCGATTTCGGGCCTGCGCCTGCCGATGCCCGGCCGCCACAATGTTTCCAACGCGACCGCCGCGATCGCGGTCGCGCACGAACTCGGCCTGTCGGCCGAGGCGATCAAGAAAGGCCTTTCGTCCTTCGCCGGCGTCAAGCGCCGCTTCACCCACACCGGTTCCTGGAACGGTGTCGACGTGTTCGACGATTACGGCCACCACCCGGTCGAAATCTCGGCGGTGCTGAAGGCGGCGCGCAGCGCCACCAACGGGCGTGTCATCGCCATTGCCCAGCCGCACCGCTTCACCCGGTTGCATGATCTGTTCAACGAGTTCTCCGCCTGCTTCAACGATGCCGACACGGTGATGGTCGCCCCGGTCTACGCCGCCGGCGAAGAGCCGATGGACGGCGTGACATCGGACGCGCTGGTGTCGCGTATCCGCGCCGGCGGCCATCGCGACGCCCGCTACATCGAGGGACCGGCCGACATCGCGCCCGTCATCCGCGACATCGCCAAGCCCGGCGACTTTGTCGTCTTTCTCGGCGCCGGCAATATCACTCAGTGGGCCTATGCGCTGCCGAAGGAGCTTGCCGCCCCATGATGAACGGCCAGGCGCTGATCGACAGACTTGGCGGCCGGCTAGCCGGTCTGCGCGGCCGCATCACGCCGAATGCCGAGATGGACAAGATCACCTGGTTCCGGGCTGGCGGCCTTGCCGAGGCGCTGTTCCAGCCTGCGGACGAGGAGGATCTGTCGGCCTTCCTCAGAGCCGTTCCCGAAGAGATACCCCTGACCATCGTTGGCGTCGGCTCGAACCTTCTTGTCCGCGACGGCGGCATTCCGGGTTTCGTCATCAGGCTTTCGGCCAAGGGCTTTGGCGAGGCCGAAGTCGTTTCCCCGATCAGGATCAAGGCAGGTGCCGCCACGCCAGACAAGCGCATGGCGGCGGTGGCGCTCGAGGCCGGCATTGGCGGCTTCCATTTCTATCACGGCATTCCAGGCGCTATCGGCGGCGCGCTCAGGATGAATGCCGGCGCCAACGGGGTCGAGACGCGCGAGCGCGTCGTCGAGGTGCGGGCGCTCGACCGCGCGGGCAACGCCCAAACGCTGAGCAATGCCGAGATGGGCTATGCCTACCGCCATTCGGCGGCGCCCGCCGGGCTGATCTTCACTTCGGCCGTTTTCGAAGGCTTTGTCGAGGACAGGGCGGTGATCAAGGCGGCGATGGATGCGGTGCAGAACCATCGCGAGACCGTGCAGCCGATCCGCGAGAAGACGGGCGGCTCGACCTTCAAGAATCCGGAAGGCACGTCGGCCTGGAAGGAGATCGACAAGGCGGGTTGCCGCGGGCTGATGATCGGCGGTGCGCAGATGTCGCCGATGCACTGCAACTTTATGATCAACACCGGAACGGCGACCGGCTACGACCTCGAATATCTCGGCGAGACGGTGCGCGCGCGGGTGCTCGAGCATTCCGGCATCCGGTTGCAGTGGGAGATCAAGCGCATCGGCAATTTCCGTTCCGGATACGCCGTCCAGGAGTTCCTCGGCCAGCTTCTCTAGCGCCTCTTGAAGTTCATGTGATGCGTGAACTTCAAGGGGATCGAAATGCCGTGAAATCGTTGCTGCAAAGACTCAGCGACACGGTTTTCGCATCTGTTTTCTCAGAAAGTGAATCTCTCGGAATCATAAGTGCTTGCCAGTGAATCAACTCTCTGATTCTCTGCCCTAAAGCGTTTCCTGATTTGAGTCGTTCGACGCGTTTCAGCGTTTTCCGTCTGGGGGGGCAACCTGCCGGGAGACTCGGACTCAATGTTGCGGAAATCTTGTGTTTTTGGTCCGCGGTGAGAGGGGATGACGGGGAATGAAAAGCAAGCATGTGGCCGTATTGCTGGGAGGTTTCTCGTCCGAGCGGCCCGTGTCTCTGTCTTCCGGAAAGGCCTGTGCCGATGCGCTGGAGCAGGAGGGTTACCAGGTCACCCGCGTCGATGTCGGGCGCGATGTCGGCTCGGTGCTTGCCGAGCTCAAGCCTGACGTCGCCTTCAATGCGCTGCATGGGCCTTTTGGTGAGGACGGTACCATCCAGGGCATCCTCGAATATCTCGGCATTCCCTACAGCCATTCCGGCGTGCTCGCCTCGGCGCTTGCCATGAACAAGGAGCAGGCGAAGAAGATCGTCAAATCGGTCGGCGTCCCCGTTGCCGAATCGAAGGTCGCCAATCGGTTCTCCATCCGGAACAAGCATCCGATGAAGCCGCCCTATGTGGTCAAGCCGGTCAGCGAGGGGTCGAGCTTTGGCGTCGTCATCGTGTCGGAGGGGCAATCGCACCCGCCGCAGGTGATCGGGTCGTCCGAATGGAAATATGGCGATACCGTCATGGTCGAGCGCTACATCCATGGGCGCGAGCTGACCTGCGCCGTCATGGGCGATGTGGCGCTTGGCGTCTGCGAGATCATCCCGACGGGCCATTCCTTCTACGACTATGATTCAAAATATGTCGCGGGGGGATCAAAACACGAATGCCCCGCAAAAGTTTCACCGAATATTTACCAAAAAATACAGACACTGGCGCTCAAGGCTCACCAAGCTGTCGGCTGTCGGGGCGTTTCCCGGTCGGACTTCCGTTATGACGATCGTCACTCCGAAAATGGCGAGGTTGTATGGCTCGAGGTCAACACTCAGCCGGGCATGACGCCGACGTCTCTGGTGCCTGAAATTGCCGCCCATGCCGGGCATTCGTTTGGTGAATTGTTGAGTTGGATGGTGGAGGACGCTTCGTGTCTGCGTTGAAATGGGGACAGGGTAAGGTGAGGGGCGCGGCCGGGCCGTCGCTGTTCGGCCTGCCATTGTCGTTGGACCATTTCGTTCTGCCGCGCGTGCTTCGCCGCCCGGTACGCATCCTGACGCGCCTGGGCGATGGTGAATTCCAGGCGCCGCGCTTCTCCGCCGCGATCATGTCGTCGGTACTGCTGGTGTCGAGTGGCGCCTATGGCGCCTACCTCGGCGGTCACGCCGACGGGATCATTCAAAGCATCACCGCCCGCACCGGCTTCGCGGTCGACCAGGTCAAGGTGGTCGGCAACCGTCAGACTTCGGAGATCGACATTCTCGACAGGCTGGAACTCGATGGCTGGACGTCGCTGATCGGCTTCGACGCCGAGGCCGCGCGGGAGCGTATCGCCACCTTGCCGTGGATCCAGGTTGCCGCGGTGCGCAAGGTCTATCCGCACACGCTGGAAGTGCGCGTCGAGGAGCGTGCGGCTTTCGCGCTCTGGCAGCAGGGCAACGACCTCTCCGTCATCGAGAAGGATGGCGCCGTCATCGCGCCGTTCTCGGGCGGCAAGCAGGTGCTCCTGCCGCTGTTGATCGGCACCGGCGCGCCCGCCAAGGCGCCCGATTTCCTGGCCAGGATCGAACACTATCCCGACCTCGCCGGCCGCATCAAAGGCTATGTCCGCGTTGGCGAACGGCGCTGGGACCTGAAGCTGGACAACGGCATCACCATCAAGTTGCCCGAGGATGACGAGGACCAGGCGCTCGCCGAACTCGTCAAGATGGACCATGACAAGGGACTGTTGTCGCGCGACATCGCCGCCGTCGACATGCGCCTGACAGACCGGCTGGTCGTGGAGCTGACGCCGCAGGCGGCGACGCAGCGCGAAGCCGCGCTCAACGAGAAGCCGAAAACCCTCAAGCGCAAGCCGGAGACGAAGATATGAGCTGGCTTGGCGGTTCTGGCGATGCCTCGTCGCGCCGGTCGGGCACCCTGACGGTGCTGGATGTCGGCTCGAACAAGGTCTGCTGCATGGTGGCCAAGCTGAAGCCGAACGATGACGGCAAGCTCCTGCGCGGCCGCTCGCACCGCATCCAGGTCATCGGCATCGGCCACCAGAAATCGCAAGGCGTGAAGTCCGGCGTCATCGTCGATCTCGACCGGGCCGAGCATGCCATTCGCCTCTCCGTCGATGCCGCCGAACGCATGGCCGGGCTGACGGTCGATTCGCTGATCGTCAACATGACCGCCGGCCGGCTGAAGAGCGAAAGCTTCTCGGCGACCATCAATCTTGGCGGCCACGAGGCCGACGAAGCCGACATCAAGCGCGTGCTCGGCGCCGGTGCCAAGCAGGCGCTGAAGGCCGAGCGCGAGGTGGTCCATTCGCTGCCCGTCGGCTTCTCGCTCGATGCCGAGCGTGGTGTGCGCGATCCGCGCGGCATGGTGGGCGACACGCTTGGCGTCGACATGCATGTGCTGACGGGCGATGCGGCGCCGATGCGCAATCTGGAGCTCTCCATCAACCGCTCGCATTTGTCGGTCGAGCGCATGGTGGCGACGCCCTATGCCAGCGGGCTGGCGGCACTGGTCGACGACGAGCTGGAACTCGGAGCCGCCTGCATCGACATGGGCGGCGGCACGACGACGATCTCGGTGTTTTCGGAAGGCAAGTTCGTCCATGGCGACGCCATCGCCATCGGCGGTAACCATGTGACGCTCGACATGGCCAAGGGACTTTCGACCTCGCTCGACGCCGCCGAACGGCTGAAGGTGATGCACGGCTCGGCGCTGCCGGGCAGCGCCGACGACCGCGACCTGGTCTCGATCCAGCCGATCGGCGACGATGGCGACGTGCCGCTGCAGATCCCGCGTTCGGTGATGACGCGCATCGTGCGCGCCCGCATCGACGAGACGCTCGAACTCCTGCGTGACCGGTTGAACAAGTCCGGTTACGGCAATGCGGTCGGCAAGCGCGTCGTGCTCACCGGCGGCGCCAGCCAGCTGGCCGGCCTGCCGGAAGCGGCGCGCCGCATCCTGGGGCGCAATGTACGCATCGGTCGCCCGCTCGGCGTGGCGGGCCTGCCCGAAGCGGCGAAAGGCCCGGCTTTCTCGGCCGCGGTCGGGCTTCTGATCTATCCGCAGATGGCGAGCTTCGAGAGCCATCCGGCGAAAGGCATTTCCGGTCTCAGAATGACCGGAACGGGTGGAAAACTGCATCGCATGAGTCAGTGGTTGAGAGACAGTTTCTAATTGACGGGGACAGCCCCATAGGCGGCCGCGGCGGCGAAGCGGCGTGAAAGGCAAAGGACGGAGACAATGACTATCAATCTGCAGAAGCCGGACATCACCGAGCTTAAGCCGCGCATCACCGTGTTCGGTGTAGGCGGCGGCGGCGGCAATGCCGTGAACAACATGATCACCGCCGGACTGCGCGGTGTCGAGTTCGTCGTGGCCAACACCGACGCGCAGGCGCTGACCATGTCGAAGGCCTCTCGGCTGATCCAGCTTGGCGCGCATGTCACCGAGGGGCTCGGTGCCGGATCGCAGCCGGAAGTCGGCCGCGCGGCGGCGGAAGAGTGCATCGACGAGATTCTCGACCATCTCACCAACACCCATATGTGCTTCGTCACCGCCGGCATGGGCGGCGGCACCGGTACGGGTGCTGCTCCGGTTGTTGCCCGCGCAGCGCGCGAGAAGGGCATTCTCACTGTCGGCGTCGTCACCAAGCCGTTCCACTTCGAAGGCCAGCGCCGCATGAAGACGGCCGACTTCGGCATCGAGGAGCTGCAGAAATGCGTCGACACCTTGATCGTCATCCCCAACCAGAACCTGTTCCGGCTGGCCAATGACAAGACCACCTTCGCCGACGCCTTCGCGATGGCCGACCAGGTGCTCTACTCCGGTGTAGCCTGCATCACCGACCTGATGGTCAAGGAAGGCCTGATCAACCTCGACTTCGCCGACGTGCGTTCGGTGATGCGCGAGATGGGCAAGGCGATGATGGGCACCGGCGAGGCTTCCGGCGAGGGCCGCGCGATGGCGGCGGCGGAAGCCGCGATCGCCAACCCGCTGCTCGACGAGACCTCGATGAAGGGCGCCAAGGGCTTGCTGATCTCGATCACCGGCGGCCGCGACCTGACCCTGTTCGAAGTCGACGAAGCGGCGACCCGCATCCGCGAGGAAGTCGACCAGGACGCCAACATCATCCTGGGCGCCACGTTCGACGAGGAACTCGAAGGCGTCATCCGCGTCTCGGTGGTAGCCACCGGCATCGACAAGTCGGCGGCCGAAATCGCCGCCGCGCCGATCTCGATCCGGACCGCACCGCCGAAGCAGGCTGCCCGGCCGGCCGTCGCCCCTGTGGAAAGCCGCCCGGCGCCGGTCCAGCAGACGGTGTATGAACCACGCGCCGCCGATCCGGTTGCCGAGGCCATCCAGTTGGCCGAAGCCAATGCCGCGGCCATGGCACAGGCTCGTCCGGCTCCTGTCGCCCATGCGGACGATTTCCGCCCGCAGAGCAAGATCTTCCAGGCGCCGCCCGCACAATCGCAGCCTATGGTGCAGCCGGTGGTCCAGCAGATGATGCAGCCGGCTCCGCAGCCACGCGAAATGCTGCGTGAAGTCCAGCAGCCGGTGGCGATGGCGCCGCAGCGCATGCCGCGCGTCGAGGACTTTCCGCCGGTCGTCAAGGCCGAGGTCGACGCCAAGAGCCGCCCGGCCGACCACGAGAACAGCGGCCCGATGGGCCTCCTGAAGCGCCTGACCAATGGCCTGACCCGCCGCGAGGAGGAGCCCGCACGGCTGCAGCCGGCGCAGCCGCGCGAGCCCAAGCTGCGCCAGGCGGCACCGGAAGTGCGCCGCCTCGCCAGCCAGGACGCCCAGCTTTACGCGCCGCGGCGCGGCCAGTTGGACGATCAGGGCCGCCTGACGCCGCAGACCAGGGCGACTCAGGACGACGATCAGCTGGAGATTCCGGCGTTCCTGCGCCGCCAGGCCAACTGAGCGGTTAACGGACTGTAACAATTGTTAACAGGCAGGCAAGAAATTGCTTGCCTGTTAACGTTTAAAATGCCGCATAATCAACGGGTTATGACGTCGTACATGTTCCAGTTCGCGGTTACAAAGAGTAAGAAACCGTGATTTGGACTCTCCCTGCCGGGACACTATCTTCGCTGCCTACCATAGTCGGTTTGCCGGGATTCGGGGGAAGTCGCCCTGCCTGCCGATTTAACAAGAGCCGCGCCCTCGGGCTGGAGAAGCGGACCTAGGCATTACGGGCTCATGGGGATTGTCTTGCACGACCACCAGACGACAGTGAAGACGCGCGCGTCGCTTACAGGCACCGGCGTTCACAGCGGCAAAGAAGTTTCCATCAGTTTCCTGCCCGCGGATGCCGATACCGGCATCGTATTCGCGCTCCTCAATGGAGACGGGCAGGGCCGTGAGTTCCGCGCCCTGTTTTCCGAAATCGGCGCCACCGACCTGTGCACCATGCTTGGCGATCCCTCGGGCGAGCACATCGCCACGGTCGAGCACATCATGGCCGCCCTGTTCGGGCTCGGCATCGACAATGTCATCATCGAGATCGACGGGTACGAGGTTCCAATCCTCGACGGCAGCGCCATGGCGTTCGTCGAAGCCATCGACCAGGCCGGCATCGAGACGCTGGCCGTCAAGCGGCGCTATATCAGGGTGGTCAAGCCGGTCCGCATCGAGAACGGCGCCTCCTGGGCGGAGTTCAGGCCCTATGACGGCACCCGTTTCGAGGTCGAGATCGATTTCGAAAGCCCGGCGATCGGCCGTCAGCTCTTCGCATCGGACATCAACGCCGATATTTTCCGCCGCGACATCGCGCGGGCCCGCACCTTCGGCTTCATGAAGGACGTCGAGCGGCTGTGGGCCGCCGGCTATGCTCTGGGATCCTCGCTGGAAAATTCCCTGGTGATCGGTGACGACAACCGCGTCATCAATATGGGCGGCCTGCGCTATCCCAATGAGTTCGTGCGCCACAAGACGCTCGACGCCATGGGCGACCTGGCGCTGGCCGGCGCGCGCTTCATCGGTTGTTTCCGCTCCTATCGCGGCGGCCATCGGCTGAACGCCGCCGCACTGCGGCGCCTGCTGTCGGACCGCACCGCCTTCGAGATCGTCGAGACGACACGCCGCGAGCGTGGTCGCGCCGCCGAGATGAACGCCGTCAATGCGCCTCTCTATGCGCCCTGGATGATCTGATTTTCTTAATCTTTTTCGGATTCCATGGCGGTATGGGTGTTGCATGAATGCATCATCCATCGGCGAAATTGCGTAGATTTTCACGCCACGGTCCGCCGCCACAAAAATGTGCGATTGGCTGGACATAGCGTTGCCGGGCAAGGCGGTTATGGTTTATGGCTGCTGCCGTCGATTAGTGCATGTCGCTCAAAGGTGGGGACCAGTTTTGGGACAACTGCATGCAACGAGCATTAAAATAACGCCGAAAGGGCGCAATCCAATCATGTTCTTCAAGCGAGTCGGTCAATCGAAAGCGCCGCAGCGGTCTGTTTTCCTGGCGCTTTCGGTGGTTGTTCCATCGCTCTTTCTGGCGGCTTGCATGTCGTCGGAAAAAGACATCGACCTGTCGACCTATGTCGATCAGACCGAACCGGCCGACGTTCTCTACAATCAGGGCCTGGCCAATCTGAACGCCGGCCGCCTGGACGAGGCAAGCAAGAAATTCGACGCGGTCGACCGCCAGCACCCCTATTCGGAATGGGCCCGCAAATCGATGGTGATGGGCGCGTTCGCCGACTATCGAAAGGGCAGCTACGACGATGCGATCCAGTCTGCGAAGCGGTACCTGGCGCTCTATCCGTCCACGGATGACGCGGCCTATGCCCAGTATATCATTGGTCTGAGCTACTATCGCCAGATCAAGGATGTGACGCAGGACCAGAAGGAAGCACGCCAGACCCTGCAGACGATGCAGGACCTGGTGACGCGCTGGCCGACGTCGGAATATGTCGACGATGCCAAGGAAAAGATCCGCTTCGCCAACGACCAGCTCGCGGGCAAGGAAATGCAGATCGGCCGCTATTATCTGGAACGCCGCGAGTACATCGCCGCCGTCAAACGCTTCCGCACCGTGGTCGAAAACTATTCCAACACCCGCCATGTCGAGGAAGCGCTCGCGCGCCTTACCGAAAGCTATTACGCGTTGGGCTTGACCTCGGAGGCCCAGACGGCGGCCGCGGTGCTCGGTACCAACTATCCCGACAGTTCGTGGTACAAGGATTCCTACAAGCTGCTGCAGAGCAACGGGTTGGCGCCGCGTGAAAATGCCGGGTCGTGGATATCCAAGGCCGGGAAGCTGATCACCGGCGCCTGACCGCGGAGCCTCCGAGCGAAGCGCGCAGCGCGCTTTTTCGGATTGATCCGAAGCTCAAACAAAAAGATAGTGCGGCGCTGCGACTCCAACTGTCGGGTGCCGCTTTATCCTTTTGTTTTTCGTGCCTGTCGTTATCCCGAAACCGGGTCCACTTTTGGGCGGCATGCAATAGGTCCGGTTTCTCATGCTTTCCAGACTGTCGATCCGCGATATCGTCCTGATCGAAAAGCTGGACATCGACTTCCAGCCGGGCCTTTCCGTGCTGACCGGCGAAACCGGCGCCGGCAAGTCCATCCTGCTCGATGCCCTGTCGCTGGCGCTCGGCGCGCGCGGCGATGCCTCGCTGGTGCGCCACGGCGCGTCCCAGGGCCAGGTCATTGCCGTGTTCGATGTTCCGCGCAACCATCCGGTGCGCGCGCTGCTCGCCGAAAACGCCATCGAGGACGATGGCGACGTCATCCTGCGGCGTGTGCAGACGGCGGATGGCCGGACCCGTGTGTTCGTCAACGACCAGCCGTCCTCCGTGACGCTGATGCGCGATGTCGGCCGCGCCCTGGTCGAGATTCACGGCCAGCATGACGAGCGCGCCTTGGTCGATCCCGGCGCGCATCGCGATGTGCTCGATGCTTTCGGCGGCCATCTCGGCGCCGTCCGCTCGACCGGCGAGGCATGGCGGCACTGGCGCGCCGCCCAGCAGGAACTGACGCGCCATCGCGCCAAGGTGGAAGCCGCCGCGCGCGAAGCCGACTATCTGCGCGCCGCGGTTGCCGAACTGACCAAGCTCGATCCGCAGCCGGGCGAGGAAACCGAACTTGCCGAGCTGCGTGCCCACATGATGCGCGCCGAGAAGATCGCTTCCGAAATTCACGACGCGCAGGATGTGCTGTCGGGCCCGTCCTCGCCCTTGCCGCAACTGGCCAGCCTGCTGAGACGGCTGCAGCGCAAGGCGACGGAGGCGCCCGGCCTGCTCGAGGACGTGGTGAAGTCGCTGGACGAAGCCATGCTGTCTCTCGACGCGGCGCAGTCGGGCGTCGAGGCCGCGCTTCGTGCCACGGAGTATGATCCGCAGCGGCTGGAGAAAGCCGAGGAACGACTGTTTTCGCTGCGCGCGGCGTCACGCAAGCACAGCGTCGCCGTCGACGACCTGGCGCAGCTGCGCGACACGATGGTTGCCGATCTCGCCGATCTCGACGCCGGCGAAGAACGCCTGCACGGCTTGGAAAAGCAGGCGGCCGCCGCGCGCGAAGCCTATGACATCGCCGCCGCACAGCTGTCCTCGCTTCGCCATGCCGCGGCGGTCGGTCTGACCAAGGCGGTGATGGCCGAACTGCCGGCGCTGAAGCTCGAACGCGCGGCCTTTATCGTCGAGATGAAGAGCGAGGCCGAGGCGCGCATGGAAGAGGGCATCGACCAGATCGAGTTCTGGGTGCGCACCAATCCTGGCACGCGGCCCGGGCCGATGATGAAGGTTGCCTCCGGCGGCGAGCTTTCGCGCTTTCTCCTTGCGTTAAAGGTGGCGCTGGCCGACCGTGGCTCGGCGCCGACATTGGTTTTCGACGAAATCGACACCGGGGTGGGCGGCGCTGTCGCCGACGCCATCGGCCAGCGGCTGGCGCGGCTGTCGAAGCGCGTCCAGGTGCTTTCCGTCACCCATGCGCCGCAAGTGGCAGCGCGCGCGGCAACACATTTCCTGATCTCCAAATCGGGCAGCACCGACCGTGTCGCGACCGGAATTGCCGAGATGGACAGGACTGCGCGGCAGGAGGAGATCGCCCGCATGCTGGCTGGCGCCACGATCACCGACGAGGCGCGCGCCGCCGCCGAGCGGCTGCTGCGCGAGAATACAAACGCGGCATGAGACGATCCGGCGTCATGAGACGATCAGGCGTCATGGGGCGAGTCAGGATATGGCTCCATCCTGCTGTTCAGGAATGATCTTTTCCGAAAACCGGTTCCCACCTTTCAAGATCATGCTCTATTGTGGCGCGCCACCGTTCAGGGACAAAAAGCATGGCCGAAAAACCTGTCGATTCGCTCAGCGAAAGCGAGGCTGAAGCCGAACTCCAGCGCCTTGCCGAGGAGATCGCCGGTCATGACCGGCGCTACCATGCCGAGGACGCGCCCACGATCACGGACGCCGAGTATGACGCGCTGCGGCGGCGCAATCTTGCCATCGAGGAGCGCTTTCCCGGGCTGGTGCGTGAGGATTCGCCCTCGCTCAGGGTGGGTGCCGCCCCGGCGGAAGGCTTCACCAAGGTGCGCCATGCCGTGCCGATGCTCAGCCTCGCCAAGGCCTATACCGACGCCGACGTCACCGATTTCATCGAGCGCGGCCGGCGCTTCTTCGACCGCGACAAGGACCTCGACATTGCCTTCACCGCCGAACCGAAGATCGACGGGCTGTCGGCTTCGCTGCGTTACGAAAAGGGCGTGTTCGTGCAAGGCGCGACGCGCGGCGACGGCGCTGTCGGCGAGGACATCACCGCCAACCTCAGGACCATCGCCGACATTCCCGCCAAGCTGAAGGGTTCAGGCTGGCCCGAGACCATCGAGATCCGCGGCGAGGTCTATATGACCTATGCCGAATTCGAGGCGCTCAAGGCGCGCTCGGCGGCTGTGGGGGGCCAGGATTACGTCAATCCGCGCAACACGGCGGCCGGGTCGCTGCGCCAGAAGGATCCATCCGTCACCGCCAGCCGCAACCTCAAATTCTTTGCCTACGCGTGGGGTTACACGACGGCGGATCCGGCACCAACGCAGTATGAAGCGGTGCAGAGATTCGCCGATTGGGGCTTCAAGATCAGCCCGCTGATGGTGCGGGCGAAATCGGTCGAGGAACTGGTCGCGCATTATCACCTGATCGAGGAGCAACGCTCGTCGCTCGGCTATGACATAGACGGGGTCGTCTACAAGGTCGACCAGCTGGAGCTGCAGCGCCGCTGGGGTTTCGTCACCGGTGAGCCGCGCTGGGCCGTCGCGCACAAATTCCCGGCCGAACAGGCGATGACGACCGTGCAGAGGATCGACATCCAGGTCGGCCGAACCGGCACGCTGGCGCCGGTCGCGCGGCTTGCGCCGGTGACGGTCGGCGGCGTGGTGGTGGAGAACGTCACGCTGCACAATGAAGATTATATCAAGGGCCTGGACAGTACCGGCCAGCCGATCCGCGACGGCATCGACGTGCGCATCGGCGACACGGTGGTGATCCAGCGGGCAGGCGATGTCATCCCGCAGATCGTCAGCGTCGTCATCGACAAGCGTCCGCCCGATGCCGTGCCGTACGAATTCCCGCACTCTTGCCCGATCTGCGGCTCGCCGGCGACGCGCGAGATCAACGAGAAGACCGGCAAGGAGGATTCGCGCCGCCGCTGCACGGGCGAACTGATCTGCCCTGCGCAGGCCGTGGAGGGGCTGCGCCACTTCGTGTCGCGCGGCGCCCTGGATATCGAAGGCCTGGGCGCGGAGAACATCGACCTGTTTTTCAATGCGGGTTTGATCAAGACAGCCGCCGACATCTTCACGCTCAGGGAGCGCCGCCCCGCCGTGACCAAGGCGCTGGCCGAGCGGCGCGAGGAGCAGGCCAGGCAACGCGAGGCCGCATCCGGCAAGACCCGCAAGAATGTGCGCAGCGTCGAGGACCGCAATTACGAAGGCCTCGACAAATTGTTCGCGGCCATCGATTCGCGCCGCGAGCCGGAGCTCGACCGCTTCATCTTCGCGCTCGGCATCCGCCATATAGGCGAGACAACGGCCGCCGTGCTTGCGCGAACATTCTCGACCGTCGAGGAGCTTATCCGCGTCGGCAAGGAGACGGCGGCGGCGGAGGATCCGCATTCGGCCTTCCCGTCGATCAACGGCATTGGCGATACGGTGATCGATGCGCTGCGCGATTTCTTCGGCAATGAGCGCAATGACGAGGTGCTCGAGAAGTTGCTGCAACAGGTCAAGCCGAAGCCCTATATCGTCACCGTCTCGGCCGACAGCGAAGTCGCCGGCAAGACGATTGTCTTTACCGGTTCGCTGGAAAAGATGACCCGTTCCGAAGCCAAGGCGATGGCCGAACGTCTCGGCGCCAAGGTGGCCGGTTCGGTTTCGGCCAAGACCGATCTTTTGGTGGCGGGACCGGGTGCTGGCTCCAAGCTCAAGCTTGCCAGCGAACTCGGCGTCGAGGTCATAGACGAGGACACCTGGCTGCAGCGGGTCGGCAAGTCGTGACGGACGGGACGTTCAAAGGGTTTGGTCCGAAAGCCATTCCGTTCTTCAAGGCGCTGGATTTCCACCAGAGCCGCGAATGGTTTGCGGAGAACCGCGCGCTTTTCGACAGCGATCTGCATGGGCCGATCGGCGATCTGGTCGAGGTCCTTACGGAGCGGCTCGCAACGGCGGGGCTTGGTCTGTGCGGCGACCGCAAGAAATCGCTGTTCCGCATCAATCGCGACGTCCGCTTTGCCAAGGACAAACGTCCCTATAACAGGCATGTTTCGGCCATTCTGTCACCAGACGGCAGCAAGACAGGCCTGGGCGTCTTCTATGTGCATATCGGGCTCGAGCGCTGCTTTGCCGACGTGGCCTGGTGGAACCCTGAGCCGCCGCTCTTGCTGGCGATGCGCAGGGCGATCACCGATCGGCCCGGCGAATTCCGCAAGCTGCTTTCAACGTTGAAGAAAAACGGCCTTGAATTCGAAACCGAAGGCCGCATGAAGCGGGCGCCGCGCGGTTTTGAGCAGATCGCGGACGCCGATCTCGCGGAGGCCGTGCGCAACCGGCATTTCGTCGTCCAGCGTGTCATCGATCCGACCGAAATTCACGCGCCGGCGCTGGTCGACGAGCTTGTCGAGTTTACATTACGCGCCAAGCCGCTGCTCGACTGGGGCAGGGCGATCCAGGGCAAGGTGACCGGTTAGTTTTCCGATCCGTTGGACAGGGCGGGCTACATCCGCATCAGGAGACCCCCATCGACGGCCAGCTCTATTCCGGTGATGTAGCTTGCCGCGTCCGAAAGCAGGAAGAGCGCGGCGTTGGCCATGTCCTGCGGCGTGCCGATGCGGCCGAGCGGTGTGTAGTCGGCAACGGCGGCGCGCTTCTCCTCGGTGTCCCAGCGCGCCTGCAGCGGCGTCAGCGCCATGCCCGGGCAGATGGCGTTGGAGCGGATGCGCTCGCCGGCAAGCTGCATGGCCAGCGACTTCGACAGCGCGCAGACGCCGGCCTTCGACGCCTGGTAGGCATCCTGTGGCTTCGGATCGCCGCGATACCACTGGATGGTCGAGAAATGCACCATGGCGCCGCCACGCCCGCCGGCGCGCATTTGCGGAACAACCGCGCGCGCCGTGTGCACGAAGGATTTCAGGTTGATGTTGAAGACCTGGTCCCAGACGTCGAGGTCCATCTCGAGAGCCGACTTGTCGCGGCCGAACCAGAGCACGCCTGCGACATTGGCGAGATAGTCGATACCGCCGCGTTCGCGGCCCGCAGCGCCGATGGTCCGTTCAACAAAGCCGGCGTCGGTGAGGTCGCCCTGGGCGAAGGTCAGCCGGTCGTCATAGGCGGCGAGCGCTGTCGGGCGTGGCTTGACGTCGATGGCGGTGACCGACGCGCCGGCATCGAGCAGCGCCAGCGTGATCGCCTCGCCCATGCCGCCACCGGCCCCGGTGACGACTGCGTGCCTGCCGGTGAAATCATAAGCAATCATTAGAATCCCCCTCGTGTATTTCTGCCAAATGCCTGCCGGGCGACAATAGGATATCGCGTAAATCCTAACAGGGATCATTTCCGCTGATCGTTTGGCTCAAGCGAATTCGTGTGACAAGCCGGGCAGTGCTTCCTACATCAGCCCTCTGATCGGGGAGAGACATGTCGGCGCAAGCAATTTCCGAGAACGGCGCGAAAAGCGATTTCTGGCAAGGCGTACGGCTCTCCATGCCGGTCGTGGTGGCGGCGGCGCCGTTCGGGCTGCTGTTCGGCGCGATCGCCGTCGACAACGGCTTTTCCGTTTTCGAAGCCTTCCTGATGAGCGCGCTGATCTTCGGCGGCGCCAGCCAGATGGTCGGCATAGAACTGTTCGGCCAGCATGTCGCGCCGTGGCTGATCGTGCTGTCGATCTTCGCCGTCAATTTCCGCCACGTGCTCTATTCCGCCGGCATTGGCCGGCGCATCGCGCACTGGTCCGGGGTGCAGCAGGCGCTCGGTTTCTTCATCCTCACCGATCCGCAATTCGCCGTCGCCGAGGCCAGGGCCCAGTCGGGCCAGACCGTCGGCTTTGCCTGGTATCTGGGACTTGGGCTGCCGGTCTATGTATTCTGGACCATCGAAAGCGCGCTCGGCGCGCTGTTTGGAAAGCTCATTCCCGATCCCCATGCCCTGGGCATCGATTTCCTGCTGCCGATCTATTTCCTTGGCCTCGTGATGGGCTTCCGCAAGCGGCCGCTGTGGCTGCCGGTGGTCGTCGCCAGTGCCTGCGCCTCGATCATCGCCTACAAGACAGTGGGTTCGCCCTGGCACGTTTCGATCGGCGCCATCGCCGGTGTGTTGCTCGCCGTCGTCCTGCCGCCGCATCACAGCGGTGTGGAGACAAGGCCATGAGCACGACCTTCTGGATCATCATCGCCGGCGCCATCGCCACCTATCTCACCCGTATTGGCGGGCATCTGGTCATCTCGCGTTTCGATCACATCCATCCGCGGGTCGAGGCCGGGCTCAACGCCGTGCCTGCGGCGGTGCTGACGACGCTGGTGGCGCCGGCGGCGCTCGGCGCAGGCCCGGCGGAGTGGGCAGCGCTGGTCGTCTCCGCGCTGGTGGCGCTGCGTGGCGGGCTGATGGCGATGTTTCTGGCGGGCGCGGCGGTGTTGATCGTAGCGCGGCAGTTCGTCGGGTAGGGCGTATCGATATCCAGGTGATTCCGGCCCGCAGACGGCTGATAGCTGCGCTTCGGTGCTCCAATCCGGTTCTCCGTATCAACCGTTTTCGAACCGGTCTGGCCTGAACCTCGAGCCCTTCAGCGCTTCAGAAAATCAAATCTTCGCATCGTGCGGCAGCGGTGCCGTTGCCTTTTCGAGCCAGGCCAGCGTTTCGCCGTCGAGCATCGGACCGATCTCGGCCAGCACGCGGGCGTGGTAAGAGTCGAGCCAGTGCAATTCGTCTCGCGTCAGCAGATCCGATCGCACCAGCCTGACGTCGATCGGGGCCAGCGTCAGCGTCTCGAAACCGTGCATGGCGATGTCGCCGCCCTCGATCTGTTCGGCCGGCGTCACCAGGATGAGGTTCTCGATGCGGATGCCGTAGGCGCCTTCCTTGTAGTAGCCGGGCTCGTTCGACAGCATCATGCCTTCGAGCAGCTTTTCGGTGCCGGTGCGGGCGATGCGCTGCGGACCCTCATGGACGGCCAGGTATGAGCCGACACCGTGGCCGGTGCCATGGGCGAAGTCGCAGCCATGCCTCCACAGCGCCATGCGGGCGACGGCGTCGATCTCCGAGCCGCGCGTGCCGGCGGGGAAGCGCAGCGTGGAAATGCCGATCATGCCTTTGAGCACCAGCGTGAAGCGCTCGCGCATCTCTTCGGTCGGCTGGCCGATCGGCACGGTGCGGGTGATGTCTGTCGTGCCGTCCTGGTATTGCGCGCCGGAATCGAGCAGGAACAGCTCACCGGCCTGGAGCTTGCGGCTGGTGGCGCGCGAGACGCGGTAATGCATGATGGCGCCGTTCGGGCCGGCGCCCGAAATGGTGTCGAAAGAGACGTCGCGCAGCGGCATCTGCGTTTCCTCGCCGGTCTGCCGGCGGGTTTCTTCGAGCCTGGTGACAACCGCGATTTCGTCGAGTGAGCCGGGTTTCTGGCGCTCCAGCCAGCACAACAGCTTGGCCACCGCCGCGCCGTCGCGGCGATGCGCGGCGCGCGAGCCGTTGATCTCGGCCTGGTTCTTGGTGGCGCGCGGAATGCGGGCAGGGTCGGGCGCGGCAATCACCGTGCCGCCATTGTCCTCGACCAGCATGCGCAGCCGGTCGGCGGCCAGCACCGGATCGAGCGCGATTTTCGCGCCGCTTTTCGCAAGTGCGGCGATCGCCGCTTCGAACTCGCCGGGCTCATGCGGATCGGCGAGCTGGGTGAGGTAGGCCGCCACCTGGCGCGAGAACTTGCGCCGATCGATGAAAAGCTGGTGCGACCCGTCGGCGGCGAGTATGGCGAAGCCGAGCGCCAGCGGCGTGTGCGGCACGTCACCGCCACGGATGTTGAAGGCCCAGGCGATGGATGATGGGTCGGTCAGCACCGCATGGGTGGCGCCGTCCTTGCCGATCGCCGTCGCCAGCCGCGCCAGCTTGTCCTTGGCGAGTTCGCCGGCAAAGCCGATCGGATGAAGCTCGATCGGGGTCACGGGTGCGGCGGGCTGATCCTTCCAGATGATGTCGATCGGGTTCCTGTCGAGCGGCACCAGCACCGCGCCGGTCTTGTCGGCGGAGGCCTGCAGCGCCTTGACCTCGCCGATGGTGTGCAGCCAGGGATCGAAGCCCAGCCGCGCCCCCTTGCCGATGTTGTCCTTGAGCCAGACGGCGGGCGGATTGTCGACCAGGCTTTCGATCGAAAAGATGCCGAGATCGACCTCATTGCGCACCTGCAGCGTGTAGCGCCCGTCGACAAAGACGAAGGCACGGTCGCGCAGCACGATGGCGACGCCGGCCGAGCCGCTGAAGCCGGTCAGCCATTTCAGCCGTGCCGACCGGTCGGCGACGTATTCGCCCTGGTGCTCGTCAGCGCGCGGAACGATGAAGCCATCGAGGCCATTGGCGCCCAGCCACTGGCGCAGCAGCGCCACGCGCGGTTTGCCGACTGCCGGGTCGCCCGTGGAATCGAAGCTCTGGAACATGATGGGGCCTCCTTGGGATCCGCGCGACCGTAACCTATGGGCCTGGAAAGCGGAATCGATTTCCGGCTGGTGCAAACTGCTACAGCGTCCGCCGGGTGACAACCAAATGAGGCTGGTCCAGCCATGGATGAAGGGGCGGCGGCATTCTCTTGCCGACACGCATCGAAGTCCAGCAACCGGGACCGTTGAGGGCCGGCAACCGCCTTGCCGGCCTCAATGCTTGAGATGGATCGTCACCCAGCCTTCGCGGTGCAACGTACTGACATGGCGGAAATTCTGGCCGACATAGGCCGAGATCACAGCGGCGCGCTGGCGGTCGAGAATGCCTGACAGCACGATCGAGCCGCCAAGCGTGACATGCCCTGCCATTTGCGGTGCCAGCCGCATCAGCGGCCGCGCCAATATGTTGGCGACGATGAGGTCGAAGGGCGCGCGCCTGGCAAAGATCGGGTGGTGAAAGCCAGGCGCGGTCACCGTCTCGATCAGGCCTTTGACGTGATTCAGACGCGCATTGGCGGCGGCGACCTTGACCGCGACCGGATCGATGTCGGTGGCCAGCACCGGAATATGTGCCAGCTTGGCGACGGCGATCGCCAGCACCGCACTGCCGGTACCGAGGTCGAGCGCGTTGCGCGGGTGCTCGCGCCGCACGACTTTCTCCAGCATTTCGAGGCAGCCCGCGGTGGTGCCATGATGGCCGGTGCCGAAGGCAAGGCCCGCCTCGATCTCGATGGCGAGTTCGCCGCTGTGGCGCTTCCTGCTGTCATGCGCGCCGTGGACGAAGAAACGGCCGGCGCGCACCGGCTTCAACCCTTCCAGGGACCGTGCCACCCAGTCGATGTCGGGCAGCGCTTCGCGCTGGACCGGTCTCGACAAAGCGAGGCCGGCGAGAACATCCTTCAGCCGCGCCTCGACCGCTTCGACGTCGCCATCGGCGTAGAGCGAGACCTCGTGGATGTCGGCCTCTTCATCGACCTCCAGCACGGCGATCGGCAGGCCCTCATCCTCGAAGGCCGTTTCGAGCGCCGCGAAGATGCGCTCGGCCTCGATCTTTCCGGTGGTGAAATGGAGCCGCGTCTGGGTCATGTGAATTCTTGTCAGCCCTTCGCGGCGAGGCGCTTCAGCTTCTCCACGGCGGTGCTGGCATTCTCGCCATAGGCGATCGTGCCCGCGAAGTCGCCCTTGGCGTTGAGCAGCAGGACCGAGGCGGTGTGGTCCATGGTGTAGTCGCCGTCGCCGGTATCGACCTTCTTCCAATAGATGCCGAACGCCTTGGCCATGGCATGGACCTTGTCCGGATCGCCGGTAATGCCGGTGATGCGGTCGGAGAAATTGCTGACATAGGCGTTCATCACCGGCGGCGTATCGCGCTCCGGATCGACCGATACGAAATAGGCATGCAGGTTCTTGCCGTCGTCGCCGAGCGTCTTCAGCCAGCCGGAGAGTTCGAACAGCGTGGTCGGGCAAACTTCGGGGCAGTGGGTGAAGCCGAAGAAGACGACGCTGGGCTGGCCCCGGAAAGCGGCTTCGGTGATCGGTGCGCCTTTCTGGTCGACCAGGGTAAAGGGCGCGCCGAACGGTTCGCCGCCATAGTGACCGCGATACCAGTCGAAAGTCAGCCAGCCGATGCCGGCCGCCATCAGAACGAGAATGCCGACCAGGATAGAACGCATCATCAAAAAAGTCCGTCCGTAATGTCACGGTGCGCCGGCCAAAACCATGCACCCGTTGTCGGCCACAGTCTTAGCGGTTCGACGGGGTACACGCAAAGATGCCGCGTTGACGCAACCGGCTGTGGCGGATGCCTGCGGTTTGATCCGACCTTCCGGCTTGCAATGTGCCAGCCTTGGCCCCACCTGAGACCCCGGCAACTCGAACCGCAGGAGGATTCTTTGCCGGGATTGACTGGGCCAGGATTGATAGGACGAGGCTTGATTGGGCGAAAACTGATCGGCGGTGCCTTGGCCGCGTGTGTCGTGCTTGCCGCCGGTAGCGCCACCGCCGAGGAAGTCGGCAAGGTCGGCGTCGACTGGATCGGCAACGACATCATCGTCGAGGCGATCAAGGATCCGAAAGTGGAGGGCGTGACCTGCCACGTTTCCTATTTCGATCGCAGCGTCATCGACCGCTTGCACAAGGGCAACTGGTTCGAGGATCCCAGTGATTCCTCGATCTCCTGCCGTCAGACCGGTCCGATCACTATCGGGGATATTGATACGAGCGAAGGCGGCGAGGAGGTTTTCAAGCAAGGCATCAGCCTGATCTGGAAGAAGCAGGTGGTGAACCGCATCTACGACAAGGCCAACGAGACCCTGATCTATCTGTCGCATTCACGCCAAGTCCAGAACGGCTCGGCCAAGATGTCGGTTACGACGGTGCCGCTCTATGGCCAGAATGTGCTGTGGAGCAACGGCAAGCCGAAATAGGCGGGTCGAACTCTACCCTGTCCGTTCCGACTGACGATTCGCGCCGCTTGCGGGACCAATCGCTCTGACGTAAAGCCGCCGGCATGGACCGTTCTGAAGATCTCGTTGCGAAAGATCCCGAGCCGCGCATTCATCCAACCGCTGAGATGAAGGGCTGCAAGCTTGGCCGCTACGCCGCGATCGGCGAACGCGTCGTGCTGCGCGAGGTCATCGTCGGCGATTTCTCCTATTTCGAACGCCATGCCGAGGCGATCTATACGACGATCGGCAAATTTTGCTCGATCGCCGCCAACAGCCGCATCAATGCGCTGGAGCATCCGATCGAGCGGCTGACCCAGCACAAGGTCAGCTACCGGCCGAACGAGTATTTCCGCTGGCTGGGCGTCGATGCCGCGTTCCGCGACCGGCGGCGGTCGAAGGCCGTGACCATCGGCCATGATGTGTGGATCGGCCATGGCGCGGTCATCTTGCCTGGGATCGCCATTGGCAATGGCGCCGTCGTCGGCGCCAATGCGGTGGTGACGCGGGACGTGCCGTCCTACACGATCGTTGCCGGCGTGCCGGCGAAGCCGCTCAAGCAGCGCTTTGCCCCTGAAATAGCGGCACGCATCGAAGCTCTCGCCTGGTGGGACTGGCCCGTCGAGAAACTCGCCAGGGCGGTTCCCGACATGCAGGCAATGCCGATCGAGGCTTTCCTCGACCGCTGGGAAAACGACGCCGTCTGACGGAATGAAACCCCTTCCGCCATGCGGGGGTGGCGCAGCGGAAGGGGCTGGAGGTAAACCGCTGTGAAGCGGAAGGAACAGGCTCTTTGCCTGCACGGCTACAATGACCTTAAACCGATAAGGTGTGTTTTGTTCCAGATGCGCGCTTTGCGTGCATTCGATTGCGTGGGTCGTATTTTTTACCGGCGGGAACCCGAAATGGCTGCTGGTTGTTTCTTCCGGCGGACCGCATGACGCGGCGCTGTTTTGAGGGACCACATGATCGAGAAGCTTTTCACCAAATTCGCCAACCAGATTGCCCATCTCACCGGACTGCCGCTGACATTTGCGGTGTGTTGCCTGATCGTTATCGTCTGGGCGGTGAGCGGGCCGTTCTTCAATTTTTCCGACACCTGGCAGTTGGTGATCAACACCGGAACCACGATCATCACCTTCCTGATGGTGTTTCTCATCCAAAACACCCAGAATCGGGACGGCGCCGCGATCCAGGCCAAGCTCGACGAGTTGATACGGGTCAGCGAGGCCAAAAACACCTTCATCGGCATCGAGCACCTGACTGAAGCCGAGGTCCAGGAGATCCGCGCCAAATGCGAGGTCGCGGCGAAGCGGCATGACGACAAAGTCGCGACCATGGCCGCAAAGAAAGTCGTGGCGGCAAAACGCAAACCGAAAAAAGAGGTAGCACGAAGCGCCGGCGGCTGAACCCGCGGTCAATCTCGAGTGTTCCGCCGGTGTTCGAGTTATGTGATCCGCACAGCGGCCATGTTCGGGACATGCTCATCGCTTCATGAACGCTGCGAATGCATCCTTGTGGCCGGGGTGCCAGCGCGACAGGGCAGGGCGGTTTTCGATGATGTCGCCGATCGCCCAGGCCATGCGCTTTTCGTCCATGGGTCGCGCCGTCTCATTGTCGGGACACAGGATATAGAAGTCGCCCCCGACCAGCGATTCCAGCATGAAATCGATCACCTGTTCGCCCGTCCACGCTCCCGCCGGCTTTTCGGTCGCGCCCTCGGTCAGGCCGGTATAGGTGAAGCCGGGGATGAGCAGATGCGCCGACAGGCGGGCGCCGGGTTCATTGCGCAGCGCATGCGCCAAGCCCTCGGTAAAGGTTTTCACGCCAGCCTTGGAAACGTTGTAGGCGAGGTTGCCAGGCGGTGTGGTGATGCCTTGCTTGGAGCCGGTGTTGACGATCAGGCCCGGCTTGGCCGACGCCAGCATGCGCGGCGCGAAAGCTTCGACGCCATGCACCACGCCCCAGAAATTGATGTCGAGCAGCCGCTTCCAGCCGTCGCGGTTTTCCCAGGGCTTTCCGGGGTTGTCGCCGACACCGGCATTGTTCATCAGCAGCGAGACCTCGCCGAAGGCGCCGAATGCCCGGTCGGCGAGGCGATCGACCTCATCGGCCTTCGAAACGTCCGATGCGACGGCAAGCACGGCGTCGTCACCGGCAATCGCGGAGACGGCCCGCGCGGCATCGTCGAGGCGCGGCCCGCCAATGTCGGCCAGCACGATCTTCATGCCCATCAGCGCCAGCCGTTTGGCCGCGGCAAGGCCGATGCCGCTGGCGGCGCCGGTGATGACGGCGGTGTTGCCAGGGGCAAGCGCTGGCAGGGCGGTCTGGATCTCGGTGTCGGCGATCATCGGCGATGGTTTCCTTTTTTGATGGCGCCGAACTTAGCGCCGGAACGGGCCTGCGCAAGCCTCCGTCGGGCTTGTCGGGTTGACCGGCCCGGTCGGGGCTGCGCATGCTACGACGCCAAAAAGGAGATTTCCGATTGACGGATTGGGTTGCAATTCTGAAGGAACAGACCGCCACCGGCGACCGGATGGGGCGCGAGGTGCCGCAGATGCTGGCCAACCCCGATATCAGCGAAGCCCAGCTGAAGACTCTGTTTTCGGCGCTCGAGCAACAGGCCGAGTTCGTCGAGAAACTGCGCATGGCGCTGGAAAAGTTCGGCCATGATTTCTCGATCATCAAGGTGGCGGAGCGGCTGGAAGAGCGCTACGCCGATCTGGCCGCTTCCGTGGCGGAAAAGCTGAAGGCGATGCGCGGTTAGGCAATTCCACGAAACGTGTGAAGCGGTTTGCCCTGCCGGATTGCGTCAGGCAGATGGCTATTTTTCGATCACCCGCGCAAAGCGCGTGTCCGGCACCAGCCAGATCAGGGCGACGGCGACATAGAGCGCCACGCCGATCCACCGGTCGAGGAAGGTCAGCCCAACGGCCGCTATGTAGACGGCGAGCGAAATCCTTCCCTTGCGATCGCGGCCGATTGCCTTGGCGAATGCGGTGTCCGGCCCATGCAGCCGATGCAGCGCAATGACCAGGATGCTGTAGGCGGTCGCACACATTACAAGGTCAAAACCATAGACCGCGACCGGAGCCGCGGCGAAATGGTTCTCGCCCATGAAGGCGGTCGTCACCGGCATCAGGGACAACCAGAACAGCAGATGCAGGTTCGCCCACAGCACGCGGCCGTCGACACGCTGCACGGTATGGAACATGTTGTGCAGATTGTTCCAGTAGATGCCGACATTGATGAACGAAAGCACGTAGCACAGGAAGACCGGCCACTGCGGCAGCAGCGCCGAAAAATCCTCGCCTTCCGGAACCTTCAAGTCCAGCACCATGATGGTGATGATGATCGCCACCACGCCGTCGGTGAATGCCTCGACCCTGCCCTTGCCCATGATCACCACCTCGGTCCGCGACGAATTGCCGAAAGATAGTAACTCGTTAGCGGATGTTGGCATGCCGATAAACGGCGTACGCAAAATTCCTCAACTATATCAGGGGAAACTTCCACCCGGATCGGTGATCGTGGTGATTGGCCTTGGTAACTTGTTGACTTTTCCCTGCCCAGCCTCTCCCCTTGCGATGCAGTCCCGGCCGAAGCAGTCGAACGGCCGGCGCTCGATGGAGGGACTGATGAGATTTCGATTTCTGCTTGCGATAGCGACCATTCTGGCCGCCGTCTTCGGGACGTCCGCCGCGGCCTTCGCCTACGGCGCCCACACGACGACGAGCCTCAACGTGCGTACCGGACCTGGCGCGGGATACGCCAAGGTCGGGACGTTGCCGGCCGGTCTCAGGGTCTACGTGACCGGCTGTCAGCCGGGCTGGTGCAGGATCCATGGCGGCGGTGTCAGCGGCTGGGCCAGTTCCGGCTATCTCTCGCGGACCCAAGTCGTGCATCCGCCGGTTATCATCGTGCGCCCGCCGCATCGGCCGCCGCACTGGTATCATCGGCCCCATCACCGTCCTCCCCACCACCGCCCTCCGCACAAGCCGCGTCCCGGCAAGTGCAAGATCGCACCTGGTTTCTCCTGCAAGTAGGCCCGGTTTTTTCTGCAAACAGGACTGATTGCGCCTAGTACGGCAAGGATGCCGTGATGGATCGGGCCGCTGGCCCCGAGCCATTTTTTGCGATCATCGGCTTGCTGGCCGGGCAACGCCCAGCGTGGTGTCAGGAGCCTGGCCATCGACCGGAACGTCGGCGGTGAGGAGGCGTTAACGTCGCGACCCCTGAACCTGGTGACGAGGTTGGCCATGGCCTTTCGCGATCTGACGCAAACTCAGAACGAAGCCGGCAGCGACGTCCTCGCGATCCCGACTGTCGCGGCGATGATCGCGGTGCTGTTTGCCGGCAGCACGGTGCTGACGCCTCTCTATATCGTCTACAAGCAGCAATTCGGCTTTTCGCAAATCACCTTGACGCTGATCTACGCGGTCTATGTCGTCGGCAATCTCGGCGCCCTGCTGGTGTTCGGCAGCGTTTCGGATGTCGTCGGGCGCCGGCCGGCGGCGCTTGCAGCCATGATCGTCGCCGTCATCAGCGCGGTTGTGTTCCTGTTTGCCGGCAATGTCGCGTCGCTCGATGTTGCGCGGATCCTGAGCGGACTTGGCATCGGCGTGGGCGCCGGGACGGGAACCGCGTGGATCGCCGAGCTTCTTCCAGAGGCCGGCAGGTCGCGCGCCAGCGTCATCGCCACCAGCACCAACTTTCTCGGCCTCGGTTTCGGGGCGCTTGTTTCGGGGCTGCTGGCCCAATACGAGCCGTGGCCATTGCGTCTGGTCTTCATTGTCTATCTGGCGACGCTCGCGGTGGTGACGATCATGGTCTGGCGCACGCGCGAAACGGTGATGAAGCCAGGCGGCCTTGGCAAGGTCTCCATGCGGCCGCGGCTTTCCGTGCCGGCGCAGATCCGTTCGCGCTTCGTGGCGCCGGCGGTGACCGGCTTTGGCGCGATGGCGCTGGTCGGTTTCTATGCGGCGGTTGCGCCGAGTATCCTGGCGCAGCAACTGCATGAGGCCAACCACGCCGTGGCCGGTGCGCTGTTCTTCGAACTGGCGATGGTCGCGGCGATCAGCATCGTGGCGCTGGCGCGGATGGGGAGCAGCAAGGCGATGCTGGCCGCGCTGGCCTTGATGATCCCAAGCGCCGTGCTTGTGGTGGCGGCGCAGATGCTGGCCTCGATGGCGCTGATGATCGCGGCGACGGCCTGCTGCGGCGTGGCGGCAGCGCTCGGCTATCGCGGCGGCCTGCAAGTGGTGAACGAGATCGCGCCGCGGGATCGCCGCGCCGAGGTCGTGTCCAGTTTCTTCGTCTGCTGCTTTGTCGGCAACGCCTTGCCTGTCATCGGCATCGGCGTCGTGTCGACCTATGCCAGTGCTGTCGCCGCGAGCCTGGCCTTCGCGGCCATGATCATCGCGTTCGCGCTGGTGGCGCTCGCCTTCGGGCTCAGACAGAAGCGCTGAGGCCGCCGCGCCAGCCCGGCAAGGCACGCCGGCAAGGCGGGCGGCATCAGCCGTTCGGCGTTTCAGGCGCCATGTTCGCGCGCTGGCGCGGCACGCCAAGCCCGGTGTCGGGCGGCTCGCCGGCAGCCGGCCTGTTCTCGATCATGTGCAAGCTGCGCCAGCCGCCGAAGCGGTAATAGATCGCGGCCAGGATCAGAGACGTGATCGAACCGGCCGGAAAACTCCACCACAGCGCTTCCTCGCCGATCACGCCGCGCATGTAATAGGCAAAGCCGGTGCGCACGACGAGCACCGAGATCACCAGGATGATCAGCGGCGGCATCACGGCACCCGTGGCGCGCACCGTGGCGAACAGCACGATGGTGATGCCGAACAGGATGAACGACCAGGACGCGGCCGTGTTGATATGCGCGGCGATATCGATCGCCGCGCTGTCGCTGCTCAGGAACAGGCTCAGGATCGAACGGTCGAAGACCCATAGCAGCGCGACGAGGGCGCCGGTCAGGACAAGGTTGAAACCGACGCCAGAGGCGGCGATGCGGCCGATCCGGTCCCAGTGGCCGGCGCCGACATTCTGCGCCGCCATGGAAGAGACCGCGGCGCCAATGGCGAGCGCTGGCATCTGGATGTAGGTCCAGAGCTGCGCGGCGATGCCGTAGGCGGCGGCGACCTGCGAACCATAGGAGTTGACGATGCCCATCACCGTCAGGGCGGCCGCCGAGATGACGATCATCTGCAGGCCCATCGGCACGCCCTTGAAGACGACGATGCGCAGCAGCGCCGGATCCGGGCGCAGCAGGACGAGATTGGCGCCGGCCAGCCGCAACGGATGCTTGCGCGCGTAGAGCACGACGAGGATGGCGACGACGCTCACGGTCTGGCCGATCAGGGTCGAGGTGGCGGAACCGGCGATGCCGAGTTCAGGAAACGGGCCGATGCCGCGGATGAGCAGGGGATTGAGCACGATGTCGAGCACGACCGCCAGCGCCATGAAGATGAAGGGGGTGCGTGAATCGCCCGCACCGCGCAGCACGGTCATGACGAAGGACAGAAGGTTCATCATCGGCACGGCGACGAAGATGATGCGCAGGTAGGAGCGTGCGAGCGGCAAGGCATCGGCCGGCGTGCCGAGCGCGCCCAGGATGGCATCGACCCAGATCCAGCCGCAGACCGCGAACACCACTGAAACGAGGAAGAAGAAGGTGGCGCTGGTGCCGACGATGCGGCGCGCCTCGGGCAGGTCGCGGGCGCCGACCGACTGCGCCACCAGGATGGTGGCCGCCATGCCGATGCCGAACACCGTGCCGAGGATCAGGAACAGAACGAGGTTGGCGTTGGACGTCGCGGTCAGCGCCGACTCGCCGAGGAAGCGGCCCACCCAGACGGCATTGACCGAGCCGTTCAGCGATTGCAGCACGTTGGAGCCGAGCACCGGCAAGGCGAAGAGCAGCAGCGTGCGCGGGATCGGGCCGCTGGTCAGGTCGCCGGTACGCCGGCGTGCGGGCATTTTTTCGTCCATGGCAGCCAACCTGGCAAATGTGACTCTGGCCCGCGACGATATCGCAGGCCGGACCGAGATGCACCCTGCGCCGAGGCGCAGTGACCGTCGATCGGTCAGGCTCGCCGGAACGGAATTCGATCGGCAAGAACGCGTCGTCCGGCTGCGTGCGCTTATGAACCAGGACGTCATCGACCTCCCGCTCGGGTCTTCGTGCGGCCCAACCTGTCGGCCGCCGGCAAGATCATCGCCGTGTCGAGCAGGACGGCCGAGCCGATCGATGCCGGTGTGCCGAAGGACGCGGAATTCCTGAAGTAGGCCTTCACGACCTGCACAGGCGGACGCGCCAGGCGCGCCCGCTTGAGCAGTGATCCTTACTTCTTGCCGAGACCCGGCAGCGTGACCTGATAGACCAGGAACATGGTGTCGACATCGGCGCCGTCATCGGCCTTGTAGGCGGCGCCGACCTGGAAGCCGTCCTGGGCGAGGAAGTCATTATCGTTGCCGACGAACAGGAAATAGTCGTCGGGCAGCTTGGGATCGAGGACGCTGGCCAACGACATCGCTTCCCACTTCTCCGAAAGCTCGTTGTGGTCCTTCGCGCCGCCATTATGCAGGCCGAAGTGGCCAAGCGCGGTGGCGTCGTTGATGTCGATGAACGGCGTCAGCTTGGCCGGCGTCACCGAGGGATCAAGCACGCCCTTGGGGGCGACCGGCTTGTCGGCCGCATCGAAGGCGCCGCCCGCGATGTCGGTCGCGCCGGAGACGTCGACGATGTTGATCTGGCGGTAGAGCGAAGCGTCACCCTTCTTCAGGCCCTGGCCGTTGCCGCTGTCGCGCGCCAGCATCAGGAAGGATGTGTCCGAAAGCGCCACGATCTCGCTCTGCGCGGCGATTTTGGTCTTGCCCTTGGCATCCTTGAACACCGGCAGCGGCACGACATATTCATGCGCGAGCTTCAGATGGGCGAGGTCGGAGGCATCATAGACCAGCGCCCGCGTGTTCTGCCGTGTCGAGGGTGAATCGCCGCCATCCTGCCGGGGCGCCGACTGCAGCACGGCGATCAGGAACTTGCCGTCCGGCGTCATCGCCATGCCTTCGAGGCCCTGGTTGTTCTGGCGCCCGGTTTCGGGATCCTTCGGATCAGGGTCGGCGGCGCCCGGGCCGGGATTGTCGGAGGAGAAGTTCGGCGCTCCCTTGCGCATCGGCACGAGAGCCGCAGGCGGCTGGGTCGCCGACATCAGGCGGCCTTGCGCGGAGAATCTGTAGATGTTGGGGCCGTACTCGTCGGAGATGAACATCGAGCCGTCCGGCAGCCGCACGATGGCTTCATTGTCGAGCGCGAGCTTGCCATTGGTGGCGACGGGCAGCATGGGCATGTCGCCGGCCGCGGCGCGTACGTCCGACAGCGGATCGAGGCCGGTGGCATCGGCGCCCTTGTCGTCGGTGAGAAGCATGGTGTCGGCAAGCGTCGCCTTGACGCCCGTCTGCTCCTGGCCGGCTGCGGGAGCAGCGCCCGGCGCGACAGGCGTGAACTCGATGGCGATGGTGTTGAGGCGCGGCCGGTAGTCGGTGGTGCCGGCGACATTGTAGCCCCGGTCGGGCAGTAGCCAGAGCGATCCCTTGTAGGTGCCGGCATCATGCGTCCAGCCCGAAATGTCGATCGCCATGCCCGAGCCCGAGCCGAAGGTCTCGCCGAACTTGTCGCGCTGGTCGGCCGGGATGCGGCCGACGCCGACGAGGCCCTTGTTGATGTAGGCCACGCCATCGGCAAGCGCCGGGGTGAGGGCGGTGAACAAGGCCAGCGCGACGCCGAGCGAGGCGGTTCGGTGCAGGTGTTTCATGGACAATCCTCTTTGTGACGAAGCACGCCGGAGCGGCCGAAGGAAAAATGAAAAAGAGGTGCCGCATCGATGATGCCGCGCGTGCCTCCCCGAAAGCGATCTAAGGCGTCAACATGATGCTTGCGTGACAGTGCGCCATACGGGTCCGCCCGGTCTCTCCATGTGCAGATAAAAACCAGGAGAGCGGGAATTGGTGACCTCCCATGGAGCGTCCCTGGCATAATAGGCACTTATGTCTAGTACGGATATGATGCCGGCTTCGAACTGACCGGGAGGGTTGAAGCCGCACTGTCGCGCAGTGGTTATCGGGGGTGGCTTTGTCGGCGCCTCGGGTGGATTTGGCTACCACGATCGGCAAGAGCGTCGCGCTGGCGTTGGTGGACGACGATTTCGCCGGGGAGGGGATGGCGCTTTGCGTGCACATTGTCGGCGTCGAACGGACGGCGCGGGTCATCGCGGCTTCGCCCTACAGTCCCCAGGGCAGGGCGATGCGGCAATGAGGAGGAGTTTCTGATGGTCGATGACGCTGCACGGGATACAAGGCGCGAACGCCGGCGGGGACGCATGGGCGAGGCGGGCAGCGAATCAAGCCGCAAGCCCAATTACCGGTCGCTGAAGAATCCGTTCCTGCCGCAGCCGATCTTTTCCGACGACCAGGTGGCGTCGATCCACGGCACGGCGCTGCGCGTGCTGGAAGAACTGGGCATCAAGGTGCTGCTGCCCGAGGCGCGCGAGGTGCTCGCCCGCGCCGGCGCCCTGGTCGACCCCGACACCGACATGGTGCGTATAGGCCGCGACATGGTGGCGGTAGCCTTAGCCTCGGCGCCGCGATCGATCCACGCTTATGCCGGAGCGCGCGATCGCGACCTGTCGCTCGAACTGGGCTCGATGACGTTCCTGGCGGGCTCCGGCGCGCCCAATGTCACCGATCTCGAGCGCGGCCGGCGGCCCGGGACGCTGGTCGCCTTCGAGGAGTTGATCAAGCTGGTGCAGCATTTCGACGTCTTGCACATGCTGGGGCCGTGCATCGAACCGCAGGACATCGACAATCGTTTCCGCCACTATGCCGTCAACCGGGCGCAGCTGACTCTGTCGGACAAATTTCCGTTCGTGTTCGCGCGTGGCACGCCGCAGGTCGATGACAGTTTCGAGATGATCAGGCTGGCGCGCGGGCTGTCCGAGGACGAGTTCCGCTCGGGCGCGCATTGCTACACCGTCATCAACACCAACTCGCCGCGCCAGCTCGACATTCCGATGGCGCAAGGCATCATCGATTTCGCCAAGGCGGGCCAGGTCCTGATCATCACGCCGTTCTGCCTGGCGGGTGCGATGGCGCCGATCACGGTGGCCGGCGCGCTGACCTTGCAGCATGCCGAAGCGCTGGCCGGGCTGACGCTGGCGCAGATCGTGCGGCCGGGCGCGCCGGTGGTCTATGGTTCCTTCTCCTCCAATGTCGACATGAAATCGGGCGCACCGGCCTTCGGCACGCCGGAGCACGTGAAGGCGACACTGGGTGCAGGCCAGCTGGCGCGCTTCACCGGTCTGCCCTGGCGCTCGGGCGGCGGCAGCGCGGCCAACATTTCGGACGCGCAGGCCGCGCACGAGACGCAGTTCGCGCTATGGGGCTCGGTGCTGTCGGGCGCCACCGTCTGCATCCACGCGGCCGGCTGGCTGGAAGGGGGCTTGAGCGTTTCCCTGGAAAAGCTGGTCACCGACATCGAGGCGCTGCAGACGGTCGCGGAACTTTGTGCGGCGACCCCCGGTGACGACGACGCAATAGGCTTCGAGGCGATCGCCGAAGTGCAGCCGGGCGGCCACTTCTTCTCGGCCGGCCACACCATGGCGCGCTACCGCACCGCCTTCTACGAGCCGCTGGTGGCCGACTGGTCGAATTTCGGCAACTGGACGCAAAGCGGCTCGAAGACCGCCACCGAACGCGCCACCGGCATCTGGAAGCGCACCCTTGCCGATTTCGAGCCGCCGGCCGCGGCGGCCGCCGCGTCAGGCGTGCTCGACGCGTTCATCGCCCGGCGCACCGAAGAGGGCGGCGCGGCGCCGGTGTCGTGAGATAGTTCGCGGATCCATCATCCCGAATTGTGGCCGTGATCTCGGAACCTGCGGCGCGTCCCACGCATTCATGGATGCGGGCCAATGCCTGGCTCCATCCGCGAGCCGTTGAGGGAGGACGACATGGGTTTCGACCAGTACCACGAACCGCCGGAAGAGCTGTCGCAGGAAGTGCGGACCTTTGCCCGCATGATCACCTCGCTGATCGAGGAGGCGGAAGCGATCAGCTGGTACGAACAGCGCATGTCGGTCGAGAAGAACCCGCAGGCCAAGGCGATCATGAAGAACGCACAGAGCGAGGAGTTCAAGCATTTCGGCATGGACCTCGAATTCCTGCTGCGCCAGAAGACGGATTGGCGCGTGGAACTGAAGGAAATCCTGTTTACGACGGGGGATATCGTGAAGGCCGGGGAGAAGGGCGAGAAGAAGGTGGATTGAGGCCGGACGTCAGCCTTCGAGGCTGGCAGCCTCACACTGGCAGCACAAACCCGTCCAGTACGCGCTTCTGGCCGGCCTTATCGAAGTCGATGGTCAGCTTGTTGCCCTCGATGGCTGAAATGTTGCCGTTGCCGAATTTCTGGTGGAAGACGCGGTCGCCGACGCTAAAGGCGGACGGCGTGTCGGAGACGGATTTGGCGACCAGCTCGCCATCGATGGTGCGGCCCTTGACGCTGGTGCGGCCGGCGCCGTAGCCGGAGTCTGTTTCCCCATAGCCGATGCGTTCGACCTGATGGCCCGAGCGCGTGCCCCAGTTGCGGTCGGTCGCCTCGGTGCGGTTGGCCTGCGCGCGCTGCCAGCCCGGCGTCGAATAGGTGTTGGAGAAGGCGCCGGATTTTTCCCCGCCGCCCGAATTGCCGCCGATATTGTCGAAGCGCGAGGCGCCATAGGGGCTCTGTCTTCCCGCCCCCTGGCCGCCGCCACGGCCGGATGCGAACGAGCCGCCGCCATAGGGATTGCCGTAGCCGCCATAGGAGTTGCCGGCTTCGGCGACCTCGACATGGGCTTCCGGCAGTTCCTCGAGGAAGCGCGACGGGATGGTCGATTGCCAGAGCCCGTGGATGAGGCGGTTGGAGACGAACCAGATATGCAGGTTCTTCTTGGCCCGCGTCAGCCCGACATAGGCGAGACGCCGCTCTTCCTCGAGCCCCGAGCGGCCGCCTTCGTCGAGTGCGCGCTGATGGGGAAAGAGGCCTTCTTCCCAGCCGGGCAGGAAGACGGTCTCGAATTCGAGGCCCTTGGCCGAATGCAGCGTCATGATGGAGACGGCATCGAGCCCGGCATTCTGCTCGGCATCCATGACCAGCGCGACATGTTCGAGGAAGGAGCGCAGCGATTCGTACTCCTCCATCGAACGGATCAGTTCCTTCAGGTTCTCAAGCCGCCCGGGGGCTTCCGCCGAGCGGTCGTTCTTCCACATGTCGGTGTAGCCGCTCTCCTCGAGAATGGTCTCGGCGAGTTCGGTGTGCGGCGTGGTTTCCAGCGCCTTTTGCCAGCGTTCGAAATTGGCCGCGACCTCGCGCAGCGCGGCGCGCGGTTTCGGCTTCAGCTCGTCGCTTTCCGCCAGTGTACCCGCCGCCTCCAGCATCGGGATGCGCAAGGCGCGCGCGGTGTCGTGGATCTGGCGGATGGTCGCTTCGCCCAAGCCGCGCTTGGGCACATTGACGATGCGCTCGAAGGCGAGGTCGTCGGTGCTGTTGGCGACGACGCGGAAGAAGGCCAGCGCGTCGCGGATTTCCATGCGCTCGTAAAAACGCGGACCGCCGATGACGCGGTAGTTAAGGCCGAGCGTGATGAAGCGGTCCTCGAAGGCGCGCATCTGGAAGGACGCGCGGACCAGGATCGCCATGTCGTTCAAATTGTGCTTCTGGCGCTGGTAGGCCTCGATGGTCTCGCCGATGGCGCGGGCTTCCTCCTCCGAATCCCAGGCGGCGTGGACGTTGACCTTGCCGTCCTCCGGATCGTTGCGGTCGGTGAACAGCGTTTTGCCGAAACGGCCCTCATTGTAGGCGATGAGATGGGAGGCGGCGCCCAGTATGTGCGCGGTCGAGCGGTAGTTGCGCTCCAGCCGGATGATGGTGGCGCCCGGAAAATCCTTGTCGAAGCGCAGGATGTTGTCGACCTCGGCACCGCGCCAGCCATAGATCGACTGGTCGTCATCGCCGACGCAGCAGATATTGACTTTGTTTTCGCTCACGGGCTGTTCCGCGCCTGCCGGCGCGGGCCCTCCGCGGGGGCCTCGCAACGGCTCGGACGCCCGGTCGGGCTTGCGGCCTTCGGCCGAAACTGTTGATTCGTCCTCTGGAGTTGCGGGTCTATAGCTAGCCGCTTCCGTTCTACCTGAAACACCGGAAAAACTTGGAACGCGCCCACCCGGAGAACCACTTCGCGCTGGTTGTGGTCCGCTCGGCCTCTGCGCCAGAAGCCGCAGCCACATGTATTGGGCGGTGTTGGTGTCCTGGTACTCGTCGACGAGGATGTATTTGAACCGCCGGTGATAGTCCTTCAGCACATCGGGATTGGCGCGGAGGATGCGGATCGGGTGGCAGAGCAGATCGCCGAAATCGCAGGCGTTCAGCGTCTGCAGCCGCTCCTGATAGGCCTTGTAGAGCTCGCGGCCCTTGCCGTTGGCGAAGCTGCGCGCATCGCCTTCGGCGATATCGGCCGGACCCTGGCCCTTGTTCTTCCAGCCGTCGATCATCTGGGCGAACTGTTTCGCGGGCCAGCGCTTGTCGTCCAGGCCCTCGGCCTGGATCAGCTGCTTGATCAAGCGCACGACGTCGTCGGTGTCGAGGATGGTGAAATCGGACCTCAGGCCGGCAAGCTCGGCGTGGCGGCGCAGCAGCTTCACCCCGATCGAGTGGAAAGTGCCGAGCCACGGCATGCCCTCGACATTGCCTTCGCCGATCAGGATGCCGATGCGCTGCTTCATCTCGCGCGCGGCCTTGTTGGTGAAGGTGACGGCCAGGATCTGCGAGGGGAAGGCCCTGCCGGTGGCAAGGATGTGGGCGATGCGGGTGGTCAGCACGCGCGTCTTGCCCGTGCCGGCGCCGGCCAGCACCAGAACCGGGCCTTCGGTGGTCTCCACGGCCAGCCGCTGCTCGGGATTCAAGCCCCTGAGATAGTCGGGCGCATTGTTTTGGCCGCCGCGGGCAGCCATGGCGCGCGCGGCAATGCCCGACGGGGCCGTGGGCCGCGCATTGGGTTCGTCGAAAAAGGGCATGTCTTCGGAAAAGCCGGACATCTCCCCCGAATGTAGTGATTCGGGAGGGAAAGACCAGAACTGTCTACGTTTTGTTCCGGCAAAGTGCCCGATACGGCGGCTTCACCGATATGGGAACCGCCGTTGTGGAACAATCCCAGGCGGAACGAGGTTGCTGCCCGCGGGTCCGCGACCTACGCTTGACAGGCGCCGCCGTCGGGAGAAAGTTGCACGGGCAACACGCAATGCCGGGTTGCCCTAGCCCGCCCCATGCGCGCAACAGTCGAAGGAGTATCATCTTGGCTGTCACCATCACCTCCCTCATTCTGTTCCTCATAGGCCTGGCGCTTGGCGCCGGCGGCATCTGGTTGGCTTCGCTGGGCGGCAGTTGGTACTACATCATCGTCGGTCTCGCCTTCTTGGTCGCCGCCTGGCTGCTCTACCGGCGCCGTTCCACGGCGCTCTGGCTCTACGCGGCGATCGTGCTCGGCACGCTGGCCTGGGCGGTCTGGGAAACCGGCTTCGACTGGTGGGAGCTCGGCCCGCGCGGCGGCATCATCGTGCTGGTGGCGTTGTGGCTGCTGACGCCGTGGGCGCGGCGCGGCCTTGCCGGTCCGGACGGGCGAGCCCCTTTGATCCTTGCCGTGCTGGCATCGCTGGCGGTGGCCGGCTATTCGATGACCACGGACCCGAAGGACATCGGCGGCGCGCTCGACACCGACAAGGTGATCCCCAACGCCAATCTCGGCGGCGATGTGCCTGCGGGCGAATGGCACTATTACGGGCGCACGCAGTTCGGCCAGCGCTATTCGCCGCTCGACCAGATCACGCCGGAAAGCGTCGCCAACCTGAAGCCGGCCTGGACCTATCGCACCGGCGACGTCAAGGGCCCCGACGATGTCGGCGAGACCACCTATCAGGTGACACCGCTCAAAGTGGGCGACACGCTCTATATCTGCACGCCGCACAACTTCGCCATCGCCGTCGATGCGGCGACCGGCAAGGAGAAGTGGCGCTACGATCCCAAGATCAAGCTCGACAAGGACCGCCAGCACCAGACCTGCCGGGGCGTCTCCTATTATGCCGACGCAGCGGGCGCCGCCGGCCAGCCCTGCGCGGCGCGCGTCTACCTGCCGACCTCGGATGCGCGGCTGATCGCGCTCGACGCCGCCAACGGGCAGGTTTGCCCGGCCTTCGCCGAGGGCGGCACGCTCAATCTGTTGACCGGCATGCCGTATCCGAAGTCGGGCTATTACTACTCGACCTCGGCGCCGCTGATTGCCGGCGGCAAGATCATCGTCGGCGGGGCGGTCAATGACAATTATTCGACGCAGGAGCCGTCCGGCGTCATCCGCGCCTATGATGCGAGCAGCGGCAAATTGCTGTGGAACTGGGATTCCGGCAATCCGGACCAGACGACGCCGCTGCCGGCCGGCCAGACCTACACCGCCAACTCGCCCAACATGTGGTCGACGCCGAGCGCCGACGAGAAGCTCGGCCTGCTCTACGTGCCGCTCGGCAACCAGACGCCGGACCAGCTCGGCATGGGCCGCAGTGCCAATGTCGAGAAATTCTCCTCCTCGATCACCGCCCTGGACCTCAACACCGGGCAGCTGAAATGGGTACGCCAGACCGTGCACCATGACCTCTGGGACATGGACGTGCCGGCGCAGCCGAGCCTGGTCGACATCACCAAGGCCGACGGCTCCGTGGTGCCCGCGCTGGTCGGGCCGACCAAGCAAGGGGACCTTTATGTGCTCGACCGGCGCACCGGCGAGCCGGTGATTGCGGTCAAGGAAGTGGCGGCGCCCGGCGGCGCCGTCGAGGGCGACCACACATCGCCGACGCAGCCCGCGTCCGACCTTTCCTTCAACCCGCCGCCGCTGACCGAGCATGATATGTGGGGCATCACCATGTTCGACCAGCTGGCGTGCCGCATCGCGCTTCACAAATTGCGCTATGAAGGCCGCTACACGCCGCCCTCGCTGCAGGGATCGCTGGTTTATCCCGGCAATTTCGGCACGTTCAACTGGGGTGGCGTGGCGGTCGATCCGGTGCGGCAAGTGATGTTCGGGATGCCGACCTATCTTGCCTTCACGTCGCGGCTGGTGCCGCGCGCCGACGTGCCGCCGCCGGGCGACACCAAGGGCAGCGAGCAGGGGTTGAACCGCAATGACGGCGCGCCCTATGCGGTGGTGATGGGACCGTTCCTGTCGCCACTCGGCATTCCCTGCCAGGCGCCGCCCTGGGGCTACGTCGCGGGCGTCGATCTTCGCACCGGCGCGATTGCCTACAAGCACCGCAACGGCACCGTCTACGACATGACGCCGCTGCCGTTGCCGTTCAAGGTCGGGGTGCCCGGCATTGGCGGGCCGATGATCACCGCCGGCGGTGTCGCCTTCCTGGGTGCCGCGGTCGACGACTATCTGCGCGCCTACGAGCTGACGTCAGGCAAGCAGCTCTGGCAGGCGCGGCTGCCGGCCGGAGGGCAATCGACGCCGATGACCTACACCGTCGCGGACGGACGCCAGTTCGTGGTCATCGTCGCCGGCGGCCACGGCTCGGTGGGCACCAAGCCGGGCGATTACGTGATGGCCTACGCGCTGCCGAAGTAGGCAGGCGGGGTTACCGGGTCCGGCGAGCCGACGATCAGCCGAGCCCCAGATGGCTCTTTAGGCTCGGCACCGAGCCAAGCACTTGGTTGGTCAGATCGGGGCCTGCGGCCGCCTCGGCCTGCTGGACAAGCGTCTCGCCAGCCTTCTGGATCTGCGCCAAGTCGAGGCCGGAGGCCTTGAGCGCCGCGAGGCCGTTGACCAACGCGCCGGCCTTTTCGCCGAGAACGCCGCCAAGCGCGCCCTGCAGCGACGACAGGAAGCCGCCACCGCCGCCGGCCGGGGCGGCCATGACGTCATATTTCTGCGCCAGCGCATCGGCGCCCGGAATTTTGGCGAAGAAGGAGGAGGCGCTGGTGCCTTCGGCCTCGTGCTCGAGCACCGAGAAAATGGTGCCGACGACCTTTTCGGTCGTGGCCTGGTCGAGACCGGCCTTCTGCGAGACGGTGTTCACGATGTCCTGAACGTCCATGACTTCACCTCAACTTTGGGTTTTCAAGTTCGCGGGCTGGCGCTTGCGGCTGCGGACCCTGACCATGGACTTGCGGCTTGCCGCGACAACGGCCGCGCGCATCGCCAGAACGGCCGCCACTGCTGCCACGAAGGCGGTTGCCAGGATCGGCGAGGGCATGGTCATCGGCATTGTTCCTTTCAGATCGGACCTATAGGACCGTGACCGCCGAGGGCGGCCGGCCAGCCAGTTTCCCCCACTATTCTGGCAGCGCCATCAAGATTTGTCACCGATGACAAAAACGTGATGATCCTCGGCCGACCGACCGACGGCCGCGAGGCAGCGAGATGTCACGCTCCGGTGACTGGACGATGAGAGGCTCGCCCCTATCTTGCGACCGGCAAGGACACCGCAGTCGCGACGAGATCGAGGAAGCCCATGGCCGACGTTACCACCAAACCCGTCATCACCCAGGCGATGATCGATGCCTATGACGAATACACGCATCTGACGCTGGATCGCCGCCGCTTCATGGAGCAGCTGACCAGGCTTGCCGGATCGGGCGCGGCGGCCGCCGCGATCGCGCCGATGCTGGCGGCGAACTCGGCCCAGGCGGCGATCGTCGCCGACAACGATGCCCGCGTAAAGGGCGAGGACATCACCTATCCCGGCAGCGGCGGCGAGATGAAGGGCTATCTGGTCAGGCCTGCGGACCAGGCCGGCAAGCTCGGCACGGTCGTCGTCATCCATGAAAACAGGGGGCTCAACCCGCATATCCGCGACGTCGCCCGGCGCGTGGCGCTGGAAGGATTCGTGGCGCTCGCGCCGGATTTCCTGTCGCCGCTCGGCGGCACGCCCACTGACGAGGACAAGGCGCGCGACATGTTCGGGAAGCTCGACCCGGCGCAGACCGTGGCCAATGGCGTGGCGACGGTCGCCTTCCTCAAGGGCGACAAGGACGGCAACGGCAAGGTCGGCGCCATCGGCTTCTGCTGGGGCGGCGGCGCGGCCAACATGCTGGCCGTCAACGCGCCCGACCTTGCGGCGAGCGTCGCCTATTACGGCATGCAGCCGAAGGCCGCCGACGTCTCGAAGATCAAGGCCGCGTTGCTGCTGCACTATGCCGGCCTCGACGAGCGCACCAATGCCGGCATCGATGCGTTCACGAAGGAACTCGACGCCGCCCATGTCGAATACACGGTCTATGTCTATGAAGGCGCCAACCATGCCTTCAACAACGACACCTCGGCGGCGCGCTACGACAAGAAGGCGGCCGACCTCGCCTGGGGCAGGACGATCGCCTTCCTCAGGCAGAAGCTGGCATGACCATCGCCTTCAGGCCGCCGGCGCCCAGATCGTCTTGAAGGCCGGCGACAGGGTGAAGCCCGCCGGGCGCTCCGATTTCGGCGGCGGGCGCCGCACGCCTTCCTGCAAATAGCGCAGGGCAGAGGTCAGCCCGTTCATCGTGTAGGGCTTGGCGATGACGCCGATCGCACCGGCGAAGTGGTCGGGGATGCGCTTCGGGTTGGCGGTCATGAAAATGACCATCGAGTTCTTTCTGTCGCCAATATATTCGGCGACGTCGATGCCGGTCGGGCCGTCGGTGAGATGGATGTCGACAAAGGCGATATCGGCCTGCGTGGTATCGACCATGTCCTTTGCTTCGGCGAGCGATGTTGCCCAGCCGACGACGCTGTGCCCGGCGTCCTCGACCAGGCTCTCCAACTCCATGGCCAGCAGCGCCTCGTCCTCGACGATCAGGACCTTGAGCGGTTCAATCATGACAGGTTCCCTTTGTGCTGTGGTCCATTGGGCATCGAGATGACAACGCGAGTGCCGGGACCGGCATCGCGCCACTCGATGTCGGCACGCAATTGGCGGGCAAGCGACTTGATCAGCCGCATGCCGAAGGAGGCGTCGCCATTGGCGCCCGCCATGCCGACGCCGTCATCCGAGACCTCGATGTTCAAATGGCCGTCCGGCTGGCTCATCTTGATGCCGATGCTGCCCGATCTCGTGCCGTCGGGCCTTTCCTTGAAGGCATGCTTGAGCGCGTTGGTGACGAGTTCGTTGACCATCAGCGCCACCGGCGTCGCCTTCTCGGCCGGGACGACGACGGGCTCGAGATCGAGTGTCGGGTTGATTTCCGAACGTCCCGAAGCAGTCAGCAGGTCGGAGATGAGATCCTTGGCGAAGTCGGAAACATCGAACTTGCTGACATCCTTGGACTGATAGAGCCGGCGGTGCACGGTGCTGAGCGCCTCTATGCGCTCCAACATCGTGCCAAGCGAGCGCTTGAGGTTGGCGTCGGAGACGGTGCGGCTCTGCATGAGGATAAGCGAGGAGATCATCTGCAGATTGTTCTTCACCCGATGATCGACCTCATGCAGCAGCGTGGTCTGCGCCTCAAGCGCCGCTTCGAGCTCAGCCGTGCGTTCCTTGACGGCCTTTTCGAAACGCTCCTTGTCCGCGGTGATGCGATTTTCCCAGAGCTTCCGGTCCGAAACATCAAGTTGCGAGGCGAAGAAGAACTGCATTTCGCCTTTGTCGTTGGAGACAGGGCTTATGTAGAGCGCGTTCCAGAAGGTCGACCCGTCCTTGCGGTAATTCAGGATATCGACACTGATGTCGGTTTCATCGGCGATCGCGGCGCGTATCTGAGCGATCGCTTCCTTGTCGCTCTCCGGCCCCTGCAGGAAGCGGCAGTTCCTGCCGAGAACCTCGTCGCGCTCATAACCCGTCAGGCGCAGGAAGGCGTCGTTTGCAAAGACGATCGGATTGTCCTGCCGGCGCGGATCGGTAATGATCATCGACATGCGCGTGGCGCGGATGGCCGCCGCGAAGGGGTCGCCCTTGCCGTGCTCGACATGAAGGTCGTCGGTCATATGCCATGCGTCCGCCGGCTCCCTGGTCCGTTTCCGTTCCATAGCGTCGCTCCAAGCCATTTTTCGCGGGAGACAACGGCTCAAAGTAGAATTTGGTTTCAATCTCGGCTGGCCTGTCGCAGTTCGTCGCAGGCGGGAACCGATGGAGGCTTTCCGCAACCGACCGCGAGGAAGGGGTTTCCCGGCTAGCCAGCCAAGGCCGGCCTGTGAAGCGCGACGCCGGCCACGACCAGCGCGATGCCGAGGCAATCGGACGGACCGGGTACCTGGCGCAGCACGACGACGCCGATCAGCGTTGCGGTGACCGGCAGCAGCGACAGCATCAGCGCGAAACTCGCACGCGGCAACCGCGCCATGGCGAGCTGGTCGCATACGTATGGAATGACCGACGAGCAGATGCCGACGCCGATGGCGGCGACGAGCAGCGGCGGCGACAAAAAGGCGGGCAGGGCGTCGGCGAAGCCAACGGGCAGCACGGCGACGAAAGCGACCGCCATGGCCGCACCCAGGCCGGCGATGCCGTCGCCGGCGCCCGCGCGGGCGACACGGTGGCCAAGCACGATGTAGCCGACAAAGAGCGCGCCGTTGAGGAACGCCCAGGCCAGCCCGGCCGGGTCGCTTCCCCATTTGACATCGATCAGCAGCAAGGTGCCGGTGACAGCGACGGCAAGAGCGGCCAGATTGCGGGCGCTTCTGAGGCCGGCGAGCGCGACTCCGATGGTGCCGGCGAATTCGATCGCCGCAACCAGCGAGATCGGCAGGCGGTCGAGCGCCAGGTAGAACGAACAGTTCATCACCGCCAGGCAAGCACCGAAGGCAACGAGCAGGAGCCGCGTCGGAGGATCGGCGCTGGCGAAGGTTCGCCATGCGCGGGTCAATGGCGCGAAGACCAGCGCCGCGGTGGCTACGCGCAGCCAGGCCATGCCGAGCACGCCGACTTGCGCAAAAAGCAGCACGGCGAAGGCCGGGCCGAGATAATGAAAGACAGCGCTGACAGCGAACCAGATATGAGGCGGCAATCTTGTCGCGAGCCCGGCGAGCGCGGGGCCGGCAAAGGCCGGGGTGGCAGCGGCAGGGCTGGTATGCGGGGCTTGCCTCTGGTCATCCATGGGATCAGTATCGTAGCCGATCCTCCCTATTCATATGGATGATGACCAGCTTGACCAATCATTCCTTTCCCGGAGGCAAGGAGTTTTCCATGAAACGCCTTCGAAACGAAAATGCCGACATCGACGCGGCCGACATGAAGATCCTGCGCCTGCTGGAAGAGGACGCGCGCATCAGCACCGCGGAGCTGGCCCGTTCCGTCGGCCTGTCTGCGCCGAGCGTGGCGGAGCGCATCAAGCGGCTGCAGGAGAACGGCGTGATTGAGGCCTATTGCGTCAGGATCAACCCGGCGGCGCTTGGCCTGAAACTGTCGGCGTGGCTGCGCATCCGGCCGGTGCCTGGGCAATTGTCAGTCGTGGCCGAGATCATCCGTGAGTTGCCGGAGATCGCACAATGCGACCGGGTGACCGGAGAGGACTGTTTCATCGCGCTGGCGCATGTCGGCTCGGTCGCCGAACTCGAACGGGTGATCGACCGCATCATCCCCTATGCGATGACCAACACGGCGATCATCCAGTCGTCGCCGGTGATCGCGCGCTCGCCGCTGGCGGCGATCAAGCGTTAGTCGCGACCTGGCGGTAGTCACTACAGCACCTTTGAACTTTTAGCGAGTGAATGAAGTTGGTAGATCAGTTCCAATATGTGTCAGCATTCGGTCGCCTCGAAAACTCAGATATCTGAATTCGCCGAACTGCCGAATTCCACGATCAGGCTCTTGCCCATGTGCTCGTTGCCATATTGTTCTAGCGACATGGAAGGCATGAACGTCGGCTAGTTCCAACAAAGGTTGGCTTCCAGGCTGAACAAATTTTGGAGGAGGCACATCATTGCTATGGGTTATGAAGAGATGCCCAAGATAATGACGTGAGCCGTAAAACGCCGCGTTTGCCCAACCTTCTTCGCCGCGTGCGGGTGCTGAAGATGACTGTGCGTCGAATGTCAAATGCGGATAAAGACTTTGCGCTGTGGCGCTGTGAATCGCTTCCCCCGCTAAACCCAAGAAAAGTCCCCGATTTAGGAAGCGGCGAATCTTTTTCCGCTCATGCTTTGGGTGATTCCCGATTTGATAAATCGTTGTGATGCATCGGTTCCAGCCCCAGTGGCCAAGCTGAGAAATTAAATCGGCGCATTTGACGAATAGTATTTCAACTGCGTCCCGACTGAAATCCCGGTATTGTGGGTGCTTCAACCTCTGTTGGCCACTCACCATTTGAGCGACGTGGATTGTCCAAGAATCTGGCTCTTTTGTGGGGGCTATATCTCGTTTTACCTGTTTTAGCTGGTTCTCGATATCTCTAACGGGGCCGCTCGTTGAGCCTATCAAAGAGTACACACCGACAAACAACCTGCTAGCCTCGTCTCCCCTGAATGCCTCGTCTCCAAAGAGATAAAGGTTGTTCTGAAGATCTGTGACTTTCAATGGAAGGTTATTGATCGCTCCACATACGCAAGAGACGCCTACACCTACTTGGCGCCAGGCGCCGCCGTTTGCACTGGGGTGGATGCTGGGAATCCATTCAAATGGTTCCTCATGCCTTTTCCAAAAGTCGGGTCTCGCGCGGATACTGCAGTTGCTGCAGGTAACAGCGAGAGAGGCCATTTCCTCTGTAATAAACGGCGGCTCAAAGTGCTCAGGATTCAATAGAACTCCGCATGCTCAGTCGAGGCGTGGACGTTGAACCGGCAAACAAAGGCGCTAGCCTACCACGATCTCAAGCGTGGCCGCGCTTCAGGCGGGCGCGCTTCAGGATGCTGCGCCAGCGGATCATGTCGAACGGGATCGGTTCGTTGTTGTTGGCGATGTGAAAGATCTCGTTGTCGACATTCTTGAGCGAACGCCAGAAATCGTAGTCCGATATGCGCGGATCGGCCGCCAGCCTGTCCACCTCGACCTTGATGTCGGTTTTCATGCACGTTCCTCGAACCGGCTTCGCCGCGCCGCCCGCTAAAACAACCCTGTGCGGACGTTTTCGACCGCTCCGCTGAGTCGTTCAACGGCTCAGATGGCTTGTTCCCGTTAAATCCTCGGTAAGGTTAATGCGGGTGCGAGGTGGCTTCAAGCACGCGTGCCAGCCGATTTGAGGAACCCGGCGATTTTGGATCGCGGGTGTGGCTTTGAGGCCAGACCCGGTCGCCTGGGCTTCGCCCTATTTGCGCTTGATGCCGATCGAACGGCCGGCGCGCTCGGGCATCGGGAGCACGGAGTGGGCGGCGCGCATGGCTTCGATCCTGGCCAGTACATCGGCCGGAAAGGGCGCCACCTTCGGCCCCGACATGTCGACATGCAGCGACAGGGTCTCGGACGTGGCGGCGAGCCAGCCGTCGACATGGCGGATTTCCTGATAGGCCCGCAGCCGCTTCTCGTCATGGTCGATGAGCTGGAAGGAGACCGTGACCTTGTGGTCGAGATGCAGTTCGCTGACGTAGCAGACATGGACTTCGGCGGTGTAGATGGTGAGCCGCCGCTCTTTCACATAGTCCAGCCCCATGCCCATCGCCTCGAAGGCCTCGTCCGAGCAGCGGTCGAACAGCACGTTGTAATAGGCCATGTTGAGATGGCCGTTATAGTCGATCCAGTCCTTTTCGATGTCCATGGGCCTGGAGACGAAGGGGGCGGGAATGGACATCGAAACTTCCTTGTTCTGGTGCTGGACAGGGCGTGGCCGGTGAGTGTCTTTACATTCTGACGCAATTTCGGATGGAAAACCGCTTCACACTTTTCCTGAAATTGCTTTAGGCATCCATACTCGCATAACAAGCGTGGACGCTGGTCCATTCGCGGAGGAATTCATGGCTCTGAGCGACCTCAATCCGGTCAAACGCAACGAGGAAGGCATCGCGGCGGTGCTTGGCATCCTCAAGCAGCGGCTGGGCGAGCGCTTCCAGACCGGACAGGCCATCCGCTCGCAGCACGCGCATACGACCACCTATATTCCGACGCAGGCGCCCGACGGCGTCGCATTCCCGGAGACGACGGCCGAGGTGCAGGAAATCGTGCGTGCCTGTGCCGCACACCGTGTGCCGGTGATCGCGTTCGGCGTCGGCTCGTCGCTCGAAGGCCACACCAATGCTCCGGGTGGAGGCATTTCGGTCGATACGTCGCGGATGAACCGCATTCTTTCGGTCAATCCGCAGGATCTCGACTGCACGGTGGAGCCCGGCGTCACGCGCGAGGATTTGAACCGGCACCTGCGCGACACCGGCCTGTTCTTTCCGATCGATCCGGGCGCGAATGCCTCGCTCGGCGGCATGGCGGCGACGCGGGCGTCCGGCACCAATGCGGTGCGCTACGGCACGATGCGCGAGAACGTGCTGTCGCTGACCGCCGTCATGGCCGACGGCGAGACGGTGACGACCGGCAAGCGGGCGAAAAAGAGCTCGGCGGGTTATGATTTGACCCGGCTGCTGGTCGGCTCCGAGGGCACGCTCGGCATCATCACCGCGCTGACCTTGAAGCTGCAAGGCATTCCGCAGGCGATCTCGGGCGGCGTCTGCCCGTTCCCGAGCGTCGAAGCTGCCTGCAACGCCGTCATCGCGACGATCCAGATGGGCATTCCGGTGGCGCGTATCGAACTGGTCAACGCCCTGCAGATGCGGGCGATGAAGACCTATTCCAAGCTCGATTATCCCGAGAGCCCGTGCCTGTTCGTCGAGTTTCATGGCAGCGACGCCGGCGTTGCCGAACAGGCCGAGACCTTCGGGGCGATCGCGGAAGACAATGGCGGCGGGCCGTTCCTGTGGACCAGCGTTGCCGAGGAACGCACCAAATTGTGGAAGGCCAGGCACGACGCCTACTGGGCGTCGCTGACCTTGCGCCCGGGCGCCAAGGGCCTGTCGACCGATGTCTGCGTACCGATCTCGCGCTTTGCCGAATGCGTCATGGAAACCGAGGCCGACATTGCCGAGATGGGACTTATCGCGCCCATCGTCGGCCATGCCGGAGACGGCAATTTCCACGTGCTGGTGCTGATGGATGTCAACGATCCCAAGGAAATCGCGCTGTCGGAAAAATTCGTGGCACGGCTCAACATGCGGGCGATCGCCATGGAGGGTACCTGCACCGGCGAGCACGGCATCGGGCAAGGCAAGATCGGGTTCCTGCGCCACGAACTCGGCCATGGCGTCGACATCATGCGCACGATCAAGCAGGCGCTCGATCCGCAAAACATCATGAATCCGGGCAAGATCCTGCCTGACGCAGGCTAAGGGCATCGCGAACAGCGCGTCTTGACCGCGCCGCCATTCGGGTCGAGGCTCCTCAATTGGCAAACCTGGAAAGACAGGCGTGCCGGCTGAGGAGAATTTCTATGGCCATTTCACGCAAGGAAGAAGCACGCGCGCTGAACGCCGATGAAAAGGAATTGGTGGAGAAATCGCACCATCCGGCGGTGCAGGAACTTTCCGACTCCGACCTTTCCGGTCTGGTCAAGCTGTTGCGGGAACGGCGTGACAAGGCGCAGACCGAAGCACATCGCCGGCGGCGCGAAATACGCGGCAAGGGCGCGGCGAAAGGTACGGCACCCTCGAAGGCCGACGGCGGTTCACAAATTAAGCTCGCGGTGCTGGCCATGGCGATGCGGCGGCTGAACGGCGAGGCCGAACGGCGGCGCCAACTGGCGGCCCGCACTTCGCTGGTCGACAGTGCGCGCAAGGCGCTGACCTTGAAGCAGAAAGCTCCGGAGGGTCCCACGCACAATTCGCGCACCGCCCACAAGGGCATGCGGGCCGTGGCCAACCAGAAGGTTCCAAGTCTTGTTCGGCCGGCCGAACTCGGCCGCCAGCGCAAGGCGGCCAAGGTGGCGCAGGCGAAACGCGACGCACGCTAAGGGAGCGGTTAGGCCCGCCAACCGCCGCTCTATCCTGCAGTGGGAAGCTGCTCCCGGGCGTCCTGCACAAGCGTCTGCAGCATGGGGCGGGTCGGGGCGAAGAAGGTCGTGCCGGTGTGCGGCGTGGAGACATCGAGCAGCCGGTCGTAGGCGCCTGGCGGGTCGCCGACATACATGCGCTGCAGCATTTTCTCGGTGACCCAAAGACGTCTGCTGTAGCCGATGAAGTAGGTGCCGAATTCGTTCTGCCCGGGCCTGCCGAACGGCATGTTGTCGCGCAATATGTCGTGTTCGTTGCCGTCGGCATCGACCACGGTGGCAAGCGACTTGTGCGATTTGCGCAGCGCGTCGTCATCGTCGATTTCGATGTTGTCGATCTTGGTGCGCCCAATGATCGCCTCCTGCTCGGGCGTGGGAATGCGCGCCCAGGCTTGCATGTCGTGCAGATATTTCTGGACCACGACATAGCTGCCGCCGGCGAAATCGGCATCCTCGTCACCGACCAGCGCCGAGGCGGGCAAATCGAGGCCGGCCGGGTTGGCGGTGCCGTCGACGAAGCCGAGCAGGTCGCGGGCGTCGAAATAGCGAAAGCCGATCACTTCGTCGACGACGCTGACGCCGGGACCAAGCCTGTCGAGCAGGATACGCTCGAATTCGAAGCACATGTCGGGCCGCTCGGCGCGGATGTGAAAGAGCAGGTCGCCCGGTGTCGTTGGCGCCGAATGGACCGCGCCCTTGATCGGCGCGAACGGCTTCAGTTCCAGCGGCCGCCGGCCGGGGCTGAGCCGGTCCCAGAGATCGCGGCCGATGCCGGCGATGCAGGACAGGCGCCCGCCGAGATCGCGGAATCCGACAGTCTTGACCAGATCGTCGAGTTCGCCGAGCACGGAACAAACCCTGGCCAAAGCCGGCTGATCGCCGGCGACGGTGCCGACAAGGAAAATCGCCGACTGCGATAGCGGGGCATCGACACTCTGCGCATCGATCGGCACGCGATCCCAGTTCTTGCCTGACATCCGAGAATCTCCGCTTTTCCCGGATTTGTTTCAGATCGTCCGACATGACGCAACACGGGATGAATTGCCTCTTTATCGACACGCGGATGCGGGTAGAGTGCGGCGGAATTGCAATCAACCTGTTCGGAGCTGATGCTCGCACGCCTGTTCGTGATCTTCGGTGGCCTGTTCGTGCTGGTGCTGCTTGCGGCGCTGGTGGTGCCGCATTTTATCGACTGGACCGGCTACCGCGCCGAGTTCGAGCGCGAGGCAAGCGCCATCCTCGGCCGCAAGGTAACCGTGCAGGGCGACGCCACGGCAAGACTGCTGCCGTTTCCCTCGGTGACCTTTTCCAACGTCGCCGTCGCCGGTGGCCCCGACGGCCAGCCGGCCATGACCGTCGAGACGTTTTCGATGGACGCGGAACTGGCACCCTTCCTGCGCGGCGAGGTGCTGATCTTCGACATGCGGCTGGTGCGTCCAAAGGCGACCATCGACATCGCCGCCGACGGAGCCGTCGATTGGGCCATGCGCCCGTCCTCGCCCTTCGACCCCGGCCAGGTCTCGATCGAGAAACTGACGGTGACGGAGGGGCAGATCGAACTGCGCCATGCCGCCGGCGGCCGCAGCCATATCTTTTCGGAAATCAACTCGACCATTTCGGCCAAGTCGCTGGCCGGACCATGGCGCATGGACGGCACGTTGCGGCTGGACGGGTTGCGGACCACGGTCGCGGCATCGACCGGCAAGGCCGAACCCTCCGGGCAGATGCGGTTACGGGTGAGGGCGGATCCCGACGCCTATCCGCTGGTCATCGAGACCGACGGCAATGCCGGCATCGTCAACGGTGCCGCCGTCTATTCCGGCCAGTTCAAGATTTCGGGCGCGGACAAGGATAGCGCGGGCAAGAATTCAGCCGAGTTGCGCGGCACGGACGGCGAGACGGTGAAGGTCAGCACCGGCAAGTCCGATCCGGGCTTCCGGCTGAACGGCAAGTTCTCGCTCGACCACCAGAAGCTTGGCGTCGACGAATTCCGTTTCGAGACCGGTCCGCTCGACAATCCCTACACGGCGGATGGCAAGGCCTCGGTCGATCTCGGCCAGAAACCGAGTTTCGCCATCGAGGCGAATGGCGCGCAGGTTCAGTTCGACGAGGCGGTGGGTGCCCAGGCGGGTACGGGCCTGACGCTGGATCAGCGCATCGCCGGGCTGGAGCAGGCGCTGCTCGATCTGCCGAAGCCGACCATTCCCGGCACGGTCGAGGTCAAGTTGCCGGCGGTGGTGGCCGGCGACACGACGGTGCGCGATGTTCATCTTTCGGCCGAGCCGGTCGGTGACGGGTGGTCGGTGAAGTCGCTGGCCGCGACCTTGCCCGGCCGCACCAAGCTGGAAGCCGATGGCAAGGTCATGCTCAACGTGCAGGGCCATTTCGGCTTTACCGGCTCGTTGCTGCTGGCCGTGGCGCAGCCTTCGGGTTTTGCCGCCTGGCTGTCGAAGGATGTCGACGAGGCGATCCGCCGTCTGCCTGCCGCCGGTTTCAAGGCCAAGGTCGATCTGTCGGAAAATCATCAATCCTTCAGCGATCTCGAACTGATCCTCGGCAAGGCGAAGTTTTCCGGCCGCATCGATTCCAGCCAGCCCGAAGACGCAAAGCCATCGGTGCTGATGCGGCTCGAGGGCGGCGATCTCGATGTCGATGGGCTGGCGGCCTTCGCCTCGATCTTCGTCAGTGACAAGGGTGCCAACCGTTTTGCCGACAGCGACCTCGATTTCCAGATCAAGGCCGGCCCTGTCAGCGCCGGCGGCTTGACCGCCGACACGGTCGATACCGCGCTCAGGCTGCGCGACGGGCTGCTCGAAATCGACCGGCTGTCTGTCGGCGGACTGGCCGGTTCTTCGATCAGCGCCACCGGCCGCATCAAGGATTTTCCTGCGAGCCCGACCGGCAAGCTCGACGCCTCGGTGGTGGCAGTCGACCTCAAACCGCTGATCGATGTCGCAGCACGGCACTATCCGGACAATGCCGTGCTGAAGGGGCTCGCAGACCGCGCCGCGGCCTATCCCGACTTGTTCCAGGACGCGCGCGTCGACCTCGTGGCCAGTGCCGCCGACAATGGCGACGGCACCACGGGCCTGGCGGTGAGCGGGCAAGGCAAGGCCGGCGGCTCGTCCTTTTCGGCGTCGCTGTCGGGAAAGGGCGCGGTGGACAGGCTTGCCGACGCGCCAGTGACACTGACTTTCAACGCGAGGAACCCGGACGCAACCGCCTTGCTCGCGCTCTACGGCCTGCCGGCGCTGCCGCTCGGCATGCTGGGTGAAGCAAGCACCGACATCCAGGCCAAGGGTACGCTTTCCGGCGGCCTGGCGACGAGCTTCAGCCTTGCCGGCAATGACTTCAAGGCCGGCTTCGAGGGGGTGGTCGCCGACACGCCGCAAGGCCCGACGGCCAAGGGCAAGATCAACCTCGACGCCTCCGACATCGAGCCGTGGCTGATGACGACCGGCATCGGCCTGCCCGGCATGGGCGCCGGCATGTCGACATCGCTGGCCGCGCAGGCCGATTACGGCAATGGCCTGCTGGTGCTCTCCGGGCTCAGCGGCGCCATCAACGAGGCGGCTGTGTCCGGCGACATCAACCTCGATGTCAAGCAGGGGGTCGACGGCAAGGACGGCGTGCCGCATCTGGCTGGGGCGCTGGCGCTCGACGAACTCGACCTCGATCCGATGGCGGTGGCGCTGTTTGGCGATTCCGCTTTTCTCGTGGACAAGAACGGGTCCGACAAGAGTGACAATGCCGACAAGAATAACAGGGCCGACAAGAATGACAGGGCCGACAAGAATGACAGGGCCGACAAGAATGATAGGGCCGACAAGAATGACAAATCCGGCGCGTGGCCGTCGGCGCCGTTCAGCCAGAAGTCCAGCCTGCCGTTCACGGCCGATCTCGACCTGACCACGGCTTCGCTGACCGTCGGCCCGCTCGCCACCGCCTATGACGCGGCCCTCTCGCTCAAGCTCGACCCGGAAGGCATTCGGGTCACCGATCTCAAGGCCAAATTCCTCGGCGGGGCGCTCTCCGGCCTGTTCGAGCTGAAGAACAATGACGGCACGGGGCTTTTCACCGGTCAGATGAAATTGGCGGGTGCCGATCTGGCTGATGTCTTGCCGGATGCGGGCATCGGCGGCAGCGGCGATTTCTCGACGACGCTGTCGACCAGCGGCAAATCCGTCGACGCGATGATTGCCGCTCTATCGGGATCCGGCACGGCGACGCTGAAGGGCTTGCGGATCGCCGGCGTCAATCCTGACGCGTTCGGCGCATTCCTGGCCAAGGCGGATGCGATCGGACGCGATATCGACGCCGCCAAGACGGCTGGCTTCGCGCCTGACATCGCCGCCGACGGCAGCTTCGCCGCCGGGAATGCCGAGGTCGCCTTCACGATTGCCGGCGGCACGCTCAGGGCGCCGCCGATCAGTCTTGAAAACCCGGCGGCGACCTTGTCGGCCGACATCACGGCGGACCTCAACGCCAGCACGGTTTCCACCAAGGGCGCGATCACCTATCGGCCTGGCGACGAAGCGCTGGTCGGCTCCGAGCCGGCCGTGAATTTCACCGCCGAGGGGCGGTTCGGCGCCGTGAAACGGCAGTTCGACAGCGAGCCGCTGGCGCAATTCCTGACCCAGCGTGCGCTGGAAAAAGAACAGCAGCGCGTCGAGGCGATGCAGGCCGCGCTGCTGGAGAAACAGCGGCTGCGACGCGAAGTGCGCTATTACGCGGCCCTTCAGGATGCCCGCGACAAGGCCGCCGAGGAGCTGCGCCAACAAGAGGAAGCGGCGCGCCTGAAAGCCGAGGCCGACGCCAAGGCGAAAGCGGAGGCCGACGCTCAGGCCAAGGCCGAAGCGGATGCCAAGGCGAAGGCCGACGCGGAAGCAAAAGCCAAGGCGGATGCCGAGGCCAAGGCGGCGGCGGAACAGCAGGCAGCGGACGAGGCGGCCAAGGCGCAGGCCGAGCAGGAGCGCCAGAAGGCGGAGGAGGCGATGCGCATTGCCTCCCAGGAAAAAGCCAGGCTCGAAGCCGAGCGCAAGGCGGCGCAACAGGCACCTAAGGCCGAGCAGGTGCCCGCCAACGACAATCCGCCTCCAGCCAAGCCGAAAGCCAATCCATTCACGGTCGACAATCTGTTGAAGTCACTGCAGTAGGCAGCAGGGCTAGGCTTTCCGGTTGGTCACCCGCCGGGCAATCGTCTCAAGAACGAACGTTTCGGCGCCGTCGGCGACGTATCTGGCGTGGCGGAAATCGCGGATGGCGGCAAGCTTGCCGCCCTGCCAACCCAGCAGGATGAAGTATGCCGGCGCTGCCGTCGGGTCGTTGGGATCGCGCACGAGGATTGCCGGACGGTCCTCGACGAAACCGGACTGGAAATGCCAGTCCCGCACCCGGGAATAATTGCCGAAATAGGTGGCCACCTCCTTGCGGCCGTTGAGCCTTGCCCTGGCCACCAGTTCCAGCCGCACTTCGTCGGCCAGCATGTCTCGCACGGCGTCGAAGTCGCGGGCGTTGAAGCGATCGACATAGGCGTCGAGCAACAGGCGCTCCGACGCACTCAGCCTGGGAACAGGACGATCGTCCTGTTCGTCGGCGAGCTCACGCAGCCGGCCACGGCCACGATGCAGCGCTGCCTTGATCGCGGGGATGCTGGTGTCGAGCATGGTGCTGATTTCCCGCAGCGAATAGCCCAGCACATCCATCATGATGACGCTGCTTCGCTGCGCGACGGGAAGGCGCATGAAACTGTGCAATCCGGCTGCCGCGGCCTGCCGGTCGGCGATGGAATTTGCTGGGTCGGCGATCATGTCCGGCTCCTCCTCGGAGAAAGTCTTCTCACGGGCGCGGCGGCGCAAAAAGTCGAGCGCCGCATTGTGCGCGATGCGAAACAGCCAGCCTTCGGGATTGGCGACCGAGGCGGTGCCGGCCAAGGCCTCGAACGCCTTGGCCAGCGCCTCCTGCACGACGTCCTCGCCATCGACGACCGAGCCTGTCATCCGGGCGCAGTAGCGATGCAGTTTGGGGCGCAATTCGCCGAACAAGTGGTCGAAAGGCTCTGGGATCTCGCCTGGATTGTTCATGCACCGGCCGTTCTCGACATGGTTCTATTCAGGCTATTCGTCCAGCATCCGATAATGGCCCACCACTGTCATCACGTCACGATGCGGAGGGTCGATGCAGCGATCCCTGATGCCACTCTGAAAAACCTGGAAGGCGGCAAGTCCTGTGATGAGGTCGGCATGCCCGTCGGTTTCGGTCTCGACGAGATGGACGAAAGTGCCATTGCCGGAGCGCCAGGTCATGTAGCGAACGCCTTCCGGCGATTTGCCGCGCAGTTCCTCGAACACTGCCTTGACCAGGCGCTCGTTCTCGTCGGCCCGGTCCGGCTTCGTCTTGTAGCGTATCAAATGGCGTTTCATCGCATCGGCTCCCTTGGCTGTCGCGTGTCCAAGACGCCGCGGCCAGCCCAGAGGATTCGGATTCCGGAAAAAATAGTTCGGTGAAAAAAATAGTTCGGTATCGGCCCGCACGGATGCTGGACGTCAGTCCTGGCTGAGCAGGCGCCGCAGCATGGGTTCGATGCGCGAGAGCTCGTCGAGATGCGCGGCCGACAGTTCGGCCAGGCAATCGTCGGCGCGTTCGGTCAGCCGCAGCAGCACGCGGCGGTGGTCATCCTTGTCCTGGTCGCGTGCGACCAGTCCTGCCTCGCCGAGGCGGTTGACCAGTTCGACGGCGCTGTGGTGGCGGATGCGCAAGCGTTCCGCCAGGTCGCCGACCGTCACCGGCCCGCCGCCGGGATATCCCTTGATCGCCAGCAGCGCCTGGTGCTGGCGCGGTGTCAGGCCGGCGTCCTCGGCCTGCACCTGGCTGAATTCGAGGAAGCGGCGGATGAGGTAGCGGAACTCGGACAGCCGCTGGTAGTCCGACTGCCTGATGGCGGGGCGTGGTGTCTTGGGCTGCGTCATGTCGGAGATGTCTTCGTTTTCCGGTGAAAGCTCAAACGAAATTTCGAGCGAAAGCCGCTTGAACAGATATATCGTGTTACGATACATACCCGGCCGACAACCGGCTGGCCACTTCGACCGTGCCGCAGAACCCAGACACGGCCGCCGGCAGGAAGCAAAGCCACCATGAAGACCCATAACTCCAATCCCGATCATCTCCGGGATTTCACCACGGATGCCCGAGTGCTGCTCGTCGCCGCGATAGCGGTGGTGGTGGCGACCGCCGGGCTGTTTGCCGGCATCGCGCTTCTGAAGCTGATCCGGCTCGCCACCAACATCGCCTATTTCGGCCAGTTCTCGCTTGCCGAGCTGAAGCTGCAGGATACGCCGCTCGGGCTTGCCGCCGTCATCGTTCCGGTCATCGGCGCGCTGATCATCGGCCTGATGGCGCGCTACGGCAGCGAGAAGATCCGCGGCCACGGCATTCCCGAGGCCATCGAGGCGATCCTGCTTGGGCGCTCCAAGCTCGACGCCAAGGTGGCGATCCTGAAGCCGCTGTCGTCGGCGATCTCGATCGGCTCGGGCGGGCCGTTCGGCGCCGAGGGTCCGATCATCATGACCGGCGGCGCCATCGGCTCGTTGATCGCGCAGATGCTGCCGGTCTCGGACAACGAGCGCAAGACATTGCTGGTGGCGGGAGCGGCGGCCGGCATGACCACCGTGTTCGGCACGCCGATCGCAGCCATCATGCTGGCGGTCGAATTGTTGCTGTTCGAATGGACGCCACGCAGCTTCATCCCCGTCGCGGTGGCGGCCATCGTGGCCGAGGTGGAGCGCACCATGCTGCACATGCCAGGGCCGATCTTTCCGTTCGCGGGCAACATGGCGGTTTCCTTCGTCGGCCTTGGCGGCTGGGTGCTGGTCGGCATCTGCGCCGGCCTGTTGTCCGGGCTGCTGACGCAGATGGTCTATGCCTGCGAGGACGGCTTCCAGAAGCTGCCGATCCACTGGATGTGGTGGCCGATGCTCGGCGGCCTGGTGGTCGGCATAGGCGGCTTGATCGACCCACGGGCGCTCGGCGTCGGCTATGACAACATCGCCGACATGCTGGACGGCCGCACGATCGCCACGGCGGCGCTGCTGCTGCTGGTGGTCAAGGCCATCATCTGGTCGGTGGCGCTCGGCTCGGGAACCTCGGGCGGCGTGCTGGCGCCGCTGTTGATCATGGGTGGCGCGATGGGGGCGGTGCTTGCCGGCATCCTGCCGGCGGCGGACCCGGGCTTCTGGGCACTGCTGGCCATGGCCGCCACTATGGGTGGCACGATGCGCGCGCCGCTGACAGCCACGTTCTTCGCCGTCGAGCTGACCGGCAACACGCATGTGCTGGTGCCGCTGATCGCGGCTTGTGCCGCGGCGCACGCGGTCACCGTGCTGTTGATGAAGCGTTCGATACTGACCGAGAAGATCGCCAGGCGAGGGCACCATCTGGTTCGCGAATATCGCGTCGACCCCTTCGCGCTGACCAGGGTGCGCGAGGTGATGACGGCGCAGGTCGAGAGCGTGCCGGCGACGATGACGCTGCATGGTGCGGCCGCCTTCCTGACCGCGCCGGAAACCCGGCATCCGAGTTTTCCCGTGGTCGATGAAAACAGGCAGGTGCTCGGCCTCATCGATCCGCCGGCGATCCTGCGCTGGCGCCGTGCCGGCAAGCACCGGACGACGACGCTCGGCGAGCTGCTGGCGGGAAGCAAGGTGACACTGGCCCATCCCGACGAATATCTGGAAGGCCTGTCGGACAAGCTGCTGACCGCCAATGTCTCGCATCTGCCGGTCGTGGCGCGTGAGGATGGAAGGTTGGTCGGCTATGTCGGCTGGAAGGATCTGATGCGCGTGCGCTCGCGCAAGCAGGCCGAGGAGCGTGAGCGCTCCACCTTGCTCGGCTTCGGACGCGGGAAAAAGGCGGACCCGGTCGAGGGTGCGTAAGTTCAGGCGCTCGTCGCGCGCTTCGCCCACTCCAGGACATGCAGCCTGAGCGCCGAGGACAGATTGGTGTCACGGGGCCGGATCTCGTCGATTTCGGCGACAAGGGCGGCGAGCGTCAGCTTCCTGGTCGCCGCGATGGCGACGAGATCGTCATAGAAGGGCTTTTCGAGGGAATAGCTGGTGCGATGGCCGCGAATGGTCACCGAGCGTTTTTCGACGGCGCTCATCGATCGTCAGGCTGGGCGGGCTTTTCGCGATGATGGCCCGCGACAAACCTTTCGCTCTTGTCGGCGATCAGGCGGTCGCGTTCCTTTTCGGCCTTGGTGCGACCGTGCAAGGCGCGATTGCGGCTGGCCGTTTGTGCCTTGTCGTCCCGCGCCCTCTGCTTGCGAGCCTGGCGGAGATTGACGATGTCGGCCACGGACAGCGAGCCTATTTCTTGCGGAAGGCGTCGAGCGAGACCACTTCGGCGCCCTTGGTGCCGGCATCCGCGGCGGTTGCCTTCTTCTCCGCTTCGGCGGCGGCCTTCTTCTCGGCCTTCGGCTTCTTCTCGGAGACGATGGTCAGCGGCTCGGGCACCGGTGCTGCCGGTTCCTCGTCGGGCTGCGCATCGGTCTTGACGTCGAATTCGAGCTCGAAATTGACCGACGGATCGTAGAAGCCGCGCACGGCCGAGAACGGGATTTCCAGTTTCTCCGGCACGTCGGAGAAGGAGAGACCGACCTCGAAACCGGTGTCGGTCACCTTCAGGTCCCAATACTGGAACTGGATGACGATGGTCATCTGCTCGGGATAGCGCTCGCGCAGCCGCGATGAGACGCGCACGCCCGGCGCGCCGGTCAGGAAGGTGATGAAGAAATGATGGTTGCCGGGGAGGCCGGTGCGCGCGACCTCTGCCAGAACCTTGCGCATGACGCCGCGCAACGCCTCCTGGGCCAGAATGTCGTAGCGGATATGGTCGTCGGCCATGAGGTGGTCGGGTTCCGTTGAATCGTCCGCATAGCTGTAATCAAGCTTGGGCGCGGCGTAAACCTGATATAGACCGCCGCCGCGCCGAAGCGAGGACTATTGCAAACGATTTGATCGGCAAGGCGGCTTGGCGGCAACGCCAAATGTTATGCGTTAGCCAGCGCAGCGTGTCTTTTGAGGCTGGTCGGGGAAGGGCGCTTGCCGAAAGCGCGCAGGAAGGTGCGCACACCGTTTGTCGCCGATTGCGCCACCTCGTCCTCGCCTGGCGTGCCGCCAAGCATGAAGGTGGTCTGCAATTCGGCATTGACGAGGCCGAGGAACTGGCGCGCCGCGACGTCGGGATCGTCGATCGCGAGATAGCCGCCATAGGCGAGGCGGGCGAAGCGGGCGGCGATCGCCGGCCATGTCCTGCCGGGTCCCTGTTCGCGCCATTCGGCAAAGAGCTCAGGATAGCGCTCGCCCTCGGTCTGGATCAGCTTGCGCAGGAATTTTCCGTCGCGGTTGCAGATGCAGTTCTGATTCAGGCGCACGGCAAAACCGATCAGGTCGGCCTCGAGATCCCCAGGCTGATCGGGAAAGGTGGCGATGGTGGCGAAAATGCCGGCGTTGCAGCGCTCGGTCAGGTCGCGCACGACCGCGATGAACAGCTTTTCCTTGTCGCCATGGTGATTGTAAACCGTCTGGCGCGACACGCCGGCCTCAACCGCGATCAAGTCTATATTGGCGCCGGAGAAGCCTTCGCGGCAGAACACGCCGGCAGCGGCGTCGACGATCGACAGGCGCTTGGCCTCGTGGCCGCGTGGCGGGAAAGTGTCAGGAGAAACGCCCAGTCTCATGAAAATCTATATAGAGGTGATTGACGATTTAGACAAGACTGTCTAAATTTGTGGACACGATATAAGGGGATTTCGCTCCGGAGACGAATAAATTTGCTCCAGGAGTAGGAAACCCACGGGATGGAACGTCCTAGGGTCAGACGTCGCCGGCGGCGGCAACCAGATTCGAAAGAAGCCAATATCATGAGCCCCAAATTCCTCCGCATCGCGGTCGTGCTCGGCCTGTTGTCCGCCATCGGCCCGTTCGCCATCGACATGTATCTGCCCGCTTTGCCGTCGATCGGCACCGATCTGCATGCTGGCACCGCCGCCGTGCAGATGAGCCTTTTGATCTTCTTCCTGTCGATGGGCTTCGGCCAGATCGTCGTCGGGCCGATCTCCGACATGGTCGGCCGCAAGCTGCCGCTCTATGGCGGCCTGGCGCTGTTCATGGCCGGCGGCATCGGCTCGGCAATGGCGCCGACCATCGAGTGGCTGATCGCCTTCCGCTTCCTGCAGGGGCTTGGCGCCAGTGCCGGAATGGCCATTCCGCGCGCCATCGTGCGCGACCTGCACACCGGCAATGAGGCCGCCAAGCTGATGTCGCTGCTGATGCTGGTGTTTTCGGTGTCACCGATCCTGGCGCCGCTGACCGGCAGCCAGATCATCGAGAATTTCGGCTGGCGCGCCGTGTTCTGGACCGTGACCGGCGCGGCGGTGCTTGCCACCATCCTGCTCGCGACCTCGCTCAAGGAGACACGGCCGGCGGAAGAACGCGTCGGGTCCTCCTTCGGTACCGCCCTTGCCGGCTACCGCTTCCTGATGGGCGACCGTAATTTCCTCGGCCTGGTGGCGATCGCCGGCTTCGGCATTGCGAGCTTCTTCGTCTATCTGTCGAGTTCGTCCTTCATCCTGATCGACCATTACGGGCTGTCGCCTTCGGTCTACAGCGTCTTCTTCTCGATCAACGCGGTTGCCTTCATCGGCATGTCGCAGTTGACGGGCCTGCTTTCCGAACGGTTCGGACTGAAGCGCGTGGTGTGGGTGGCGGTGACCGGCTACGCGACGACGATGGTTGTGCTGTTCGCGATCATGGTGACGGGCGTCGATCGGCTTGACGTGATGGCGGCCCTGCTGTTCGTCGGCTACGGCTTCCTCGGCTTGGTCATCCCGACCACATCGGTGCTGGCCATGGAAGAGCATGGCGAGATCGCCGGCACGGCGTCGGCGCTGATGGGCACGCTGCACTTCGCCATCGGCGCGCTCGCCATGGGCGTCGCCGGTGTGTTCTTCGACGGCACGCCGCTGCCGATGGTCGCCGGCATCACGCTCTGCGCGGTGATCTCGTTCGCACTGGCGAAAGTCACGCTTGGCCGTTCGCGCGAAGCGGTCGAAGCGCCGGCGGAGTAAGCACCTTTTCCAATAAACCAGGGGAGGCCGGGTCGATCCCGGCCTCTTTGTGTCGAAGCCGGCGTTTGCCCCGGGTTGACGACCGCGCTCTGGCTGCTGACGCTCAGCTGAGTTCCTGGGCGAGGCCGATGAGAAGCCCTTCAGGCCCACGGATGTAGCAGAGCCGATACACGTCCTTGTACTCGACCACTTCGCCTACGAGTTGCGCGCCGCGCGTGCGGAGCCTTTCAAGCGTGTCGTCGATGTCGTCCACGGTGAACATGACGCGGAGGTAGCCCAGGGCGTTGACCGGGGCGGTCCGGTGATCCGCGACGACAGGCGGCGCGAGGAAGCGGGAGAGCTCCAGCCGGCTGTGGCCGTCCGGCGTGCGCATCATGGCAATCTCGACATGCTGGTCGCCCAGTCCGGTGACGCGTCCGGCCCATTCTCCTTCGACCATGGCTCGCCCTTCGAGCTCGAGGCCGAGTTCGCGAAAGAAATCGATCGTCACTCCAAGGTCTTCGACGACGATTCCTACATTGTCCATCCGCTTGAGCGCCATGTTTCCGATCTCCATGGGGTGTGGTTTCAGTTTACAAGGTATCGCCTGGTCCACCAACGCACAGGAAAGGCCGGACCCGTCCGACCTCTTTATGTCCGCGATGTCAGCGGCAATCCAGCAGCGTCGAGGAGGAAGCGTACACGCTCTTCGACTGGGGCCAGCGGCAAGCTCACCAGTTCGTAGCCGAGTGCGGCATAGACGCCGGCCACGGACTGGCAAGTGCGCTCGGCCTCGTCGAGGGTTTGCTTGCGTTCTTCGTCCTGGGTGAAGATCTCCGGCCATGGCGGGGCGACGAAGACGCGACGCGCATAGCGGAATTCCGTGGCGGCACTGGTGAGGTGATCCGGCACCGGCAGGCCGCAGAGCCTGAGATAGCCGATCGTGTCCGGCACGCCGCGATCAAAGAAGACCGGACCGGCCAGCTCGCGGACCGCACGGTACGAGCGCATTTCCCACGACAGCATCAGTTCGGCGAACAATGCGCGATCGCTCCAGGGCAGGGCGGTTCCACCAATGGCGGATTGGTCGCCGATGATGCCGCGCCCGGCCTCGGCGGATGTCGCAAAGCCCGCCTGCCGCAAGGCTTCGATCAAGGTGGTCTTGCCGGAACCGGGGCCGCCGGTCAGCACGAAGAATCGATCGGAATTGTTTTGCATTTTGTCCATGGAGAAAGGGCACGCAACGCAGCGGCTTCGCAGCCGTGGACGTGCGAAGTCTTGACGGCAGGAACCGTTGTGCGTCACGCAAAATGAAAGGGGGAGAAGTGGAGGTTTCTGTTGCCAGGTACCTCCGAACCCCGCCTAGAAGTGCGAACCCCTAGGGCTTGATTTGAAGCTATCGCACTGCATTAAGCAGCGAGACGTGCTTCCGCATAGTTGTCGTTGGCAACTATAAGTTTAGCCCGATGACGGTGGTACAATGCCGGGCAAAAGTACGATCTTTACACCTTCGTCGATCCTATTTCGCCCCCAGCAAAAACCGCTCTGTCCTCAACAGCGGCTTTTGGTGGAGGCGCCGGGTACCGCCCCCGGGTCCGAACGGCTTATTTCATCGCCCATTTATCGCCATAGTCGGTCAAGCCGACAAAACGAATATAGGGGGGCTTGCGCGGAAATGAAAGGCCGCAATGGTGCTTTGTCCCTGTGTCAAATTGCGACGCGAAGGGTTGACTTGGGCGCGGTCTCAACCGAAGCTTTGCGGGCGGTGAGGAGTTACCGACCTAGCGCACAAGTTGCGAAGCGCGCCACAGCCCTCATCGATCGGATCCGTGGCGCCGACGAGGGGAATTCTGATGGCCGACTATCTTGCGGATGTGAAGAAATATGACGCCGCGGCAAGCGCCGATGCGGTCGAAAAAATCGTCAAGCACCTGGGCATTGCGCTGAGGAACCGCGATTCCTCGCTGGTGTCCTGCACGGATCCGAAGGAATTGGCGCGGGTCAAGGAGAGCTGGGTGGCCAAGAAGCTCGGCGTCAGCGACGGGGCGAAAGCCGACGCCGCGATCGAGAAGACTTGCAAGGCGATGCACGCCGACAACACCAAGAACCGCGTGACCTTCTACTATCTGGTGGCCAAGGACCTGGGCAAGCTCGGCTCTCTCTGAGACCTTTGGTTACTTCATCCTGGCGGCCGGTTGGCGATTTCCGCGCTTCCGGTTCGCCGGTGAGGATTCTGGGCGGGCTTCGTCCCTGCTAAGTGGGGACGATCTCAGACAAGCGTGGCGTCAGCGCCTATATGCGCTATGATCGGAGAGATCCCGAATCGAGCCCGGAACCGATGCGCCAATATCTCGATCTCCTGCAGCATGTGCTGGACAACGGCGCCGATCGTGGCGACCGCACCGGCACCGGCACGCGCTCCGTCTTCGGCTACCAGATGCGCTTCGATCTGGCGCGCGGATTTCCGGTCACCACCACCAAGAAGCTGCATCTGAAGTCGATCATCCATGAACTCCTCTGGTTCCTGGCCGGCGACACCAACATCAAGTACCTGACCGACCACGGCGTTTCGATCTGGGATGAATGGGCCGACGAGAATGGCGATCTCGGCCCGGTCTACGGCAGGCAGTGGCGATCCTGGCCAGACGGCCATGGCGGCTCGATCGACCAGATCGCCAATCTTCTCAAGGAGATCCACCGCAATCCTCAATCGCGGCGGCTGATCGTCTCGGCCTGGAATCCCGCCGAGGTGGAAGCCATGGCGCTGCCGCCTTGCCACTGCCTTTTCCAGTTCTACGTGTCCGAGGGCCGGCTTTCCTGCCAGCTCTACCAGCGCTCCGCCGACATCTTCCTCGGCGTGCCGTTCAACATCGCGTCTTACGCGCTGCTGACGCTGATGGTGGCGCAGGTGACAGGGCTGAAGCCGGGCGATTTCGTGCACACGCTTGGCGACGCGCATCTCTACTCGAACCATTTCGAGCAGGCGCGCGAACAGTTGCGGCGCACGCCAAGGACCCTGCCGACGATGTGGATCAATCCTGAGGTGAAGGACCTTTTCGCCTTCCGCTTCGAGGATTTCCGGCTGGAAAACTACGTCGCCGACGCGTCGATCAAGGCGCCCATCGCGGTCTGAGCCGCGGCTTTTCAGTCGATGCCGACCATCACGTCCGAGGCCTTGACCACGTCGTAGGCCTGCTTGCCCTTTTCGAGCTTGAGGTCGGCGACAGCTTCATTGGTGATCGAGACGGTGACGATGATGCCGCCGCCGATGTCGATGCGGACGCGAGGTGGTGGCTCCCTTGACGATTTCGGTGATCGTTCCCTCGAGCACGTTGCGGGCGCTGATCTTCATTGCAGTTCCTTTCGCGGCGGCGGTCTTATCAGAACAATCATGCAGCGCCGGATCGAGTTTCAGCCGGCCGGGCCTTCCCTTGTTATATCCATGCGGATATATCGGTCTACAGGCTTCGAGCCAACCGGAGTTTGAACCCAGGGAGAGTTTTCGATGACACGCAAAGGTTTCGGGTTGAGGATGATCGCCATTGGCGGCTTTGCGGCGACATTGATGGCGGCAATGCCAGCAGCGCACGCGGAAGACAAGGTCGTGGTGTTCGCGGCGGCCAGTCTCAAGGATGCGCTCGATGCGGTGAACAAGGCCTGCGAAGCCGATGTCGGCGAGGCCGCGACCGTTTCCTATGCCGCGAGTTCGGCATTGGCCAAGCAGATCGAGGGTGGGGCGCCGGCCGACGTCTTCATCTCCGCCGATCTCGATTGGATGAAATATCTCTCCGACAAGAAGCTGACCAAGCCCGACACGGAAGTGAAGCTGCTGGGCAACGAGATCGTGCTGGTGGCGCCGAAGGATTCGACGGTCGAAACCAAGATCGAGAAAGGCTTTGACCTCGCCAAGCTCGTCGGCGACGGCAAGCTTGCCATGGGCGACTTCAAGGCCGTGCCGGCCGGCAAATACGGCAAGGCGGCGCTTGAATCGCTCGGCGTCTGGTCCTCGGTCGAGGGCAAGGTGGCGCAGGCCGAGAATGTCCGGGCGGCGCTGAAGCTGGTTTCGACTGGTGAGGCCGCGCTCGGCATCGTCTATGCCACCGACGCGCACGCCGAAAAGGGCGTCAAGGTGGTCGGCACCTTCCCCGAGAATTCACATCCGCCGATCATCTATCCGGTTGCCCAGACCGCCGATTCGAAGGACAAGGATACGCCGGCCTTCCTGAAGTGCCTGCAGTCCGCCAAGGCCGGCGCGCTCTTTAGGGAACAGGGTTTTACCGTGCTCACGCCCAGCAACTGAGTCGGCGAGCAACTGAGTTCGAAAAGGCCCGATACCGCACTATGAGCTGGCTGCTGGACCTCACTCCCGACGAATGGAATGCGGTCCGGCTGTCCATCAAGGTGGCGACGGTGGCGATGCTCGCCAGCCTGCCGCCGGGCATAGCGATCGCGCTGCTGCTTGCCCGGGGGCAATTCTGGGGCAAGACGCTGCTCAACGGGGTGGTGCACCTGCCGCTGATCCTGCCGCCCGTGGTGACCGGTTATCTCCTGCTTTTGACGTTCGGCAAACGCGGCCCGGCCGGCGTCTTCCTCGCCGAACATTTCGGCGTCGTCTTCTCGTTTCGCTGGACGGGTGCCGCCCTTGCCTGCGGTGTCATGGGCTTCCCCCTGATGGTGCGGGCGATCCGGCTGTCGATCGAGGCGGTGGATCGCAAGATGGAGGCGGCGGCGGGAACGCTCGGCGCCAACCCGCTGTGGGTGTTCGGCACCATCACGCTGCCGCTGATCCTGCCCGGGCTGATCGCCGGCGCCATCCTGTCCTTCGCCAAGGCGATGGGCGAGTTCGGCGCGACGATCACTTTCGTCTCCAACATTCCTGGCGAGACGCAGACGCTGCCGTCGGCGATCTACACTTTTACCCAGGTGCCGGGCGGCGACGAAGGGGCGCTGCGACTGACGCTGATTTCGATCGTCATCTCGATGGCGGCATTGGTCGCATCGGAAGTGCTGGCGCGGCGGGTCGGGCGGCGGATGGACATCGAATGAGCGTCCTTGTCGACATTGGCCACCGGCTTGGCGATTTCACCATCGATGCCCGCTTCGAGAGCGCCGGACGGCTGACGGCGCTGTTCGGACCGTCCGGTTCCGGCAAGACGACGCTGATCAACATGATTGCCGGGCTGATCCGGCCGGACAAGGGGCGCATCGAGGTCGATGGCCGCGTGCTGGTCGACGCGGGTGCCGGCATTTTCGTGCCAAGGCACAAACGCCGCATCGGCATGGTGTTCCAGGATGCGCGCCTGTTTCCGCATATGAGCGTGATGAGCAATCTGTGCTACGGTCGCTGGTTCACGCCGGCGGCGGAACGCTATGCGGACATGGACGCCGTTGTAGAATTGCTGGGCATCGGCCCGCTGCTTGGGCGACGACCGGCAAAACTCTCGGGCGGCGAGAAGCAGCGCGTGGCGATCGGCAGGGCGCTGCTGGCCAGCCCCAGACTGCTGCTCATGGACGAGCCGCTGGCCTCGCTCGACGAAGCGCGCAAGGCCGAGATCCTGCCCTATATCGAGCGGCTGCGCGACGAAACGAAGATCCCGATCGTCTATGTCAGCCATTCGGTCGCCGAGGTGGCGCGGCTGGCGAGCGACGTCGTGATGCTGGCGCGGGGCAAGGTCACGGCTAGCGGCCCGACCGACGCTGTCATGCAAAGGCTCGACCTGTTGCCGGTGGAAGAGCGCGGCGAGGGCGGCGCCGTGCTGGACACGAAGGTGCTGCGTCACGAGGAGGCTTTTGGGATGACCGTGCTCGGCTCGGCCGCCGGCGAGATCCGCGTGCCGCGTCTTGGGATGAAGGCCGGGGCTCCCGTGCGTATCCGCATTCGCGCTCGCGACGTGATGATCGCCGCGGAGAAACCGACGGGCCTCAGTGCCCTCAACATCCTGCCCGGCACGATCGTCGCGATCAGTCCCGGCGAGGGGCCGACGGTTGAAATCGGCATCGACTGCAATGGGGCAACGGTGCTCGCCCGCATCACGGAACAGTCGCGGCAGGCGCTGAAGCTGCGGCTCGGCGGCAAGGTTTTCGCGGTGGTCAAGACCGTGAGCTTCGATCGGGGAAATACCGGCGCCGGTCTGCCGCTCGACGTCGATGGCTGACAGCGGCGGTGATTGGCGCTATATTGTTTTGGAATAACGGTCGCGGAAGCTGAAGCGGTCGCGGAGGAGCAAAAAATGCCGTCGCTGAGCTTGCGGATAAATCTCGATCCGGACGGACGGATCGGTCCTGGCAAGATCGAGCTTCTGGAGCACATCGCCACCTTCGGGTCGATCTCGGCCGCCGCGCGCGGCATGGAGATGTCCTACAAGCACGCATGGGACCTGGTCGAGGACATGAACCGGGTGTTCGGCAAGCCGCTGGTGGCGGCGCAGACCGGCGGCCGCAAGGGCGGCGGCGCGCAACTGACGACCGTCGGCCTGGCCGTGGTCAGCCGTTTTCGCGCCATCGAGCGAGCGGCGAGTGCGGCCGCGGCGACGCATATGGACGCGTTGCAGTCGGAGATTGAGGCGGGATAGGGGAGTAGGGAGTAGTGAGTAGGGAGTAGTGAGTAGTGAGTAGTGAGTAGGGAGTAGTGAGTAGTGAGTAGTGAGTAGTGAGTAGTGAGTAGTGAGTAGTGAGTAGTGAGTACAGCCTAGTCCTCACTGACTACTGACTACTCACTATTTACTACTCACTATTCCACTACTCCGGCTTTCGCAGCAAATACGTATCCATGATCCAGCCTTTCTTCCGGCGGGCTTCGTCGCGGCGCTTTTCGATCTCGGCGCCGACATCGCCAAGGCGGCCGGAGATGATGATCTCGTCGGGCGTGCCGAGATAGGCGCCCCATTGGATGAAAAGGTCCCGGTCTGCCAGCGTGTTGAAGGCGCATTTGCCGTCGAGCATGACGACGGCGCTGCCGGCATTGTCCGGCATGCCTTCCTCGGTCAGGCGGCGGCCGGTGGTGATCAGCACGGGATCGCCGATGCGGTTCAGCGCCGTTTTGTGGCTGGCTGCCAGCGCCTGGACGGCCGTTATGCCGGGGATGACTTCCAGGTCGAACGCAACATTGCCCCTCAGGCGCACGCGCTCGAGGATGCGCAGAGCGCTGTCATAGAGCGAAGGATCGCCCCAGATCAGGAAGGCGCCGCAGCCATCCCCGGAGATCTCGTCGCGGATCAGTGCCTCGTAGATGGCGGCGATGGCTTCATGCCAGTCGTCGACGGTCGAACGATAGGAAGAGGTCGGTTCGGCACGCACCGGCACGTCGAACTCGACCCTGCGTGAGGCCGGGTTGGTGACGAAGCGGTCGCAGATGCCGCGCCGCAGGTTGGCAAGATCGGTCTTGTCGGTGCCCTTGTCGGGAATAAACAGGACGTCCGCCCTGTTCAGCCCTGCTATGGCCTGGACGGTCATGTGGTCGGGATTGCCGGCGCCGATGCCGATGACGAGAAGCTTGCGCATGGCGCGAACTCCTGCCCCATCGGAACCTGTTAGTCCAGACCGCCTGCGTGTCCAGACCGCGTGCGTGTCCAGACTGCGTGCGTGTCCAGACCGGTCACGCACACCCAGCAAGCGGAAGGGCTTTGAAACGCCGCATCGAAACGGCTAGGGTCATCCAGGCATTCCAGCCGAGGGGGCTTCGATGTTGCGATCTGTTCTGGCTTTAGCGTTGGCGCTTTCGGTCGCGCCTGCAATGGCCAATGATTCGGTTGCCGAGCTTGGCACCGGCGGCCTGATCCTGTCGCGCAGCGATGCCGTGGCGATGCAAAGCGAGGATCTTTTCATCTCGCCCGAAAAGGTGACGGTGGACTACGTCTTCCACAACAACACCGACAAGGATGTCGAGGCGATAGTCGCCTTCCCGATGCCCGACATTTCGGGCGATCCCGAAGAGATGCCGGCGATCCCGGAAAACCAGAGCGATAATTTCCTCGGCTTCGAGGTGACGATCGACGGCGTCGCGGCCAAGCCCCAACTCGAGCAGAAGGTGCTCGCGCTCGGCATCGACATCGGCGCCGACCTCAAGGCGCAAAACGTGCCCTTCAACCCGTTCGGCGACGCGGCCAAGGCGGCGCTGGCGAAGCTGCCGCAAGGGGTGGCTGACGACTGGGTCGACCGCGGCATCATCATCGGGGATTCCACAGCCGACAGTGGCCAAAAACCGGTCTATTCGCCGTTCTGGCAATTGCGCTCGACCTATTGGTGGCGCGCGGCCTTTCCGGCCAACAAGGACGTTCACGTCTCGCACCGCTACAAGCCCAGCGTGGGCGGCACATCCTCGGTCAGTTTCTTCAATGAAGGCCAGTTCCAGAACTCATACGCGGCGTACAAGAGCCGCTACTGCATGGACGACACATTCGAGAATGCGGTGCGCAAGGCGGCGAAGGACAATCCGGACGGCTATCCCAAATTCTACGAAAGCCGCATCGCCTATATCCTGACCACCGGCGGCAACTGGGCGGCGGGCACCATCGGCAAGTTCAAGCTGACCATTGACAAGGGCAACCCGAAAGCCCTGGTCTCGTTCTGCGGCGACAACGTCAAAAAGGTCGGGCCGACGCGTTTCGAGATGAAGGCGAACGATTTCTATCCCGAGCACGACATCGACATCCTCCTGCTCGTCCCGTCGGACAGCAATGGCGGGGATGCAAACTGATGCATGTCGCGATCTATGTCGCCATTGCCGAGAACGGCGTGATCGGGCGGGACGGCGGGTTGCCCTGGCGGCTCTCCACCGACCTCAAGCGGTTCAAGGCCGACACGATGGGCAAGCCCATCATCATGGGCCGCAAGACCTATGAAGGCATCGGCCGGCCGCTGCCGGGCAGGCTGAACATCGTCGTCACCCGCGACAAGGCCTGGCGTGCCGAGGGCGTCGAGGTGGCGCATACGCTCGAAGCCGCGATCCAGCTGGCAACCGTGCGCGGACGCCGCATGACGGGCGTCGACGAGGTCTGCATCATCGGCGGCGGCGAAATCTATGCCCAGGCGCTGCCGCTGGCCGAGCGCCTGCACGTGACCCATGTGTTGGCCGCCGTCGATGGCGACGCGCATTTCCCGCCGATCGACCCTGATGCATGGCAAGTGGTCAGTTCGCGGGAGATTGCGTCAGGAGAAAAGGACAGCCATGCGACGCGCTATACGGTTTATGAGCGCCGCCGCGAGATAGTTCGAAGATAAAGGACGACAAAGGGTCGCTACCGGCCCAAAACGGATGAAGTCGGCGGCGCATCGCGTTGAAAGCGCGCCGTGGCGTCCCTATAGAAGAACGACACTGGATTTGCGCCGTAACCGCGGTGCTTGAGGGAATTCCAAGCGAAAGGACATTCATGCCCTGGAACGACAAAGGTGGCGGAGGCGGCGGCCCGTGGGGTGGCGGCGGTAACAATCAGGGACCCTGGGGGCAGGGACCGAAGGGGCCAAGCGGCCCGCAGGGGTCGCCTCCCGACCTCGAAGACATCATTCGCCGTGGCCAGGATCGGCTGCGGCGCGCGCTGCCCGGCGGCGGTGGCGCCAGTCCGGCGGTGTTCGGCCTGATCGCCGCGGTGCTGGTTGTTCTGTGGGCCTTCCAGGCGGTCTATACCGTGCAGCCCGACGAGGTCGCGGTCGAACTGCGCTTCGGCAAGCCGAAGGCCGAGCTTTCCCAGCCAGGCCTGCATTTCCACTGGTGGCCCCTCGAGACCGTCGAGACGGCGAAGATTTCAGAGCAGCTCGTCGACATTGGCGGCGGCAACACCAGCGGCAACGGGCTGATGCTCTCGGGCGACCAGAACATCGTCAATGTGCAGTTCTCCGTGGCCTACCAGGTCTCCGATCCCCGCGCTTACCTGTTCGACGTCTCCGACCCGGACGGCATGCTGCGGCAGGTTGCCGAGAGCGCCATGCGCGAAGCCGTCGGCCGCCGGCCGGCGCAGGACATTTTCCGCGACGATCGCCAGGGCATCGCGGCCTCGGTGCGCGAGATCATCCAGACGACGCTGGACGGCTACAAGGCCGGTCTCAACGTCAACGCCGTCTCCATCGAGGATGCGGCACCGCCACGCGAGGTGGCAGATGCGTTCGACGAGGTGCAGCGCGCCGAGCAGGACGAGGACAAGTTCGTCGAGCAGGCCAATCAGTATTCCAACCAGAAGCTCGGCCAGGCACGCGGCGAGGCGGCCCAGGTCCGCGAAGACGCGGCCGCCTACAAAAACCGTGTGGTGCAGGAAGCCGAAGGTGAGGCGCAGCGCTTCATCTCGGTCTACGACGAATATGCCAAGGCCCCCGATGTCACGCGCAAACGCCTTTATCTGGAAACCATGGAGAGGGTTCTGAAGGACTCGAGCAAGGTCATCGTCGAGCAGAACAACGGACAGGGTGTCTTGCCTTATCTGCCGCTGCCCACATTGCAGCCGAAACCGCCAGCACCGGCCGCGCCCGCCGCGAACACGGGAGGTACCAAGTGATGGCCAACCGTCTTCCCATCGTCGTCGTCGTGGCGGCGGTCGTCCTGTTCCTGATCTATTCCTCGGTCTTCGTGGTCAATGCGCGCCAGCAGGCGCTGGTGCTCCGCTTCGGTGAGATCGTCGACGTCAAGAGCGAGCCCGGCATCTACTTCAAGGCGCCGTTCTCGTTCTTCGACGCCGATACGGTGCAACTGATCGAAAACAGGGTGCTGCGCTTCGACCTCGACAACATCCGCGTCCAGGTCTCGGGCGGCAAATTCTATGAGGTCGATGCCTTCATCGCCTATCGCATCTCGGATCCGCGCGTCTTCCGGGCCGCCGTGTCCGGTCAGATTGAACTGGCCGAAGCGCGGCTCAGGACGCGTCTCGACGCTGCCCTGCGCCGCGTCTACGGTCTGCGCGATTTCGAGGCCGCGCTTTCCGAAGAGCGTGCCGTGATGATGCGCGAGGTGCGCGATCAGCTCAGGCCCGACGCCACGTCGCTCGGCTTGCAGATCGAGGATGTTCGCATCCGCCGCACCGACCTGACGGCCGAAGTTTCACAGCAGACCTACGACCGCATGAAGGCGGAACGCCTGGCGGAGGCCGCGCGGCTGCGGGCACGCGGCAACGAAGCGGCACAGCGCATCACGGCGCGCGCCGATCGTGAAGTGGTCGAGATCGTTGCCGAAGCGCAGAAGGAGTCCGAGATCCTGCGCGGTGAGGGCGAGGCGCAGCGCAGCGCCACCTTCGCCGATGCCTACAAGCGCGATCCCGCCTTCTTCGACTTCTACCGGTCGATGAATGCCTATGGCACCGCGCTGGACAACACCGGGACGACCATGGTGCTGTCGCCGAGTTCGGAGTTCTTCCGCTACTTCCGCGATCCCGACGGCAAGGAAGGACCGGCGAAACCGACGGCGCCGGCTGCGGCACCTGCCGCGCCGACGACACAACCCAGCACCGGCCAGTAACGGCCGGTGCAGGATTTCTTCGCGGCGATAGGCCTGGTCCTCGTCATAGAGGGCCTGGTCTATGGCGGCTTTCCCCGCCTTGCGAAGAAGCTCGCGGGCGAAGTGCTGTCGATGCCGGAGAATGCGTTGCGGATCGGCGGGCTGGCGGCGATCGCCATTGGTGTTGGCGTCGTCTGGCTGGTGCGGGGCGTGTAGAGGCGGCGGTTTGCGGAATAACGCTCGATTTACACTCCACCGATAGTCATAGCCGCAAACGTGCCGTATTTCTTGCCATCATGGCGCGACACGGCGTTTTCGTCGAAGCGCTTTTCTCTTTTAGAAATGCCGGGAGGCTTCTCGATGACATCCAACACCCTTTTGGACGCCGCTCGACGGACATTGGTCGCCGGCGCGGCAGCGCTGGTCCTGGGCGCCGTCGCCGTTCCGTCCTTCGTGGCCCCGACATTCGCCGCCGACGGACCGGCCTCGGTCGCCGACCTGGCGCAAGGCGTGCTTGGCGCGGTGGTCAATATCTCGACATCACAAACGGTGAAGGGCACGGAAGGGCCGGGCGCGGTGCCGATGCCGCAACTGCCCGAAGGCTCGCCGTTCCAGGATTTCTTCGACGATTTCTTCAAGAACCGCGGTGGCGAAAAGGATGGCGGCTCGCAGAAGGTGCAGTCGCTCGGTTCGGGTTTCGTCATCGACGCCGAACAAGGCATCGTCGTCACCAACAACCACGTGATCGCCGATGCCGACGACATCGAGGTCAATTTCTCCGATGGCGTGACCTTGAAGGCGACGCTGGTCGGCACCGACACCAAGACCGACGTCGCGGTGCTGAAGGTCGATCCGAAAGGCCACAAGCTGACAGCGGTGAAATTCGGCGATTCCACTAAGATGCGCGTCGGCGACTGGGTGATGGCGGTCGGCAATCCGTTCGGCCTCGGCGGCACGGTGACGGTCGGCATCGTCTCGGCACGCAACCGCGACATCAATTCAGGCCCCTATGACGACTTCATCCAGACCGACGCGGCGATCAACCGCGGCAATTCCGGCGGACCGCTGTTCAACAGCGCCGGCGAGGTCATCGGCATGAACACCGCGATCATTTCGCCGTCCGGCGGCTCGATCGGCATCGGCTTCTCCATTCCCTCGCAGCTCGCCTCGGGCGTCGTCGAGCAGTTGCGCCAATATGGCGAGACGCGGCGCGGCTGGCTCGGCGTGCGCATCCAGCCGGTGACGGACGACATCGCGGAAAGCCTCGGCATGGCGACCGCCAAGGGCGCGCTGGTGGCCGGCGTCATCAAGGGCGGACCTGTCGACAACGGCACCATCCAGGCCGGCGACGTCATCATCAAGTTCGACGGCAAGGACATCCATGAAATGCGCGACCTGCCGCGCGTCGTCGCCGAAAGCCCGGTGGGCAAGGCCGTCGACGTGCTGATCGTGCGCAAGGGTGTCGAGCAGACGGTGAAGGTGACGCTCGGCCGGCTCGAGGATGGCGAGAAGCTGGCGAGCGGCGAGAATGGCAATCCCGACCAGGACAAGGGCGCTGACAAGGCTCCGGCCGTCTCGACCGCCTCGGTGCTTGGCATGACGGTCGGCGAACTCAATGACGAGACGCGCAAGAAGTTCAGCATCGCCGGCGATGTTTCCGGCGTTGTCATCACCGACGTGGCCAAGGACTCCGCCGCCGCGGAACGCGGTATCCAGCCGGGCGAGGTGATCACCGAGATCGCGCAGGAGTCGGTCGCCACGCCCAAGGACGTCATGGACCGGATCGGCGCGCTGAAGGAGCAGGGCCGCAAGAACGCGCTCTTGATGCTGGCGTCGAAGACCGGTGAGTTGCGCTTCGTTACGATCCGGATGGATTGATCCAGTACGCCGGCAGAAATCTGATTTTGATGGAAGGGCGGTTAGAGAGCCGCCCTTTTTCTTGCCTGCCAGTCCTCGCGCGACAGCCGGTAGAGCACATGCCGCTTGAGCGCGGGATGGCTGTCTGGAATGCTGGGGTGGTCGAAATCGCTCGATGGGTCGGCGGTCATGCCGAGGCGTTTCATAACGGCGGTCGAGCGGTGGTTTTCCGCCACGGCGAAGGAAACGATCTCGTCGACGGCCAGTGTCTCGAAGCCGTGGGCCAGCCATGCCTCCGAGGCCTCGGTGACATAGCCCTTGCCCCAGAATTCGGGAGCCAACCGCCAGCCGATCTCGATTGTGTCGGCCGGCAGCGATGGCACATCATCGGTCGCGAGGAGGCCGACGAAACCGATGCATTCGCCGGTCGCGGCAATCTCGGCCGCGGCGAAGCCGTAGCCGTCCTCATCGACCCAGGCGCGGAACTCATCCATCTTGGCGTCGGCGGCGGCACGGTCGCGGCGAAACGGGAAGAACTCCATCACGCGATCGTCGGAATTGATGCGATGGAACAATTCGCGGTCGCGATCCTCCCAATTGCGCAGGATCAGGCGTTCGGTACGGATTGGCTTCATTGGACGAATTCTTCCTGCCGGTAGCCCTGCAGATAGAGCAGCGCAGTGAGGTCGGCATGGTCGATCCGGACTTTTGCCTGCGCCGCGACGGTGGGCTTGGCATGCAGCGCGACACCGGTTCCGGCCAGGCGGATCATGTCGAGATCGTTGGCGCCGTCGCCGACGGCGATGGCATCGGCCGGCGTCAGGCCAAGACGTGCACAGATTTCGAGCAGCGCCTCGGCCTTGGCGGCGCGGCCGAGGATCGGCTCGCCGACCAGCCCGGTGAAGCGTCCATCCTGGTCGAGAAGGCGGTTGGCGCGGTCTTCCTGAAAGCCAAGCATCGCAGCGATGCGCGTCGTGAAAACCTCGAACCCACCCGAGACGAGCGCCGTCCAGGCGCCGTTGGCGCGCATGGTCTGGACCAGCGCGCGGCCGCCCGAGGCCAAGGTCAGCCGATTGGCGACGATATGGTCGACGACGGCGGCATCGAGCCCCTTGAGGAGCGCCACGCGCTCGCGCAGCGCCGGCTCGAAGGCGATCTCGCCGTTCATCGACCGTGCGGTGATCGCCGCGACATGATCCTTGACGCCAATCTCGTCGGCCAGCTCGTCGATGCACTCCTGGTCGATCATGGTCGAATCCATGTCGGCGAGAAGGATTTTCTTGCGGCGTGTTTCAGCCTGCTGGACGATCACGTCGACGGGCTCAGCGGCCAGTGCGGTACGAAGGCTCGCGGTCGTTTCATCAGCCTGCGCCGCTGGCGGCAGGGCAATGTCACAGGCAATGCCTTCGGCCAGCCATACGACAGCGCTTGCGCCCACCGACCGTGAGGCCATATTCGCAAGCGATGGCGACAGAGCGCGATCGGCGGGACGGGAAACAAGCGTGGCAATGAGCGGCATCGAGAATTCCGGCACGGATGCGGACGAAGGCCGCGTGAAGAACGCGATCCTGATAGCCGGGCCGACCGCCAGCGGCAAGTCGGCGCTGGCGCTTGAACTGGCCGAACGCACAGGCGGCGTCATCGTCAACACCGATTCCATGCAGGGCTATGCGGTTCTCGACGTGCTGACGGCCCGGCCGCAGGCGGCCGAACTCGCACGAGCGCCGCATTTTCTCTATGGGCATGTCCATCCCGGCACCGCCTACTCGACCGGCGCCTGGCTGCGCGACGTTATGAAACTCATTGATGACGGGACGCTCTCGCGGCGGCCAATCTTCGTCGGTGGCACTGGCCTGTACTTTCGTGCGCTGGCGGAAGGGATTTCGGAAATGCCTGATATTCCACAACGGATACGCGACCGCTGGCGCTACGAATTGAAGGAGCAAGGCGCGGTCAAGCTGCATGCCTTGCTGCTGCGCGAGGATTCGAGCGTCGCCATGCAGTTGAAGCCAACCGACAGCCAGCGCATCGTGCGGGCGCTCGAGGTGCTCGACGCCTCCGGCCGGTCGATCCTGGACTGGCAGGCAGAGCGCGGCCTGCCGCTCATCGACAGGCCGAGCGCGCATTTCCTGGTCGTCGAGCCGGATCGGGCAGCATTGGTTGACCGCATCGAAAGGCGTTTCGACCAGATGCTGGACAAGGGCGCGCTGGAGGAAGTCAAGCAGCTTGCGGCCCTTCGTCTGGATCCAGACCTGCCGGCGATGAAGGCGATCGGGGTCCGCGAGCTCCAGGCCGCGATCTCAGGGCAGTCGAGCTTTCCCGAGGCGATCGAGCGCGCCAAGATAGCGACAAGGCAATATGCCAAGCGGCAGGCTACCTGGTTTCGCCATCAGTTGGGGCCGGAATGGCAGAGACTTCGCCCCGGTGACGATCTCGAAACCACGATCCAAACACTTGTTGCTAATGCAACTTAAAAAGTTGCCCCTGAGGGAAGGGTTCTCGCCGAAGTTGTCGGAATTAACGCTCCGTAAGTCGGTCCCTGCGATAAGGTCATGGGGTATTTTTCCATCGGGGAGCAGATGCGTTTCCACAAAGCGGAATCCGCTTTTTTCGTCTTTATCTTCGTGATCCTGGCTGCTGGCCTGGTGACCCTGCACGCCTATGGGCAACTGCAATCCTTCGCCACGGAACTCCATACGGCCTCCGGCCTCGACAAGGTCATCTACCTCAACAAACTCCTGTTCGCGACCGGTGTACTGCTCGCCACCGCGCTGTTTTTCGGCATCTTCTTCATTTATCCGCTGATCCGCAAGCAGGCGACCGAAGAGGGCAAGCTGCGCGCCATGACGGTGTCGCTCAGCGCCCGCTCCGAAACGCTCGAGCATGCCGCCCTGACCGACGGCCTGACCGGCATGCAGAACCGGCGCTATTTCGACGACGCGCTGAAGGAATATCTCGAGGAGTTCCGGCGCATCGAAAAACCGGTCGGGCTGATGATCCTCGATCTCGACCATTTCAAGCAGGTCAACGACACGCACGGCCACGATGTTGGCGACGAGGTGCTCAAGGCTGTCGCCAGATGCCTCAGGGACATGACACGTTTCCACGATGTGGTGGCGCGCCTGGGTGGTGAGGAGTTCGCCGTGGTCACGCCCAACATGGAGGCGGACCTTCTGGCCAAATTCGCCGAGCGCATCCGCAAGGCGATCGCCAACATGTCGATCCTCTCCGGCAACAATGTCCGGCTCAAGATCACCACCAGCGTCGGGCTTGCCGTCTGGGATCGCAAGGAAACGGCGGAGGAATTTTATCGCCGCGCCGACCGCCAGCTCTACGAAGCCAAAAGGCAAGGCCGCAACCGCGTCTGCGCCTAAGATCCCATCACTGAATTCGTGATGCTGGCCGCTTGATGCCGGCTTCTGCGCTTCCGGCCTTCGCCGGCCGAAGCACTTATGAGACGTTGCGCTTTAAGGCTGCGGCCGGCGAAGGCCGATGCTCGCGGACCAAAACACCAATCGGCTCAGCCTGACCAACTCCCTGACGGGCTTCGCCCAAGCTTTCCGACGAAGACGGGATAGGCCGCTTGCACGGATTCTCGGGACTATTCATGGAGGCCTGACGCTCAGCTCAATCGTTCTGCGGGCGCAGGCCGAAGGTGGCGGGTTTGAGGCCGTAGCGTGTGTCGAAATCTTCGTCCGACTGCACGCGCGCCGCCGCCGGCGCTTTGCGGTAGTCGGGGTCGCCCGCCTGCCGGCCGGAATCGACCACCTCGGCGAAAGCCATCGCCTGGCTCTGCGGTTTCGGCACGTTACGCAGCCGCTCCACGATCGCCACCAGGTCGACCTCGCCGGCCTTGGACGTCACGTCTTCCTCGCGCTTGGCCGTGCCTGGAAGCAGGTGAGCGGGCAGTCTTTCGAATTTCAGCCGCATGGTCGTCGCCACGCCTTCGCCGAAGGCGATCGCTTCGCGCTGGCCCATGGAGGACAGGAAAGCGAGCGTGGAGGCAGAAGAGTCGGCGATTGCCGAGCGGATGATCGCCTGGTCCTGCTCGTTGGCGAGCCGCATGGCGAAGAAGGTCGAGCACTGCGAGAGAATAGTCGGGTCCAGCTCGCCGGGGCGCTGGGTGACGACGCCGAGATAGCAGCCATATTTGCGGCCTTCCTTGGCGATGCGCGACAGCGCGTGCCGGGTCGGCGCGAAGCCGAGACGCGCATCGGCGGGCATGTAGCGGTGCGCTTCCTCGCATAGGAACAACAGCTGCAGCTTGCCTTCGCTCCACAGAGCAAGGTCGAAGGCCAGACGCGCCAGCACCGAGCAGACGGAATTGACCACTTCCGACGGCATGCCGGCCATCTCGAAGCAGGTCACCGGACGGCCATGATGCGGCACGCGGAAGATGTTGCCGATCGTTTCGTGGATGGTGTCCTCGATCAGGCGCGAATTGAACATGAAGCGGTAGCGCGGATCGGCCGCCGCCGATTCGATGCGTGTCTTCAGCGATTTGAGGGTTGGACGATCGGTCTTGCTTTCGAGCATGCCCATGCGCTCGTCGATCTGCTTGAGCAGGTCGGCGATGCGGTAGGGTACCGGCGTATCGGCGGTCAGCGCATCGCTGCCGCGCCTCAGGTAGGCGCCTGAACCGGGGTTGCGATAGAGATTCTTGGCGAGCGGAATGAGGTCACGAAGGGCATCGATCTCTTCCGGCACCGTTTCGCGTCCGCGAAACAGCACTTCGGCGAATTCCTCCAGCGTGAACATCCAGAACGGCAGGTCGAGCGTCTTGGAATCGACCCTGACGCAATATTCTGGCAGCGAAGCCGCGAACTCGTTGTGCGGATCGAGGATCAGGATGCGCAGGTCCGGTCGCGCCGCGATCGACTTGCGCAGCAGCAGCGACACCGCTGTCGACTTGCCGACGCCGGTCGTGCCGACAATGGCGAAGTGGCGCGCCAGCGTGTCATCGATGGCGATGTTGGCGGCGATCGCCTCGTCCTGCGCCAGCGAGCCGATGGTGATGGAATGGCGGCCGGCCAGGTCATAGACCGCCTGCAGGTCGCGGGTGCGGATGCGGTGCGCGACGGCGCCGATATGCGGATAGATGGTGATGCCGCGGTCGAAGATCGGCCTGGCCCCGGGTTCGGCGCCGTCACGGACTTCGCCGATCAGCTCGATGCTGACCTCGATGGCGTTCTTGCCGTCACTGTTCCAGGCCAGATCCGACTTGCCGATCGCGTAGACCAGGCCGACGGTTCGTGTCGTGCCAAGGTTGATCGAGATCATCTTGCCGACCGTCCACAGGCCGGTGATCGCGCCGTCGGCGTCGTCGGCATAGGCGCTGATGGTGGCGCGCGCACCGTCGCATTGCACGACATTGCCCAGGATGCGCTTGTCGTGCTGGTCGGCTGTGCGGCGCTCCTGCGATGTCGGTTCTCCGACCGAAGCTTCGCGTTCGACATACATGGACAGGCCAATCCCCATTTCCCTTGAGGCCGTACCCTACAGGAACGGGGTTAAGGTCGGATGAGGTCGGATGGTGTAGAGAGGATTAAGGTCCTGGTGAAAATTGCTTTGAAATGGCTCTTCACGCACTTGTCGGTTTCGTTATAATGGACGAATGGATGATATAGCGAACGATATTTCCTCGACCATCGGCAGGCGCATCCATACCGAAAGGACCATGCGGGACTGGTCGCTGGCCGAGCTCGCCGAACACTCCGGTGTTTCCAAGGCAATGCTGAGCACGATCGAGCGTGGCATGACCAGCCCGACGGCGGCACTTCTGGTGCGCATAGCGGCGGCCTTCGGCATGACGCTCTCGACCCTCATCGCACGGGCGGAATTGAAGGGTGGCGGGCTGCTGCGCGCAGCCGGCCAGCCAGTGTGGCGCGACCCCGACACAGGCTATGTCAGGCGGCATTTGTCGCCGGTCTGCGACATGCCGCTCGAACTGATCAAGGTCCATCTGCCGGCGGGCGCGAAGGTCAGCTTGCCGGCGGCTTCCTACGCCTTCATCAAGCAGCAGATCTGGCTGATCTCGGGAAAACTCGAATTCACCGAGGGTGACCAGGTGCACAGGCTCGAACCGGGCGACTGCCTGGCGCTCGGAGCGCCGTCGGATTGCACCTTTCATGCGCTGGAGCCGGGCGCCGATTATCTCGTCGCCCTGGTCAGGAGCTGACGTCATGGCACGACGGCCAAAGCGCTCCCACAATGGGGGGCCGCCTCTTGACGACTACAAGGGGCCGCCATGGGGCAAGGGCGATCCATACATCTTCCTGGCCTGGCAGGCCGCGCACGCCAATGCATGGAAGGCGCCGAGCCGCGAAGTCATGCTGATGCGGATGGACAAGGCCGAACGGCTGGGCCTGACCTATAAGGAGTACACGCTCGAGATCCTGGAGCGCGGTCGGCATCTCAAGGAAGAAGACACCGAACGCATCGGCGCCATCAAGGCCGCGCGCAAGCGGCGGCGTGTGCGCCATCTCGACTGAAGCGGCGCTGTCGACCCATCAATCGTTTCCAGAGGACCAGGTATGAACGTCATAGAAATCGGGCCGTTGACCGCAAGCCGGGAAACACTCGCACAGCTGACCGATCTGCTGGTCGAAACGGTTGCCGCCGGCGGATCGGTCAGCTTCATGCATCCGCTGGCGTTGGATGTTGCCAGCGCGTTCTGGGAGACGTCGCTGGCCGCGGCGGCACGAGGGCAAAGAATGGTGCTTGGGGCATGGGACGGCGGCGCTCTGGTCGGCACCGTCACCCTGCTGCTCGACTGTCCGCCCAATCAGCCGCATCGGGCCGAGATCGCCAAGCTGATGACATCGGTCGGGCAGCGGGGCAGGGGTGTCGGGACGCGCCTGATGCGAGCCGCCGAACGCCTCGCGGCGGAGAAGGGACGCACGCTGCTGGTTCTGGATACGGCGAGCGAAGAGGGTGCGTCGGGACTTTATGAGAAGCTCGGCTTCACCTTGGCCGGCGAAGTTCCGGACTATGCGCTGAAGCCGCATGGCGGGCTGACGGGCACGCTGATCTACTGGAAGCGCATCGGCACAGCGTCGCGGTAACGCCAGTCACTCATGCCTTCCCGGCGAGGCGCTTCAGCAGCCAATGGCGGAAATCCTGCTCGGCGCTGGTCAGGTGCGCGGTCGACGGCCTCGTCAGGAAATGCCCTGACGTGCTGGGCAGCTCAAAAACGGAAAGCCGGACCAGCGCTCCGCCGTCGAGCGCCGCGTCGATTAGGGGCCGCGACCCAAGGAGGACGCCGGCACCGGCGCTCGCCGCATGCATGGCGGCAACGAAACTGTCGAAGCGATGCGAGCGCCGGGGATGGCCGGCCAATCCGGCCGCCGCGAACCATTCGGCCCACATCTCGCGTGCGCCGGCCACCAGAAGCAGCGGCAGCGATGTCCAGTCGGCGGCACTGGCCAAGGCCGGGCTTGCCACCGGCACAAGCCGCTCGGCGGTCAGCCTCTCGGCCTCGCGTCCGGGAAAGGATCCGTTGCCGAAACGGATGTCGAGCGCCGAGCCTGGCAAATCGTAGTCGGTCGGGCGATGGATCGTCACCAGATCAAGCTGGATGCGCGGCAGCGCCTCGGCGAGGTCGGGCAGCGCCGGACCCAGCGCCAGCAGCGCAAACGAGATCGGCACCCGGAGCGAGACGGTCTGGACGGCGCGCGGTTCGAACAGTTCCGTGGTGCTGCTGCCAATGGTGGCGAAGGCCGACTGGATGTGGGGCAGGTAGGCGGCACCTTCCGGCGAAAGCGCGACCCCACGCGCCAGCCGCGAGAACAGACGCGTCTTCAGCCTTTCCTCGAGCAGCCGGATGTGCTGGCTGACGGCCGCCTGGGTCAGGCCGAGTTCGGCTGCCGCCGCGGTGAAGTTCGACAGCCGTGCCGCAGCCTCGAAACTGCGCAGCCAGTCGAGTGGAGGGAGGGTAGGAGCGGTTCGCCGAGCCATTACCAAATCGCTGCCATTGGCCAAAAAATGATAATTGGAATTATGCCTTTCGGGAGGTCAACATGCAATCCAAACCACGGTACGAACCGTGGGCAACAAGGCGACAGGACGGATTTCCATGCTCACCCACGTGCTGGTTGGCGATGAAGGCAGAACAATCGAACTTGGTTGGACAGACGGCAAGCGTACCCGCTTCCACGCCGTCTGGCTGCGCGACAACGCGCTTGACGACAAGACGCGCAGCGCCGGCAATGGCCAACGCCTGATCACCATCCTCGACATTCCGGCGAAGACGAGAATTGGCGCTGCCGCCATCAAGGCCGGAGCGCTGGAGATCAGCTTCGAGCCGGAGGGAAAAACGGTCAGCTTTCCCGCCCAATGGCTGCGTGCGAACGCCTATGATCGCGACGAGACACGCCAGCCTGGTTGGACAGGCGATGTCATCCAGCGCTGGACCAGGGCGACGATGCAGAACGCGGTGCCGCGCGCCAGCTATCCGGCGGCCTTGCATGGCCGCGGTGTCCTGCGCGAATGGCTTTCGGCGGTGAGGACTTATGGTTTTGCGGTGATGGACGGGCTGCCGGCCGAATCCGGGGCGCTGTGCAAGGTGTCCGACCTGTTCGGCTATGTCAGGGAGACCAATTACGGGCGCTGGTTCGAAGTGCGCGCCGAGGTCAACCCGAACAATCTTGCCTACACCAATCTGGGCCTGCAGGCGCATACCGACAATCCCTATCGCGATCCGGTGCCGACGCTGCAGATCCTGTCCTGCATCGAGAACACGGTGGAGGGCGGTGAATCCAGCGTCGTGGACGGCTTTGCGGCCGCGGCCGCTCTTCAAACGGAAAATCCCGAAGGTTTTCGGCTGTTGAGTTCCCATGCGGCGCGGTTCGAATATGCGGGGTCGTCCGGCGTGCGGCTGCAGGCGAAGCGCCCGATGATCGAGCTTGGACCCGACGGCGAACTGATCTGCATCCGCTTCAACAACCGTTCGCTGGCGCCGACCGTCGACGTGCCGTTCGCCGAGATGGGCGCTTATTATGCCGCCTACCGCCGCTTCGCCGAGCTGATCGAGGATCCATCCTTCGAAGTCACCTTCAAGCTTGAGCCCGGCCAGGCCTTCATCGTCGACAACACCCGCGTCATGCATGCCCGCAAGGCGTTTTCCGGCACCGGCAAGCGCTGGCTGCAGGGATGCTACGCCGACAAGGACGGCCTGTTGTCGACGCTCGCGGCGATCGAACACGGCTTCAAGGAGGCCGCGGAATGATCGGCCAGGATCTGAACGCGGACACCATCGTCGAATTCATCGCCGACATTTTTGAGCGCCGGGGCGCCGAATCCTATCTCGGCGAGCCGGTGACGATGTCCGAGCATATGCTGCAAGGGGCTTGGCTGGCGGAACAGGATGGAGCCCCAGACGTGCTGGTGGCCGCCGCGCTGCTGCACGACATCGGCCATTACACCAGCGAGTTCGGCACCTATTCGCCTGACGATGTCGAGGACAAGCACCATGACGAGGCCGGCGGCGAAGTGCTGGCGCCGTTCTTCCCGCCTGTCATCGTCGAGTGCGTCCGGCTGCACGTTGCCGCCAAGCGCTATCTCTGCGCCGCCGACCCGACCTATTTCTCCAGGCTGTCGCCGGCTTCGGTTCATACCTTGTCGCTGCAGGGCGGACCGATGAGTGCCGACGAGGTGGCTGCGTTCCGCGAGAACCCGTTCCATGAGGAAGCGGTGCGGGTTCGCATCTGGGACGAGGGCGGCAAGGTCGCCAACATGCGGACGCGGGCGTTTCGCGACTATGTGCCGTTGCTGCAGCGCGTCGTGCACGACTTCGCCAATCGGCCCTGACGAGACCAATGATCAGGAGGAGACAGCCATGTCCTTCTGCTTCGACGGCGAAAGCGCGGTGGCGGCATACCGGCCCTGCCGCGAGCGTTTGGCTGACGAGGGCGTTTTCACGCCATCGCCGACCAGCCCCAGCGGCGAACTCGCCGTTGCCGCCTTGTTCGATGTCGCCGACGCGGGACAGGTTCACCGTGTCGATGCAGGAGAAGCTGACTATCCCTTGTGATGGACCTGCTGCAGCCCGTAGACTGGTGTCGGCAAGCCAACCTGCCGGGCTTTGAGCTGCAGCGCCAGATATTGCGAATAGTGGCGTGACTGATGGAGGTTGCCGCCATGGAACCACAGCGCCTCCTGCTGGGTCGGCTTCCACATGTTGCGCTGCTCGCCTTCCCAGGGGCCGGGATCCTTGGCGGTGTTGGAGCCAAGGCCCCAGACCTTGCCGACCTTGTCGGCCACCTCCTGCGAGATGAGGTCCGCCGCCCATCCGTTCATCGAGCCGTAGCCTGTGGCGTAGATCACGAGATCGGCCGGCAATTCGGTGCCATCGGCGAATTTGACGCCGGTTTGCGTCAATTCCCGCACCGCCGCACCTGGTCCGCTCTTGAGCTTGATCGAGCCGTCTATGACCAGGTCGCAGGCGCCGACATCGATGTAGTAACCCGAACCCCGGCGCAGATATTTCATGAACAGGCCTGAGCCGTCATCGCCCCAGTCGAGCAGGAAGCCGGCCTTTTCCAGGTCCGCGTAGAACTTCGCGTCGCGTTCCTTCATCTGCTGGTAAAGCGGGATCTGGAACTCGTGCAGGATGCGATAGGGCAGGGAGGCGAAGATCAGGTCGGCCTTGCGCGTCGTCATGCCGTTCTCCACCGCCTGCTCGGAATAGAGTGCGCTGAGCCCGATATCCATCAACGTGTCGGACTTGACGATATGGGTGGAGGAGCGCTGCACCATGGTGACGTCCGCGCCACCCTCCCAGAGAGCCGCGCAGATGTCGTGGGCGGAGTTGTTGGAGCCGATGACCACGACCTTCTTGCCGCGATATTTGTCGGGGCCGGGATGGGTCGAGGAATGCTGCTGCTCGCCCTTGAAGATGTCCTGGCCCTTGTATTTCGGCCAGTTCGCCTTGCCGGACATGCCGGTGGCCAGCACCAACTGCTTGGGCTTGAGGACGATCTCTTCGCCGTCGCGTTCGACCACGACGGTCCATTCCTTGGTCTTGTCGTCGTATTTCGCGGATTTAGCCGAGGTGGAGGACCAGTAGTTCAGCTCCATCACCTTCGTGTACATCTCCAGCCAGTCGCCGATCTTGTCCTTCGGGGCGAAGACCGGCCAGTTCTTGGGGAAGTCGATATAGGGCAGATGGTCGTACCAGACCGGATCGTGCAGGCAGAGCGACTTGTAGCGCTTGCGCCAGGAATCGCCGGGACGCTCGTTCTTCTCAATGATGATGGCCGATACGCCGAGCTGGCGCAGGCGCGCGCCGAGCGCAATGCCGCCCTGGCCACCGCCGATGATCACGACATAAGGCTGTTTGCCGCGGCCGAGTTCGGCGATCTCGTCATCACGCTCCTCGCGCCAGGATTTCCTGTCCTTGCCGTGACCGTGCTTGGCGCCGAGCGGCCGATTGAAACCGGCCTTCTCCTCATGGCCCTTGAGTTCGGCCATGGTGGTGAGCAAGGTCCAGATCAGGTCGCCCTTGAACCGCACCAGGCCGAAGCCGCGCGCCACCTCGGTCTCGAAGGTGATCCAGGCGGTGGTGACGCCGTCCGCCTCGGTCGCCTCCTCGCCGTCGGCCACCTTCCAGTCGCTCGGCCGAGTTCCAGCCAGGGTTGCTTTCAGCATGTCGCGGACCTGCTCCTGGCCCTCCATCGTCCGGAGATTCCAGGTGAAGGTGACGAGGTCGCGCCAGTAGCAATCCGCCTGGAAACAGTTGACCGCCGCGTCGATGTCGCCGGTCTCCAGCGCCTTGCCAAGCTTGTCGAGCAGGGCCTGCGCCTTCGTGGTGGGTGTTCTCTCGAGCATGGTTTCTCCTCCGGTTGTCGGTTTCCAAGAACGCCTGTTCGGGCTTCCACTGGAACAGCAAGCGGCCGGCCAGGACCTCCCTGCCTGGAATGGGACTCCCATTCGCCGGCAACGCGTCTCCTCCCAGGCACGTCGTCAGCCCGGCATAGTGGTGCGTCGATGGGATGGGCTCAACTGTACTATGGTAGCGCGCGGCGGAGCCGATCTCACGGCTGAGTGAATTCGTGCGGTACCCCATTGACGACCCCGCGACTTCGCCTTTATGGTCCGCCACCATGAAAACGGCACTCATTCTCGTAGGAAGGCGCGTGGGCAAGGCGGTGTAACCGCCGGGCGAAATCCCCCCATGCGCAGAAACAGGCTCCCTCGGGGGCCTTTTTTATTGCCTGAAACACGACTAAACGACCAGCAACGCCCAATGGCGGACAGTACGGGACCAGACCGATGAGCAATGGACAGAACGAGCGGCGCGAGATGGCAGGTAGGGAAATGACCGGCGCCGAAATGGTGGTGCAGGCGCTGAAGGACAATGGCGTCAAGCATGTCTTCGGTTATCCCGGCGGCGCCGTTCTCCCGATCTATGACGAGATCTTCCAGCAGGACGAGGTCGAGCACATCCTCGTGCGGCACGAACAGGGCGCCGGCCATGCGGCAGAGGGGTATGCGCGGTCGACCGGCAAGGCCGGAGTCATGCTGGTGACATCGGGTCCCGGCGCCACCAATGCGGTGACGCCTCTGCAGGATGCGCTGATGGATTCGATCCCGCTGGTCTGCCTGACCGGTCAGGTGCCGACCTCGCTCATCGGCTCCGATGCGTTCCAGGAATGCGACACGGTCGGCATTACGCGGCCCTGCACCAAGCACAACTGGCTGGTGAAGGACGTCAACGAACTCGCCGCGACCATCCACGAGGCCTTCCATGTCGCGACGACCGGCCGTCCCGGTCCGGTCGTGGTCGACATCCCGAAGGACGTGCAGTTCGCCAAGGGCTTTTATGTGCCGCCGCAGATCGCGCCGCGCACCAGCTACCAGCCCAAGGTCCAGGGCGACCTGGAGAAGATCAAGGCGGCGGTCGAACTGATGGCCGGCGCCAGGAAGCCGGTGATCTATTCGGGCGGCGGTGTCATCAATTCCGGCCCGGAAGCGAGCCATCTCTTGCGCGAACTGGTCGACCTCACCGGTTTCCCGATCACCTCGACGCTGATGGGGCTCGGCGCCTACCCGGCGTCGGGCAAGAACTGGCTCGGCATGCTCGGCATGCACGGCACCTACGAAGCCAACATGGCCATGCATGATTGCGACGTCATGCTCTGCATCGGCGCGCGCTTCGACGACCGTATCACCGGCAGGCTGAATGCGTTCTCGCCGAACTCGCGCAAGATCCACATCGATATCGATCCGTCCTCGATCAACAAGAACGTCCACACCGAAGTGCCCATCATCGGTGATGTCGGGCGGGTGCTGGAAGACATGGTGCGGCTGTGGCGGGCAACCGCCAAGGGCGACAAGAAGGCGCTCTACCCCTGGTGGGAGCAGATCGCCAAATGGCGCGGGCGCGATTCACTCGCATTCAAGATGAACAACGACGTGATCATGCCGCAATACGCCATCCAGCGGCTCTACGAGCTGACCAAGGACATGGATACCTACATCACCACCGAGGTCGGCCAGCACCAGATGTGGGCGGCGCAGCATTATCATTTCGAGAAGCCGAACCGCTGGATGACCTCAGGCGGGCTGGGCACGATGGGCTACGGCCTGCCGGCCGCGCTCGGCGTGCAGATCGCGCATCCCGACGCGCTGGTCGTCGACATTGCCGGCGATGCTTCGGTGCAGATGACCATGCAGGAGATGAGTGCCGCCGTGCAGCACGACGCGCCGATCAAGATCTTCATCCTCAACAACCAGTATATGGGCATGGTGCGCCAGTGGCAGCAGCTGCTGCACGGCAACCGGTTGTCGCATTCCTACACCGAAGCGATGCCCGACTTCGTCAAGCTGGCCGAGGCCTATGGCGGCCATGGCATTCGCTGCGACAAGCCAGACGAACTGGACGACGCGATCAAGGAGATGATCTCGGTCAGGAAACCGGTGCTGTTCGACTGCCGCGTGGCGACGCTCGCCAACTGCTTCCCGATGATCCCGTCTGGCAAGGCGCATAACGAGATGCTGTTGCCGGACGAGGCCACCGACGAGGTAGTGGCCAATGCAATCGACGCCAAGGGCAGGGAACTGGTGTAGACGACGGACCGGGGCAGGGCTTGTCAAGATAAGCCGTGCGGAAACAGATAGTTAGATCAAGAATTTGAGATTCATGTCATGAACGCACAGCACCTTCAACCCACCGGTTCCGCCTACTTCATCGCCAAGGAAACGGAACGGCCGGAAAACCACACGCTTTCCGTGCTGGTCGATAACGAACCGGGCGTGCTTGCCCGGGTCATCGGCCTGTTTTCCGGGCGTGGCTACAACATCGAGAGCCTGACCGTCTCGGAAACCGAGCATGAAAAACACCTGTCGCGAATCACCATCGTGACGCGCGGCACGCCGCATGTGCTGGAGCAGATCAAGCATCAGCTCGAGCGCATCGTGCCGGTGCATCGCGTGGTCGATCTCACCGTGCGTTCGCACGAGTTCGGACAGGAGCGGCCGCTGGAACGGGAACTGGCGCTGGTCAAGGTTGCCGGCACCGGCGAGGCCCGGGTCGAGGCGCTCAGGCTCGCCGACGCGTTCCGCGCCAGCGTCATCGACGCCAACACGGAGCATTTCATCTTCGAGATCACCGGCAAGGGCTCCAAGCTCGACCAGTTCATCGCCATCATGAAGCCGCTCGGCCTGGTCGAGATCTGCCGCACCGGCGTGGCAGCCATGAACCGCGGCCCGCAGGGGATGTAGCAGTCATACGAAATTAAAGTTCAGCAATCACGGTCGGCGAGGCGATCCGAAAAGCGAACTGAGACTTGGTGGCGCATGACCCCACGACAAGATCTGGTGATACATGTGATGATGTACGCACTGATCGCATACTCGATCTGGGTGCTTGCCCACGGCTGGGTGACGATGACAGTCCCAGCCTTACGAGGCAATGAATGGGTTGCCTATGCAGATAATCCAACCAGATTCTGGGACCTGATCTTCTTCCACGCGGGGTCCATTGTCATCTTCAGTTGGCTTCTCTGGGCTCTGAAGTATCGCCGTCGGAACTGACGCGCCGCTGGCCGTACAGGCGGATCACTGCGGCGCGCATTGGACCACTCGAATGACGTTGCGTCCGGCGCCCGGTCGATTTAAGTCAGTATTGCTGACCTTTGGAGCCGTCATGACCCTCGACGCCTTCCTTGCCCTGCTGCTCTACGCCCTGGTGACCTCGGTCACGCCGGGCCCGAACAACTTTATGCTGCTGGCGTCGGGCGTGAATTTCGGCATCGTGCGGACTATCCCGCATATGCTCGGCATCAGCATCGGATTTCTCGTCCTTTTGCTTGCCGTCGGCTTCGGGCTTGGGGCGGTGCTGACCGCGTTCCCCGCGCTGCACACCGGGCTTAAGATCGCCGGCGCCGTCTATCTGCTCTATCTCGCCTGGAAGATTGCCATGTCGCGCTCGCTCAGCGGCAAGGGCGAGACGGATGCGCGGCCGATGCGATTCATCGATGCCGCGGCCTTCCAGTGGGTCAACCCCAAGGCTTGGGTGATGGCAATCACCGCGATGGCCGTCTATACCAATCCCGAACGGCCATTCTTGTCCGTCATTCTGATCGGCGTGGCTTTCACTGTGGTCAATCTTCCCAGTGTCTCGGTCTGGGCCGGATTCGGCACGGCACTACGCGGCTTCCTGTCCGACCCGGTGCGGTTGAAATGGTTCAACATCGCCATGGGCGTGCTGCTGGCGGCGACGCTTTGGCCGATGCTGCGCTAGATAAGGCTGCCCTCTCGGAGGCCATTTTTCGGAGCCCATCCGGCTTCCGGCTTTGAGGATAGCCGGCTGCACAGCTATTGTGCAGTGCACATTAAATCTTCGTAATGCCGTGTTTTGGCCCTTTTCCGACAAACCCGCGTCCTATCTATTCGGCGAAATCGCGGCAGTGAGCCGGGAATTGCGCTAGAATACGACCACCTGGCTATGGCGTGTCGGACGGAGAGGTCTTTTGTCGATGCGTGGAAAAGTCATGCTTTCATTGCTGGCGGTCGCCTGTGTCGGCGCGGCCTGGCTCTATCTGTCGCCGGACGCGCTGAACAAGGCTCAGCAGTTCCTCGGCGCAAAGCAGGTCGCCGCGACAGACAAGCCAGCGACCGAAAAGCCGGCGGCGGGGGACAAGGCGGCGGGTGGCGGCAACGGTGCCCGTTCGGCCTCGATCGTTTCGGCGACGGCGACGACCGCGGATTTCCCGATCCGCCGCTATGCCATTGGCTTCGTCTCCTCTCCGGCCGTGGTCAACATCAACGCGCGCGTCTCCAGCCAGATCGTGTCGATCGACGTCAAGGACGGGCAGATGGTGAAGGCGGGCGACCTCCTGTTCTCACTCGACGACCGGGCGCTGAAGGCGCAACTCGCCAAGGACCAGGCAGCGCTTGCCAAGGACCAGGCGCTGCTCGCCAGCTCGAACTCCGACCTTCAGCGCGCTAAGGACCTTGTCGCCAAGCAGGCCGGTACGCAGCAGACCTACGACCAGGCCGTTGCCGCGCAGAAGGCGGCGGCGGCGACCGTCGATGCCGACAAGGCGACGATCGACGCCGACAATGTCCAGCTTGGCTTTGCCACCATCACCGCGCCGATCGCCGGCAGGCTGGGTGCCGTGAATGTCGCCGTCGGCGACCTCGTCACCGTCAGCAACGGCAACAGCAGCACGGCGACGCCACTGGTGACCATCACCCAGATGGACCCGCTGCAGGTCAACTTCAATCTGCCGGAAAGCAACCTTGCGCTGCTTCACAAGGCGCTCGCCAATCCACAGCAGAACGCGGTGACGTTGATCCAGAACGGCGACCCGACGCCGATCGGCAAGGGCACGCTCGATTTCGTCGATTCCAGCGTCGACACCGCATCGGGCACGATCGCGACGCGGGCAAGTATTCCGAATGCCGATCTTTCCCTTTGGCCGGGCCAGTATGTGAATGTCGTGCTCGACGCCGGCATCATGCCGCGGATGACCTCGGTTCCGACCGTGGCGGTGCAGCCCAGCCAGAAGGGGCCGTTCGTCTACGTGGTCAAGCCGGACAGCACTGTCGAGATGCGGCCGGTGCAGGTGGCGTTGACCGAAGGCGCAAACAGCGCCATCAGCCAGGGGCTGAAAAGCGGCGAGAAGGTCGTCACCGAGGGCCAGACAAGGCTGAAGAACGGCGCCGCGGTGCATGAAGGCAAGGCGGCCGCGCCCAAGGTGGCCGAGGCGACCAACGCCGGCGAGGCGGCCCAATGATCTCCGAATTCTGTATCCGCAGGCCAGTAGCCACCCTTCTGATGTCGTTCGCCCTCGTGCTGGGCGGACTGTTCGCCTACAAATTCCTGCCGGTGGCGGCACTGCCGAGCGCCGAATTCCCGGTCGTCAACGTCTCGGCCTCGCTGCCCGGCGCTTCGCCGGAAACCATGGCCACATCGGTGGCGACGCCGCTGATCAAGCAGTTCGCGACAATCGCCGGCATCGATTCCATTTCGACCACCAACTCGCTCGGCCAGACCTCGATCGCCATCCAGTTCGTGCTCAACCGCAACATCGACGCGGCCGCCGCCGACGTCCAGGCGGCGATCGCGCGCACGCAGAAATCGCTACCGCCGCAGATGACGTCGCCGCCGAGCTACCGCAAGGTCAATCCGGCCGATGCGCCGATCCTCTTGATGTCGCTGGTCAGCGACACGGTGCCGCTGACCGACCTCGATGCCTTCGCCGAAAACGTCATCTCGCCGTCGCTGTCGACCATCGACGGCGTCGCGCAGGTCTCGATCTTCGGCCAGCAGAAATACGCGGTGCGCATCCAGATCGATCCGACCGCGCTTGCCGCGCGCGGCATCTCGATCGATCAGCTGCAGGCGGCGGTCGCGTCCGCCAACAGCAACACGCCGCTCGGCGTGCTGCAGAACAACAAGCAGCAGCTCACCATCACCGCCAACACGCAGCTTACCGACGCGGCCGGTTTCTCAAACCTCATCATCGCTACCAAGAACGGCCACCCGGTGCGGCTGGGCGAGGTGACCCGTGTCGTCGATTCAGTGCAGACCACCACGACCGCAAGCTGGTATGACGGTACCCGCGCGATCATCATGGCGGTGCAGCGCCAGCCCGACGCCAACACGGTCGACGTCGTCGACAAGGTCAAGGCGATGCTGCCGTCCTTCCAGGACCAGATGCCGGCCGCAGCCCAGATCAAGCTGCTCAACGACCGCTCGAGTTCGATCCGCCAGGCGGTCGACGACGTGCAGTTCACGCTGCTCTTGACCATCGCGCTGGTGGTGATGGTGATCTTCGTGTTCCTGCGTCGCGTGACGGCGACCATCATCCCGGCCGTGGCGGTGCCGATCTCGCTGATCGCCACGCTCGGCGCGATGTTCCTGTTCGGCTTTTCCATCGACAACATATCGCTGATGGGCCTGACGCTCGCCGTCGGCCTTGTCGTCGACGATGCCATCGTGATGCTCGAAAACATCTTCCGCCATATGGAAGAGGATGGGCTGTCGGCCTTCGACGCGTCGCTGAAGGGCGCGCGCGAAATCGGTTTCACCATCATCTCGATCTCGATCTCGCTGGTGGCGGTGTTCATCCCGGTGCTTCTGATGGGTGGCGTGATCGGGCGCATCTTCAACGAGTTCGCCGTCGTGGTGACCGTCGCCATCCTGGCCTCCATGTTCGTGTCGCTGACGCTGACGCCGATGTTGTGCTCGCGGCTGCTGTCGGTGACCAAGGCCGACCGCGAGGCACATGGTGCTGGCCACAAGCGCGATTTCCTCACGCGCGGCTACGATCGGATTCTGAGCTTCTGCCTGCGGCACACCTTCCTGGTGTTCCTCGTCTTCGTCGGCACCGCGGCAGCCTCGGTGTGGCTGATCGAGGTTTCGCCGAAGGGTTTCTTCCCGCAAGAAGATATCGGCCAGATTTCGGTGACCACCATCGCGCGCCAGGACATTTCGTTCGACGCCATGGCCAAGCTGCAAGGGCAGGTGGCCAGCGTGTTCTCGAAGTCGCCCTATGTCGACCATGTGGCGTGGTCGGCGGGCAGCGGTAACAATGCGCTGAACCAGGGACAGCTCTTCGTCCAGCTCAAGGGCAAGGACCAGCGTCCCGATATCGAGAAGGTGCTTTCGGATCTGCGCAAGGCTCTGGCCGGCGTGGCGGGCATCGAGACCTACATGCAGCCGGTGCAGAATCTGCGGCTCGGCTCACGCTCGTCGGCCAGTGCCTACCAGCTCGTGGTTCAGGGCCTCAATACCGGCCTGACGGATCAGTGGGCGCAGAAACTGAATGACGCAATGGCGGCCGACCACACGACCTTCACCGACGTCACCAGCGACCTGCAGAACAACGCCTTGCAGGCGACGCTGGTGGTGGACCGCGACAAGGCCGCCCAACTCGGCATCGACACCGACACGCTGCGCTCGGCCCTTTATGGCGGGTTCGGCACCGACCAGGTTTCAACGATCTTCGGCTCGGCCGACAGTTACGAAGTCATCACCGAACTCGATCCCAAGATCGAATGGTCGCCGGAGCGGATGCTCGCCATCCAGATGCGGACGGCGAGCGGCAGCCTGGTGCCGCTCGGCGCCTTCGCCCGGGTCGACCGCACGGCCGGAGCCCTGACGGTCAACCAGCTCGGCCAGCTTCCGGCGGTGACGATCTCCTACAACCTGCCGCAGGGCGTGGCGCTGGGCGACAGTGTGAAACGCATCGACGCGCTGAAAGAGCAGATCGGCATGCCGACGGCGATCTCGACGACCTTCGCCGGCACCGCCAAGACCTTCCAGGATTCGCTTGCCAACCAGGGCCTGCTGGTCGGCGGCGCCATCCTGACCATCTATATCGTGCTCGGCATTCTGTACGAGAGTTTCATTCACCCGCTCACCATCTTGACCGGCCTGCCGTCGGCTGTGCTCGGGGCGGTTGTCGCCTTGCGTTTCGCCGGCATGGATCTGTCCGTCATCGCGGTGATCGGCATCCTGATGCTGATCGGCATCGTCAAGAAGAACGGCATCATGATGGTCGACGTCGCACTCGAACTGCGACGAGAGGGCATGTCGGCCACCGATTCCATCCACAAAGCCTGCCTGATGCGGTTCAGGCCGATCATGATGACGACGCTGGCGGCACTGATGGGCACGTTCCCGATCGCGCTCGGCACCGGCGCCAGCGCGGAACTGCGCCAGCCGCTGGGCGTTGCCGTCGTCGGCGGCCTGCTCGCCTCGCAGGCGCTGACCCTGTTCGTGACACCGGTGATCTACGTCTACATGGAGAATTTCTCGGGCTGGCTGGTCAGGCTCATGCCGAAGCGCAAGGCCGAGTTGCACCTGGTCGAAGAGGGCGACCAGCCCTCGCTGTTCGGCACCAATGACGACATCCCCGGTGAACCGCAGAAGACTGCCGCCGAGTAGCAGGCGGCACGCACCGAGTTCCGCTGGCCCAAGCCGTGATACTTGCGGCCGGCGGATCGGAACTTTAGTTTGCCGTCATGTCCCACGATCATGACCACGACAACGAACTCGATCCGTTTGCCGCGCGGGTGCGCGCGCTGGAAACCATCCTGACCCGCAAGGGGCTGATCGATCCGGCCGCGATCGACGTTATCGTCGATACCTACGAGACGAAGATCGGTCCGCGCAACGGCGCCCGGGTGGTGGCCAAGGCCTGGAGCGATCCCGCTTTTGCCGCGTGGCTGAAGCGCGACGCGACGGCGGCGATCGAATCGCTGAGCTATACCGGCCGGCAAGGCGAGCATATGCAGGCGGTGTTCAACACCGGGAATACCCACAACCTCGTCGTCTGCACATTGTGCTCGTGTTATCCGTGGTCGGTGCTTGGCCTGCCGCCGGTATGGTACAAGGCGCCGCCCTACAGGTCGCGCGCGGTGATCGATCCGCGCGGCGTGCTCGAGGAGTTCGGGCTGGTGCTGCCGGCGGGGACGAAGATACGCGTCTGGGATTCGACGGCGGAACTGCGCTATCTCGTGGTGCCGATGCGACCGGAGGGCACCGAAGGCTGGAGCGAGGAGCGGCTGTCTGAGCTGGTGAGCCGCGATGCCATGATCGGCACGGCTCTGGCGAGTCAACCGGCATGAACGGGCCGCAGGATCTCGGCGGACAGATGGGTTTCGGGCCGGTTGCGCCCGAACGAGACGAGCCGTATTTCCACGCCGAATGGGAGAGGCGGGCGCTCGGCGTGACGCTCTGCGCCGGCGGCATGGGTGCCTGGAACATCGACGAGAGCCGGCACGCACGGGAGTCCCTGCATCCGGCCGATTATTATGGCTCCAGCTACTATCAGATCTGGATCAAGGCGTTGGAGACCCTGCTCAAGCGGCATGGTTTTGTCAGCGAGCGCGACCTCGGGGCGGGCGAGGCGATCGATCCGGCGGTGAAGCCCAAAAGAGTGCTGAAGGCGGAAAACGTTCCCGCTGTGCTGGCCGACGGCGGTCCTTGCGATCGGCCGGTGGAGACAGCGCCGCGCTTCAAGGCCGGGGATTCGGTGCGGACGAAAAACTTCAACCCGACCGGCCATACCAGACTGCCGCGCTATGCGCGCGACAAGCTGGGCACCATCGAGGCGGTGCGCGACGGCTTCGTCTTTCCCGACAGCAACGCGCATGGGCAGGGTGAGAATCCGCAATGGGTCTATACCGTGGTTTTCGATGGCACGGAAATCTGGGGCGAGGGCGCCGACCCGACACTGACCGTCTCGATCGACGCCTGGGAGAGCTATCTTGAGCCGGCCTGAAGCGAAGGGATCCGCCGCCAGTTTGCCCGCCGGCTTCGACGCACCGGTGTTCGCCGAGCCATGGCAGGCCGAAGCCTTCGCCATGACTGTGGCACTGCACGACAAGGGCCTGTTTTCGTGGAACGAATGGGCGGATGCCCTGTCAGCCGAGGTGAAGAAGCCGGATGCCGCGGCGGACGGCCATGACTATTACGAGCATTGGCTGGCGGCGCTGGAAGGGCTGCTCGCCTCCAAGGGGCTGGCTGCCAAGCCGGACGTCGATGCGATGGCGCGGGCCTGGGAGCGCGCCGCGCACGCCACGCCACACGGCAAGCCGATCCTGCTGGAGAACGATCCGCACGCTGCCAACTGAATTTTCGTTCCCTTTACGTTCTTGCTTGCGGCTGATAGCCTGAACAGCAGGGAAGTTCGCCACCGGCGTGTCGATGGTGGTGGCGGCGATCTTGTGTTTGCCTCGCGAATCCGGTCACACGATCAGATGGAATTTTCACCCCAACAAGATGAGGCGCTGCAAGCGGTCGCCCGCTGGCTGAAGACCGGCACGCCGCAGCTGTTCCGGCTGTTTGGCTATGCCGGCACCGGCAAGACGACGCTGGCGCGCTATTTCGCCGAACATGTCGACGGCCAGGTGCAGTTCGCAGCCTTCACCGGCAAGGCCGCCCAGGTGCTGCGCTCCAAGGGCGCGGTCAACGCCCGCACCATCCATTCGCTGATCTACCGGCCCAAGGGCGAGGAATCGGTGGCCGACGAGGTCACCGGCAAGACCTCGATGTCGCCAACCTTCTCACTCAACCGGCAGAGCCCGATCTCGCGCGCCAAACTGGTCGTCATCGACGAGTGCTCGATGGTCGACGAGCAGCTTGGCCGTGACCTGATGAGTTTCGGCACGCCGATCCTGGTGCTGGGCGACCCCGGCCAGTTGCCGCCGATCTCGGGTGGCGGCTTCTTCACCGACCATAAGCCAGACTTCCTGCTGACCGAGATCCACCGGCAGGCGCGCGACAATCCGATCCTGCGGCTGGCGCTCGATGTGCGCGAGGGCCGCGAATTCATGCGCGGCGACTACGGCACCGCGAAGGTGATCGGCAAGGAAGACGTCAATCAGGAACTGGTGCTGAGGGCGGACCAGGTGCTGGTCGGCACCAACCGCACGCGGCGGCGCTACAACCAGCGCCTGCGCGAGCTCAAGGGCTTCAATGCCGATTATCCGCAAGCCGGCGACAAGCTGGTGTGCCTGCGCAACGATCCCGCCAAGGGCTTGCTCAACGGCTCGCTGTGGAAGGTGATGACCTCGTCGCGCGAGACGGTCAAGCCCGGGATCAATCTTCTGGTTTCGCCCGAGGAGGACGATCCGGATCGCGGCGTCGCGAAAATCAAGTTGCTGAAGGCGGCGTTCGAGGATCCTGACGCCGAAATCTCTTGGCAGCAGAAGAAGCGCTTCGACGATTTCGACTATGGCTATGCGCTGACGGTGCACAAGGCGCAGGGCTCGCAGTGGAACGAGATCGTGCTGTTCGACGAGAGCTGGGCCTTCAAGGAAACGCGCCAGCGCTGGCTTTACACAGCTATCACCCGGGCCGCCGAACGCCTGACCATCGTCAGGTAGAAGGGGGGTAGCCGGGAGAACCGTTTCATCCTCTTTCTGGAGCGGCGGTCGCCTCCTCACTCGTCGGCCGCGCGCCGAGCCATTCCCAGGCAGCGGCTTCGTCCTCGATCTTGAAATGCCTGAATTCGACGGGCGAGGAAGCCGGCAAGGCGTGTCGTGCATTCGGCGTCCAGTCAGGGGCGCCGATCGCCGCGCAACGGCCAATATGTTCCAATGCATGGACGGCACCCTTCTTGATGGTCTCGTCCGAGATGTCGGCCCAGTCGACGCCCTCATGATCGACTATGCGCACGGCCACGTCGATTTTCTGATGGAGCAAATAGGCCGCCTCCAGCAGGCCGAACAGGTTTTCGGCATCGGCGGCCGAGACATGGCCGACCACATCGATGGCAAAGAGGTCGTCGCGGCTGGTCTCGATGCGGCGGATCGCCGGCACGGATTGGAGGAAATTCAAGGTGGTGCCTCCCTTTCGTGGAGTATGTTGGTCTTCTGGAACACCGGAAAGGCCCTATCTGTTCCCGTCAAAGACGCTATAGATGCGCCGTCTCAAATGCGCCGTGCCGGAACGAATGAGCGTGGCGCGCCTCGATCGCCTGTTTCACGGACGCCAAACCATGCCAGCCAAGCTTTCCGTCAACCTCAACGCCATCGCCATGCTGCGCAACCGGCGCGACCTGCCGTGGCCCAATGTGATCGCTGTCGGACGCCTCGCCCTTGCCGCCGGAGCGCATGGGCTGACGGTGCATCCGCGCCCCGACGAACGTCACACAAGGCATTCCGACCTGCCCGAGATCAGGGCGCTGATCGACGACGAGTTCCCGCAGGCGGAATTCAACATCGAGGGCTACCCAAGCGAGGATTTCCTGGCGCTGGTGGAGAAGCATCAGCCCGAACAGGTGACGCTTGTGCCCGACGATCCCTCCCAGGCAACCTCCGACCATGGCTGGAACTTCGTCACCGATGCGGCGTTGCTGACGCCGATCGTCAGACGCCTGAAGAAGGGTGGTTTCAGGGTCTCGCTGTTTTCCGATGCCGACCCCGCCGGCATGGCGGCCGCGCGCGACACGGGCGCCGATCGTATCGAACTCTATACCGGTCCTTATGGCAGCTACCATTCCGATTCAGGTAAGGCGGCCAAAGAACTGGAAAGATTGGGCGAAACCGCTGACGCGGCATTTGCCGCCGGTCTCCAGGTCAATGCCGGGCACGATCTGACGGTGGCCAATCTGCCCGCGCTGGCCAGGCGCATTCCGGCATTGGCCGAAGTGTCGATCGGACATGGGTTGACAGCCGACGCGTTGGAGTATGGCATGGCCGGCACAGTGGGCCGGTTCCTCAGGGCCTGCGGTTGGTAGGGGGCAATGCTTCGTATTGGTATGGCAGCCATCGCGTGCATTTGATATCGTATCGCAGCATGCATAAAGCACCGCGCGCTTATCGGAGAGTGGTCGATGGCCCTTGCCAATAGCGGGAGCGAAGCTGAAACCGTCGAGCAATCGAGCCATGCCGGGGTCGAGCAGCACAGCACCAAGGTTCTCATGCTGGGCGCACTCGGCGTTGTCTATGGCGACATAGGCACAAGTCCGATCTACGCCTTTCGCGAGGCGCTTCACGCTTCGCCCGGCATCGATACGCGCGTTCACGTGCTTGGCGTGCTGTCGCTGATCGTCTGGGCGCTGACGATCATCGTGACCGTCAAATACGTTGCCTTCGTGCTTCGTGCCGACAACAAGGGCGAAGGCGGCACGCTGTCGCTGATGTCATTGGCACGCAGCGCCTATCCCAAAGGCGCTCGACTGATTCTGGTGATCGGTCTTTGCGGCGCGGCGCTGTTTTTCGGCGATTCGATCATAACGCCGGCCATCTCGGTGCTGTCGGCGGTCGAAGGCCTCACCGTGGTCACCCCAACGCTCGACGCCTATGTCGTGCCGATCACGCTGGTCATCCTTGCCATCCTGTTCTCCGTGCAACGCTTCGGCACGGGAAAGGTGGCGGCGGTGTTCGGGCCGGTGACGGCGCTGTGGTTCCTGGCCATCGGCGTTGCCGGCATCTATCACTTGATGGACGATCCATCGATCCTGCTTGCCATCAATCCCTATTACGCGGTCATTTATCTGGCCAGCACACCGACCGCCGCCTTTGTCACCGTCGGCGCCGTGTTCCTGGCGGTAACCGGGGCTGAGGCGCTTTATGTCGATCTCGGCCATTTCGGACGCAAGCCGATCGTGCTGGCATGGTTTTCCGTGGTTTTCCCCTGCCTGCTGCTCAACTATTTCGGGCAGGGCGCCTTTGTGCTCGCCAATGACGGAAAACCGACCAATCCGTTCTTCCAGATGCTGCCTGACTGGGCACTGATGCCGATGGTGGGACTTGCAACGGCCGCGACGGTCATTGCCAGCCAGGCGGTCATTTCAGGAGCTTTTTCGCTGACCCGCCAGGCGGTGCAGCTCAATCTTCTGCCGCGCATCGAGGTGCAGCATACCTCGGAAATGCAGTCCGGGCAGATCTACATGCCGCGCGTCAACCTGCTCATAGCAATGGGTGTGATGCTGCTGGTGGTCGGTTTCGGCAGTTCGAGTTCGCTGGCGTCCGCCTACGGCATCTCGGTGACCGGCGAAATGCTGATGACGACGATCCTGCTGTTCGTGGTGATGCGCAAGATGTGGAAATGGAAGCTGGCGCTCGCCCTGGCGCTGACCTTGCTGTTCGGCGTCATCGACAGCGGCTTCTTCCTGGCCAATGTCGTGAAGATCGTGGAAGGCGGCTGGGTCTCGATCACCGTTGCCTGCCTGATGGGACTGATCATGTGGACGTGGATACGCGGCACCCGCTATCTCTTCGACAAGACCCGCCGCAACGAAATCCCGCTCGATTTCCTCGCCGGCAATCTGCTGAAGAAGAAGCCGCAGCTGGTGTCCGGCACCGCGGTGTTCCTGACCAGCGATCCCTTGAGCGCGCCGACCGCCCTGATGCACAGCCTCAAGCACTACAAGGTGCTGCACGAGCAGAACGTCATCCTTTCGGTGGTGACCGCGCCGCAGCCCGTCGTGCCCGACAGCGAACGCGTCAAGATGGAGACGGTCAACGAGTTGTTCATGCGGGTGACGCTGACCTTCGGCTACATGGAACAGCCCAACATCCCGCGCGCGCTGGCGATCTGCCGCAAGCAGGGCTGGAAATTCGACATCATGACGACGTCGTTCTTCCTGTCGCGGCGGTCGCTGAAAGCCTCGCCCAATTCAGGCATGCCGGTGTGGCAGGACCGGCTGTTCATCGGACTGGCGCGCTCGGCGGCCGACGCGACGGAGTATTTCCAGATCCCGACCGGCCGCGTCGTTGAAATCGGCACGCAGGTCGCCATTTAACAGACGTGCTCGCCGGCCCGCAGGTTTTGCCATGGGTCCGGACATGAGCCCGCGAATGCCGCATTGACCGGCATTCGCTCGAAGTCGCCCACAAGAAGCCGCGCGCTGCCAACATGAGTGCCATAACGTTACGGCACTTGATATTGCAGTGCAGCAAGCGTAGAGCACCGCGCGTTTATCGGAGTGTCGTACATGGCCCTTGCCAGTGCTGGTAATGAGGCAGAACCCGTCGACCAATCGAGCCATCCCGAAATCGAACAGCACAGCACCAAGGTGTTGATGCTGGGCGCGCTCGGCGTGGTCTATGGCGATATCGGCACCAGCCCGATCTATGCGTTCCGCGAGGCGCTGGTCGCGTCGTCGGGCGGGCAAGTTGCCGACCGTGGCGACATTCTTGGCGTTTTGTCGCTGATCATCTGGTCGCTGACGATCATCGTCACCATCAAATACATCATGTTCGTGCTGCGTGCCGACAATCGCGGCGAGGGCGGCGTGCTGTCGCTGATGGCGCTGGCGCGCGGCAGTTTTCCGAAACGCTCGGCGCTGATGCTCGGCATCGGCATCGTCGGCGCTTCGCTGTTTTTCGGCGACGCCGTCATCACGCCGGCGATTTCGGTGCTGTCGGCGGTCGAGGGCATGAATGTCGTCACCCCCACCTTCCAACCTTACGTCGTGCCACTGACGCTGGTCATCCTCGCCATGGTGTTCGCGGTTCAGCGTTTCGGCACCGGTGGCGTCGGGCTGGTCTTCGGCCCGGTGACAGCGATCTGGTTCCTGGCCATCGGCCTTTCCGGTCTCAAGCACATCATCGCCGATCCGGAGATCCTGTGGGCGGTCAGCCCGCACTATATCGTCGCCTTCCTGATCCATTCGCCCGATGTGGCTTTCGTCACCATCGGCGCCATCTTCCTTGCCGTCACCGGCGCGGAGGCGCTTTACGCCGATCTCGGCCATTTCGGCCGCAAACCCATCGTGCTCGCCTGGCTTTCGATCGTGTTCCCCTGCCTGCTGTTGAATTATGCCGGGCAGGGCGCCTTCGTGCTGGCGAAGAACGGCGTGGTCGGCCATCCGTTCTTCGAAATGAACGAGGGGTGGGCGCTGATCCCGATGGTGGTGCTGGCGACGGCGGCGACGGTCATTGCCAGCCAGGCGGTTATTTCAGGGGCTTTTTCGCTGACCCGCCAGGCGGTGCAGCTCAACATGCTGCCCAGGCTCCAAATCCTGCACACGTCGGAAAAGCAGTCCGGCCAGATCTACATGCCGCGCGTCAACCTGCTGCTGGCGCTGGTGGTGATGATGCTGGTGGTCGGCTTCGGCGAGTCCAGCAAGCTGGCCTCCGCCTACGGCATCTCGGTGACCGGCAACATGCTGGTGACGACGGTGCTGCTTTATGTGGTTATGACCCGTATCTGGAAGTGGAAGCTGTCGGTGGCGGTCCCGCTGACCGTGCTGTTCGCTTTCATCGATGTCGGCTTCTTCGCCTCCAACATCGTCAAGGTGTTCGAAGGCGGCTGGGCGTCGCTGGTGGTGGCCTTCACCATCGTGCTGGGCATGTGGACCTGGGTGCGTGGCAGCCGCTATCTCTTCGACAAGACCCGCCGCAACGAAATCCCGCTCGATTTCCTCGCCGGCAATCTGCTGAAGAAGAAGCCGCAGCTGGTGTCCGGCACCGCGGTGTTCCTGACCAGCGATCCCTTGAGCGCGCCGACCGCCCTGATGCACAGCCTCAAGCACTACAAGGTGCTGCACGAGCAGAACGTCATCCTTTCGGTGGTGACCGCGCCGCAGCCCGTCGTGCCCGACAGCGAACGCGTCAAGATGGAGACGGTCAACGAGTTGTTCATGCGGGTGACGCTGACCTTCGGCTACATGGAACAGCCCAACATCCCGCGCGCGCTGGCGATCTGCCGCAAGCAGGGCTGGAAATTCGACATCATGACGACGTCGTTCTTCCTGTCGCGGCGGTCGCTGAAAGCCTCGCCCAATTCAGGCATGCCGGTGTGGCAGGACAGGCTGTTCATCGGCCTGGCGCGCACGGCGGCCGACGCGACCGAATATTTCCAGATCCCGACCGGGCGTGTGGTAGAAATCGGCACGCAGGTGGCGATCTGACGAGGTCGATCGCCTCGGCCTGACGGGGAGGTGGCCATGGGCGGCGAATTGGTGCTTGTCACCGGCGGATCGGGTTTCCTCGGCGCGCACTGTATTCTTGCCCTGTTGAAGGCGGGCTATCGCGTGCGCACGACGGTGCGCTCCGCCAGGCGTGAAGCCGACGTTATCGCCATGCTCGAGGCCGGCGGCGGCGAGCCGGGCGACAGGCTTTCCTTTGCCATCGCCGACCTCATGAGCGATGCCGGCTGGCCCGACGCTGTCGCCGGCTGCGACTATGTCCTGCATGTCGCGTCACCATTTCCGCCCGGCGCGCCGAAGCATGAGGATGACCTGATCATCCCGGCTCGCGAAGGCGCGTTGCGCGTGCTCAGGGCGGCGCGAGACGCTGGCGTCAAACGCGTCGTGCTGACCTCGTCCTTCGCCGCCATCGGCTATGGCAAGATGCCGCCCGGCGGCCGGCCTTTCACCGAGGAGAGTTGGACCGATCCGACGGCCAAGGTCAGCGCCTATGTGAAATCGAAGACGCTCGCCGAGCGCGCGGCCTGGGATTTCATCGCCGCCGAGGGTGGCAAGCTGGAGTTGGCCGTCGTCAATCCGGTCGGCATTTTCGGACCGGTGCTCGGGTCCGACCATTCGACCTCCACCGAATTTGTTCAGCGCATGATGAACGGTGCGATGCCTGGGTTGCCGCGCCTGTCGTTCGGCGTGGTCGACGCGCGCGACGTGGCGGACCTGCATGTGCGCGCAATGACCAATCCCGCCGCCAGTGGCGAGCGCTTCCTGGCTGTTGCCGGCGATTTCATGACCGTGCGGGAGATCGCCCAGACGGTGAAAACGCGGCTCGGCGCGGCCGCCTCGCGGGTCACGACACGGGAGCTTTCCGATTGGTTGGTGCGGGTGGTGGGGCTGTTCAACGCGGAAGCCGCGCAACTCGTGACGGAACTCGGCAAGGTCAAGAACGCCACCAACGCCAAGGCGGTGCGCATGCTCGGCTGGGCGCCGCGCTCGCGCGAGGACGCGCTGGCCGCCACCGCCGAAAGCCTGGTCCGGCTCGGGCTGGTCAAGACCCCGAAATAGCGCGGCGGGAGAAAGACTTCCCGCCGCGCTGACATCAACCCGCCAGTGCGGCCTTGTTGGCCTCGAGGAACTGCTTCAGCGGTACCGATTTCCGACCGGAAAGTGTCTCGACCGAATCCGTTACCATGCCAAGGTCGCCGGCGCGCGTGGCGGCGTCGAAGGACACCAGGAGCCTGGCGATCGGCTCTGGAAGCCCGGCTGCCTTCATGCCTTCGGTCAGCGCTTCATCGGAGAGCTGGACGATCTGGATCGGCTTGCCTGTGACTTCGGTGACGAGCACGGCGACTTCGGCTGAAGTATAGGCCTTGGGGCCAGTCAGCGTGTAAGTCGTGCTTTCGGTGTTATCCGAAGCCAGCCCCGCGGCTATGGCCGCGGCAAGGTCGTCACGCGCGCCATAGGAAATCGCGCCGTCGGCCGCCGACGTATACCATTGGCCCGATGCGAGGATTTGCGGCATCGCCATGAACAGGTTCTCGTCGTACCAGCCGTTGCGGAAGATCGTGTAGGGAATGCCGCTGGCCTTGATCGCCTGCTCGGTGTCGTAGTGATCGGGGGCAAAGAGCACGGCGGAACCGGGTTCGGTGTTGGGCAACGAGGTGTAAAGCAGGTGGCCAACGCCAGCCTGCCTGGCCGCCGCGACGGCGGCAAGCTGCTGCTCGCGCCGCTTTCCCTGGATCGCCAGCTCGTTGGTCGAAATGATGAGCGCCCGGTCGGCGCCCGCGAAGGCTTGGGCAAGCGAGGCCCGATCGTCGAAATCAGCCTCGCGAACTGTGACGCCGCGCGCCGACAGGTCGGCAAGATTGGCGGGCGTGCGGGTTGTGGCGATGATCCGGGCCGCCGGCACCTCGAACGTGTCCAGCAGATGGTTGATGACGCTGCGGCCGAGCTGGCCGGACGCGCCGGTGACGAGAAGAGTTGCGGTCATGGGGGATCCTGACATTGCGCCGGAAGGGCGGTTCGGGTGGTGGTCTCAAAAAGAGACCAGCACTAAAATAGGAATTGACCCGGTGCGGTAAAGAAGGCAGTTTTTGGGGAGGTAGGCACGCGCAGGGAACCAGCCATGGACAGCCGGACCGTCAATCTGAAATCCAAACTCGAAGTCTACAAAGCGATGACCGACGGCGGAAACATTGCCGATTGCCCGGTCCGCGACGTCATCCAGGGACTCAATGGCAAATGGAGTTCGCTGCTGACAACGGCGCTGGCCGAGCAGCCTTATCGCTTCGGCGAGCTGCGGCGGCTGGTTCCCGATATCTCGCAGCGCATGTTGACCCAGACGCTCTACGATCTGCAGCGCGACGGCTATGTGCGCCGCGAGGTGTTTCCGACCAAGCCGCCCAGTGTCGAATACAGCCTGACCGACCTTGGGCGATCGATGTTCGACGCTTTGCAGTATCTGCTGCAGTGGGCCGAAAACAACCACGACGCAGTGCGCGGCGCGCGGACTGCCTTCGATTCGACGCAAGCTTGACCAGCAGGCTAGCGCTCGGCGTCGCGACTTGATTTCGTCCGGCGGCTGAAGGATTGTCCCGGCCAATCGGCTTGGGGGCAGCGGCATTTCCTACGGTATCGCAATCGCCGGCGCTGGTCCGGCCGGGCTCGCCGCGGCGCTTTATCTCAAGCGCGCCGGCCACCGCGTCACCATCTTCGAGCGCTTCGAGGAACCGAGGCCGGTCGGCTCCGGGCTGATCCTGCAGCCGACTGGGCTGACGGTGCTCGCCGATCTCGGCCTGCTCGACGACATCATGGCGCTGGGCAGCAGGATCGACCGGCTGCATGGCGTCGATGCGTCGAGCGGCCGCACCGTGCTCGATGTCCGCTACGATGCCCAGCGCGGCAACCGTTTCGGCCTGGCGGTACACAGGGCCGCCCTGTTCGGCGTACTCTTTCGCGCTGCCCGGCGCGAGGCGATCCCCATCGAGACCGGCGTCGAAATCGAGGCCCTGGAGACCGGCGAGCGGGTCACGCTGATCCGAGGTCATGGCCGAAGGGAAGGGCCGTTCGATCTAATTGTCGACGCCAGCGGCGCGCGCTCGAAGCTGCGGCGGTGCGCCGGTAGTGCCGAAGCGCCACGGCCACTCACCTATGGCGCGTTCTGGGCATCGCTCGGCTGGCGCGGCGAGGGCTTTGACGAGCACGCGCTTCTGCAGCGCTACGACAAGGCCAGCGTGATGATCGGCGTGCTGCCGATCGGGCGGCCCGAGCCGGGCGCCGAAAGGATGGCGGCCTTCTTCTGGAGCCTGAAACCGGCGGATGCCGATATAGTCCGCAGCTTCGGCATCGATGCCTGGAAGGAGCGGGTGGTGCGGCTGTGGCCGCAGGCCGAGGCGTTCACCAGCCAGATCGACAGTTTCGACCAGCTCTCGCTGGCCCGCTACGGCCATCACACGATGAAGTTTCCGGTTTGCCGGCGGCTGGCCGTGATCGGCGACGCCGCCCATTCGACCAGCCCGCAGCTTGGCCAGGGCGCCAACATGGCGCTACTCGACGCCGCGGCACTTAGCTATGCGCTGGCGCGAGCGGACGGCGTGGAGACAGCGCTGGAAGTCTATGCGCGAGCGCGGCGCCGGCATGTCAGGGTCTTTCAGGCACTGTCGCTGGCGTTCACGCCCTTCTACCAGTCGGATTCGGTGGCGCTGCCCTTCATCCGCGACAGGCTGGTGGCGACGATCGCCAAGATCCCGCCGGCGCCGCGGTTCCTGGCCTCCATGGTCGCCGGCACGGTGATCGATCCGTTCAGGCGGGCTGGGCTTGCCGAAGCGCTATGGCCGGATCGCCTTGCCGAATGAGGCTTGATAGAAATGATCCCTTCGCCCGCAGGAAGGCATGCAGGCGCTGCGGATAGTCCGGCGCCACGGCCTGCCTGATCGACGGACGGTCACTCAACGCACTGCGCCAAGCCTGGACAAGCGGCTTGCCGTCAAGAATACCGAAATCGCCGATCCGATCGAAGGCGTCGAGGTAGCGGAAGACCGGACCGTAAACGGCATCGACGAGGGAAAAGCGGCTGCCAGCGAACCATGGCCCGCTCCGCCCGGCGCCGCCCGGCAGTTCAGCCTCAACACGGTCGAACATCGCCGATAGCGCGCTGGCTTCGGCGAGGAAGCCGGCCTCGCTCGGCGCTGAATAGAACCGGCCGATGGTGTTGAGGATGGCTGAGCCATACTCGATCCAGGCACGGTGCCGGGCGCGTGCATAGGGGTCGGCGGGATGGAGGGGATTGGCCTGCGTTTCCTCGAGGAATTCGAGGATGACCGCGGATTCGAAGATTATCGTCTCGTCGCCATTTTGCCGTACGCACAGCAATGGCACCTTGCCGAGCGGCGAGATCGCCTTGAACCAGTCCGGTTTGTCGGCAAGGTCGATGTCGATCCGCTCGAACGGCACGCCTTTCTCGGCCAGCGAAATCGCGGCGCGCTGGACATAGGGGCAGAGCGGATGGCTGACGAGAACAAGAGTGTCGGCGGGTTTCATAGGAATGTGCCTTTCGATATCGATGCAATTGCATTTATGTAGATGCATGTGCATTGAACGTCAAGCTTGATGCATCTGCATCTATCGCCTAGGGTGGGCCATGACCGAAAAAGCCAAGCCTTCGCCTGAAGCCATCAAGGCCTGGGCCCGCCTGATGCGGGTTTCGCGCCAACTGATGGAACGGGCCGAAGACGCGCTGAAGGAGGGCGGCCTGCCGCCGCTCGCCTGGTACGATGTGCTGCACGAGCTTGCCGAGGCGGGCGAGGGTGGGTTGCGGCCGTTTCAACTGATCGAACGCACCCTGTTCGCGCAGTACAACATCTCGCGTCTATTGGCTCGGCTCGAGGCCGACGGGCTGGTCGAGAAACTGCCGGTGGCCGATGATGGCCGCGGCCAGACCATCCGCGTCACGCCCAAGGGACGGGAGACGCGCCGCCGCATGTGGGCGATCTATGGCAGGTCGATCGAGGAGTTGGTTGGCGCGAAGCTGTCGTCGGATGAGCTGAGCACGGTCTCGGCGCTGCTGGGCCGCCTGCGTCATCCGCCTACCGCGGACTGAGCACACGGATTGCGCGGCTGCGCGGACATAAGCGGATTTTTTCTCCTTTGCCCTTGCGCCGCTCACCGGATTGCGCAATATGCCGAACCGTAACGTACGGTACGGCAGGTCGAATTCACGCCCTGCCTTGTCCTTCCGAGGGAAGAGCGTGTTGCACAGCGTGCCCGACATCGACAACAGCGAGGCGCTGACGGAGCGGCAGCAGGCCGTCCTGGACGCGGCTTTGCGGCTGCTGGTCGAGGAGGGCGATCATCTGACCATGACCGCCGTGGCGCGTCGCGCGAGCTGCTCGAAGGAAACACTCTACAAATGGTTCGGCGATCGCGACGGACTCTTGACGGCGACCGTGCAGTGGCAGGCCTCGAAAGTGCGGGTGGCTTCGGTCGACGGCAAGGGGCTTGACCTTGCCTCGCTCACGGCGAGCCTGGAGCGCTTTGCCTCCGACTGGTTGAAGGTGATCTCCAGCGATACGTCGATCGCCCTCAATAGGGTGGCGGTCGGCCATGCCGGTTCGGGGAAGGACAATCTCGGCGCCGTCGTGCTGGAGAATGGGCGCTTTGCGCTGGCCAAGCGGCTGAAGCCCGTGCTGGAAGCCGGCCGGCAGGCCGGGCTCCTTGAATTTACGGATGCCGAGACGGCGTTCCGTACCTTTTTCGGGCTGGTTGGCCGGGACGTGCAGATCCGCCTGCTGCTCGGCGACCGGCTGGAATTGACTGAAGCGACGATCGGCGGCGATGCCGTCCGCGCGACGCAGCAGTTTCTCGCTCTTTTCGGAGCAAAAAACGGGCCGCAAGGCCTCTGATCTTCAAAAACGGGAAGGAAGACAAAATGCGTGTCTATTACGATCGTGATGCCGATCTGAACCTGATCAAGGGCAAGAAGGTCGCCATCATTGGCTATGGCAGCCAGGGCAGGGCGCATGCGCTCAACCTCAAGGATTCCGGCGCCAAGGAGATCGCGATCGGTCTCAAGGCCGGCTCGGCGACCGCCAAGAAGGTCGAGGCCGACGGGCTCAAGGTGATGAGCGTCGCCGATGCCGCCAAATGGGCCGACCTGATGATGATGGCGACGCCCGACGAATTGCAGGCCGACATCTACAAGAACGAAATCGCGCCGAACATCCGCGACGGCGCCGCGATCGCTTTCGCGCACGGCCTCAACGTGCATTTCGGCCTCATCGAGCCGAAGTCGACCGTCGACGTCGTCATGATCGCGCCAAAGGGCCCGGGCCACACGGTGCGCGGCGAATACCAGAAGGGCGGCGGCGTGCCGTGCCTGGTCGCCGTCAACCAGGACGCCTCGGGCAACGCGCTCGATCTCGCGCTTTCCTACGCCTGCGGCGTTGGCGGCGGCCGTTCGGGCATCATCGAGACCAATTTCCGCGAGGAATGCGAGACCGACCTGTTCGGCGAGCAGGTCGTGCTGTGCGGCGGCCTGGTCGAACTGATCCGCGCCGGCTTCGAGACGCTGGTGGAAGCCGGCTATGCGCCGGAAATGGCCTATTTCGAGTGCCTGCACGAGGTCAAGCTGATCGTCGACCTGATCTATGAAGGCGGCATCGCCAACATGAACTACTCGATCTCGAACACCGCCGAGTGGGGCGAATATGTCTCGGGTCCGCGCATCATCACCGCCGAGACCAAGGCCGAGATGAAGCGCGTGCTGAAGGACATCCAGACTGGAAAGTTCACCTCGGAATGGATGCAGGAATACCGCGCCGGCATGTCCCGCTTCAAGGGCATCCGCCGCAACAACGACGGCCACCAGATCGAGGAAGTCGGCGCCAAGCTGCGCGCCATGATGCCGTGGATTTCCAAGAACAAGCTGGTCGACAAGGCCAAGAACTGAGCGAACCACGCTTCGCGATCAATAACGAAAACGGCGCCACGTGGCGCCGTTTTCATTTCTGGTATCAGCCGCAGGCAACTCAACTATAGGGCGACCAGCATTGCTGGCGCGGGCCATTATAGGGTTGGAACGTGTTGTCGTAGGCGCGATACGAGCGGTAGCGGTTGTAGCACCATTGCACATGCGCGTTCGACAGCCGGCCGGCGCGATAATAGCGGCGCGGCGCCGGCGCATAGTAATCGTAGTTGTTGTAGTTGTTGTACATGCTGCCGAGGCCGAGCCCCAGGCCGAGACCGAGGACCGCGGCAGCGCCATCATCGTAGTAGCGTCCGCCACGATAATAATGACGGCCGTGGCGCCAGCGCCAGTTGTCGCCGCGGTTCCAGTTGCCGCCACCGTTCCAGTGGCGGCCGCTCCAGTTGCCTCCGCCATTCCAGTGGCGGCCGTTCCAATTGCCTGACCGGCGCCATCTCCAATCGCCGCCGTTGTTTCCGCCAGCCCAGCCCTCGCGGACCGGGATGACCGTCGGGGCGGCGGTGCTGGCCGGGATCGACACATCCGGCTGCAGAATCGGCGCGGCAGCGGATGGCGCCGTGATGCCGGAGACAATACCGAGCGCTATCAGCCCGGATTTGACAGTGGAAGAAAAGAGCGCGTTCATTGCACTTCTCCAAGAGAACAGGCCCCACGCCTACCCTGGGAATGGGCTTACCGTGGACCTTTGCGTCTGAACGGCGGATGAACGGAAAGGTTCCGTCAACCATGGCGCGAAAGCCACCGGGACCAAGGGATCCCCGCTTGTGGTCCTGCGATCTTGTTTTCCGCCGCTCTTGCAGGCAAAGGTCAGCGCATGTCGCTGCGCCTTGCCACCTTCAATGTCGAGAACCTGATGAACAGGTTCGATTTTTCCGGCTTTCGCAACCAGCTCAACGAGGATCGCACGCTGGCGCTCTTCGATATCCAGAGCGAGGCCGAATACAAGATGCTGGAACAGGCGCGCGCCATCGCGCAATCCGACGACACGCGCCAACTGACGGCGTTGGCGATTGCAGCCGCTCGTGCCGACATCATCTGCATGCAGGAGGTCGACAACATCGAGGCCTTGAAGGCCTTCGAGTACGGCTATCTGTTCAAGATGGTGGGGCAGGGCTACCGCCAGAAATACACCACGTCGGGCAATGATTCGCGCGGCATCGATGTCGCGGTGATGATGCGCAACGAGACCGCGCAGGGACAGCCGATCGAATTCGTGCGCATGACCAGCCACGCCTATGTCACCTACGAGCAGTTCGGGTTGCATACGCCCGAGCTGGCGGCCCTCGGCAACCAGCCCAATGAACGCATCTTCCGGCGCGACTGCCTGGAGGTCGACATCAAGGTGGGCGGCGCGCCGATGACGCTTTATCTCGTGCACTTCAAGTCCATGGGCTCGCCCCGCAACGGGCTCGACGGACGCGAGGCGACAATGCCGGTGCGCATCGCGGAGGCGCAGGCCGTGCGGCGCATCATCGAGGAGCGTTTCGGGGCGGAGCACGCGGCCGACAAGCGCTGGGCGATCTGCGGCGACATGAACGATTACCGCCAGCGGGTGAAGATCGCCGGCGATGAGGTCGACGGCTACCGTTTCGAGGTGGTCGACGAGAACCTGTCCTGCATCAATGTGCTGACGGCGGGCGGCTTCTGTGAAAATGTGGTCGAGCGGCGGCCGGAAATGAACCGCTGGACCTTCTATCACACACGCGGGCCGCAAGAGCGGCATCTGTGCCAGCTCGACTATATCCTGCTGTCGAAGGGGCTGGCGGCGAAGAACGCCACCGCAGTTCCCGACATCATCCGCAATGGCCAGCCCTGGCGCACGATCTTTCCCGCGGGCCAGGAAGTCGAGCGCTTCCCGCGCGCCGGCTGGGACCGGCCAAAGGCCTCGGACCATTGCCCGGTGGCGATCACGCTGGACATGGCCTGAGCCGACATGAGTTTTGATCTTCCGCGCAATGTCATCCTGCCGGTCGATGCCATCGATGTCCGTCTCGATCCCGGCCCGCATCCCTTCGCGGTGGAGAATGCCGCGGTGATTGCCGAGAACTGGCGGGGCGAGATCGAGGCCAATCCGGCGCTGTTCGACGGCATTGTGGTGCTGCTTTCCGAGCTTGCCTATCGCGACCGCAGCCTTATCGGCCGCTGCCATGCGGTCAATTACTCGACCTTCATGCTGTGGCGGAAGCGGCGCGAGAATTCCGGCGCCGAACACGCCTATGCCCATGCCGTGCTGGTGGCCGGGGACAACGCTCTGGTGGCGATCCGCATGGGACCGCGAACCGTCAGTGCCGGCCGGGTCTATTTCGCCGCCGGTTCGTTCGAGCCGATCGATTTCCGCGACGGTCTCGTCGATGTCGATTTCAACATGATGCGCGAGGTGCGCGAGGAGACCGGCATCGACCTGTCGAACGCCAGGCGTGGTGTGCGCTGGCACGCCCTGTCGACGGCAAGCGGCACCGTCATCTTCCGCCGCTATCACGTCGACGCGCCCGCCAATGAGATCGCGCGCCAAATCTTGGCCTTCGTCGCCACCGAAGCCGACCCGGAGATCGAGGGGCCGGTGATCATCCGCCATGCCGGCGACCTGCCGGACGGCCTGTCGCCGCACATGAAGCCGCTGATCGAGTGGCATTTCGCGCGCGCAGACTAATATCGGTGCGTACCAGTTGTATCTGATAGCAGATTTTCCATACTGATAGCAATGACATCATTGTGGATTGGAATGATATCGATGAGCGCCGTCACGATCCGCAATTTGCCAGAGGAAACGCTCCGCGCCTTGAAGGTGCGAGCAGCGCATCATGGCCGCAGCACTGAGGCCGAAATGCGTGAGATCCTGGAAACGGCCGTGCGGCCGGCCAATCGGATCAAGCTCGGCTCGCTGCTCGCCGCCATTGGCCGCGAGGCCGGATTGTCGCATGGGGATGTCGATGCCTTGCAGCAGCTCCGCGACAAAACACCGGGCGAGCCGGTGCGGTTCGAATGATCCTCATCGACATCCATGTCATTTCCGAGCCGTGGAGACCTGCACCCGATCCTCGCGTCATCGCGTGGATCGACGCCCAGGCCGCCGAAACCCTGTATTTATCGGCCGTCACCGTGGCTGAGCTGCGTTTCGGGATCGCGGCCATGCCTGCCGGCAAGCGTCGCACGATCCTCCATGACCGTCTCGATCAGGACGCGTTGCCGCTGTTCGCTGACCGCATTCTGCCGTTCGACCTCGACGCGTCGCGCGCCTATGCTAACCTCATGGTGCAGGCGAGAGCCGCAGGCAAGGCGATCGGCAACGCCGACGGCTATATCGCGGCCACGGCCGCGGTACACGGCCTCACGGTCGCCACCCGCGACACCAGCCCATTCGCGGCCGCCGGACTGAGTACCGTCAATCCGTGGGAAGCAGCGGTATAACCGGCGTTCCCTACCAAGCCATAGGCGAGCAAGGGATAGGACAAGCCCGCCGGCGCGGCCATGCTATTCGTGACGCAAGGCGTCGATCGGATCGAGCCTGGCGCCGCGCAGCGCCGGGAAGAAGCCGAACACCATGCCGATCAGCGCGGAGAAGCCGACGGCAAGCAGAATGACGGCCGGGCTTGGCGCGAAAGGTATGGTCAGCGTCACCGAGGCAAGGCCGGCCAGCGCCAGCCCAATCAGGATGCCGATGATGCCGCCAAGCAGCGACAGCACGGTCGCCTCGACCAGGAACTGGATGAGGATGTGCTTTTCATGCGCGCCGATGGCGAGCCTGATGCCGATCTCGCGCGTGCGTTCGGTGACCGACACCAGCATGATGTTCATGATGCCGATGCCGCCGACCAGCAGGCTGACACCGGCGACCGCGCCCAGCATGCCGGTCATCGTCGTGGTGGCGCTGGCCATGGCGTCGGCGATCTGGGTCATGTCGCGGATGCCGAAATCGCTCTCGCGGTCGGGCGTAATGCGGCGCGCATCGCGCAAAATGTCCTCGACGCGCGGCTGCAACTCGGTGGTCGGCGTGCGGTCGTCGGCGGCGATGTAGATGTTGTCGATGTCGCGATTGCCGGCGATGCGGCGTTGATAGGCGGCGAGCGGCATCAGCACGACATTGTCCTGGTCCTGGCCGAAGCCGGTGTAGCCTTTCGGCTCGAGCAGGCCGATGATCCTGCAGGAGGTGCGGTTGACGCGGATGATCTCGCCCTCGGGATCGCCGGCGCCGAAGAATTGCTGGCGCACCGTCTCGCCGATCAGGCACACACCGGTGCCGGAGCGAGTTTCGGAATCGCTGAACGGCCGGCCGGACACCAGCTTCCAGTCGCGTGCGTCGAGATAGGCGCTGTCGGTGCCGGTGACGCCAGAGGTCAGGCTCTCGGTGCCGAAGATGACGCGCACCTGCTTCTGCGCGGCCGGCGAGATGGCGCGCGCGCCGGTGAGATGCGCAACCAGCGCCGCCAGATCCTTTTCCGCCAGCGGCCGCACCGCCTGGTCGAGCCCGCCCGGACCGCCGGGGCCGGCCGGGCGCCCGGCTCGGACGACCAGCAGATTGCTGCCGAGCTTGGAAATGTCGGACTTGACCTTTTGCGTGGTGCCGGAGCCGATGGTCAGCATGGCAATGACGGCGGCAACGCCGATGACGATGCCGAGCAAGGTCAGGAACGAGCGCAGCACGTTGCGGCGGATCGAGCGCAGCGAGAGGCGGACGGTTTCCCAGATCATGCCATCTCCATATTCATGGTGTCGGAGGCGACATGGCCGTCGAGGAAGCGGATGGTACGCTCGGCATATTCGGCGACATCGGCTTCGTGGGTGACCATGGTGACGGTCAGGCCAAGCTCTTTGTTCAGACGCGTCAGCAGCTCCATGATCTCATGCGTGCGTGCGGTGTCGAGATTGCCGGTCGGCTCGTCGGCGACGAGCAGCGTCGGCCTGGTGACGATGGCGCGTGCGATCGCCACGCGCTGCTGCTGGCCGCCGGAGAGTTCGGCCGGCGTGTGATGCTCGCGACCGACAAGGCCGACCTCGGCTAGCGCCTGCATGGCAAGGTCGCGGCGCTCGCGGGCGGCGACGCCGCGATAGATCAGCGGCAGCTCGACATTTTCGGCCGCGGTGGTGCGGGCCAAGAGATTGTAGCCCTGGAAGACGAAGCCGACATAGAGGTTGCGCAGCATGGCGCGGCGGTTGCGGTCGAGCCGGCCGGCATCGACGCCCATGAAGGAATAGGTTCCGGCCGTCGGCGTGTCGAGGCAACCGATGATGTTCATCGCCGTCGACTTGCCGGAGCCCGATGGGCCCATGATGGCGACGAATTCACCGCGCCGGATGGCAAGATCGACTCCGGCCAGCGCATGCACCTTGGCTTCGCCCTGGCCGTAGCTCTTCCAGACCTTGTCGAAGGTGATGAGGGGGGCGCCCGCGGCCACTGCCTCAGCTCCGCGACTGCGAAGCGGTGATGATCTGAGCGCCTTCCTCCAGGCCGGAGGTGATCTCGGTCAGTTCGCCATCGGTCGAACCGATCTTGACGTTGACCGGACGCGGGCGGCCGTTCTCCAGCACATAGAGCGTGCGGGAACCATCGGTCGGGGCCTTCGCCGCCGGGCGCTGGCGATTGCCGCGGCCCATGCGGCCGGTGAACAGGTCGCTCAGGCTCCAGCCGCGCGCCGCTTGCTGCGCCGGGCGATAGCGGAAAGCGGAAGAGGGCACGGTGAGCACGTCCTTGGCTTCCCTCGTGACCACAGAAACGGTGGCGGTCATGCCGGGCCGCAGCAGCAACTCGTTGTTGTCGACTTCGAGCCGCGCATTGTAGGTGACGACGCCGTCCGTCGTGACCGAGGCATAGGAGATGTCGCGGATTTTGGCGTCGAACGGCCGCTCCGGGAAGGCGTCGACGGTGAAGCGGGAATGCTGGCCCGACTTGACCGCGCCGATATCGGCTTCGTCGACCGCCGCCACCAGTTCCATGTTCCTCAAATCGGCGGCGATGATGAACAGCACCGGCGCCTGCAGCGAGGAAGCGACCGTCTGGCCGGGGTCGACTGAACGCGTCAGCACGATGCCGTCGATCGGCGCGAAGATGGTGCTGTTGGCAAGGTCGGTCTGCTGCGACTTGAGATCGGCATTGGCGATGGCGAGATTGGCCTCGGCGCTATCGAGTGCCGCCTTGGAACGGTCGCGCGTCGCGGTCGCCGCCTCGAGCGACTGGTCGGTTGCCATGCCACGCTTGGTCAGGGCCGCGGCGCGGACAAGCGCGCTCTCGTTCTCGGCGAGCGTCACCCTGGCGTCCTCCACATTGGCGGCCGCTCCCTTGGCGGACGCTTCGGCGCGTTCGATCTGGACCTGCAGCTTGGCGGTGTCGAGGGCCGCCAGCACGTCACCCTTCTTCACCTGCTGGTTCTCGTTGACCGCGACCGAGCGTATGATGCCTGAGAGCTGGCTTGATATGTCGACCTGGGTGAGCGGCTGCAGCGTGCCTGTCGCCGACACCTGGACGGTGAGGTCGGCCTTGGCGGCCGGCACCGTGGTGTAGTCAATCCTGGTCGGCGTGCCCGCATACCATTGATAGAGGCCAAGGCCGGCGGCAAGCACGATGAGGGTCAGCAACGCATAGAGCCAGCCACGCCGGCGCGTCCTGCGCCGACCGGTCTGGTCGAGCCCAAGCGCCGTCTCGATGGCGGAATCCGATTCCGTCTTTGGCAGATTGACAATCTGGTCCACGTCGGACCCCTATGATGCGTAATGTCCCTGTCTGTGCACAGATCAGGCTTACCGGTTCGAATATCAAATTAAATTTCGCCCATGTTGGGATTGAGGCAGGATGCAAACCCGGAATTACTTGCTTTACGATGTGTTTACGACAGAGCGACTGGCCGGCAACCCGCTGGCCGTGGTGTTGGATTGCAAAGGTCTGGACACGGCAGCGATGCAGGCCATCGCGCGCGAGTTCAACCTGTCCGAATCGGTTTTCGTGTTGCCGCCGGACAATCCCAAGCACCGCAACCGCATCCGCATCTTCACGCCCGACTATGAAATGCCATTCGCCGGCCATCCGACGGTGGGCTCGGCCATCGCGCTGGCCGAACTGGCGGGCGAGGGCGGCGCCGGCATCTTCGTGCTTGAAGAGAACATCGGCCCGGTGCGTTGCGCGGTCAGCACGCACGATGGCGCCACCTTCGCCGAGTTCGACCTGGCGAAATTGCCGGAGCCGCTGAAGCTGGATGCCGATCCGGAGGCGATCGGCGCTGCCCTTGGCCTGGCGCCGCACGAGATCGGCTTCGAGAATCACCGCATCGCCTTCTGGTCGGCGGGCGTGCCCTATGTGACCATTCCTATCGCCAATCTCGAAGCGGCGGGCCGCATCCGGCTGGACAATCAGGCGTGGTCGGAACTGGCGCCGCGCAAGAGCGAATGGGCCTTCGCCAGCCCGTACGTCTATTGCCGCGAAACGGTGAACCACGAAAGCGCGTTCCATGTCCGCATGATCGTTCCCGGCACGCCTTCCTATGAGGACCCAGCGACCGGTTCGGCGGCGGCGGCCTTCGCCGGCGCCATCATGCATTTCGACGGCCCGACGGACGGGGTTTCGCAGCTATGGATCGAACAGGGACTGGAGATGGGCCGACCGTCGCGCATCCGCCTCGAACTGACCGTGCAAGGCGGAAAACTGGCGTCCGCGCGCATTGGCGGGCATGCGATCAAGGTGGCGGAAGGCAAGCTTTTCGCCTGATTGGAGAGAGCCCCGGTCGATTTGTCGGGAAATGATTCCAGCAGGGCTGGACAGGACCGGTATCGGCGGCTATATGCCCGCCAACGCCGGTTTTTGCCGGCCGAGTGGGTGCGTAGCTCAGTTGGTAGAGCAGCTGACTCTTAATCAGCGGGTCCACAGTTCAATCCTGTGCGCACCCACCAAATTCCTAGAAGACTTGGTGGATAGACCTAGAGACGGGACGCGTTTGGAGCGTCTCGTACCGCAATGGCCGTTCACTGCGCCGGTTTGCCAATACTGGCCTTGAACTTGACCTTCATGGCGATCTGCCCGGTCACCGTCATCTGCGATCCCGCAGCGCCTCCCATGCTGCGATCCCTGGCGTTGACGTTCGTGGTCACGCTGGTTACCTCGCACGTGTCGGCGACGGTATCGAGCACCATGGCGCAACTGGCGGCAGCGACCTTGTAGAACGAACGCAGCGCGGTTTGCTGCTGTGTGGCGACATCCTCTTCGTCCTTGACCGGAAGGGTCATGGTCAGGCTGGACTGGACCTTGGCCAGCCCATCGTCGCCCGCGTGCCGGAAGCGGCCGTTCTCATCGACATACTGCGAAAAAGCTGGCGCAGCAGTGCCAAGAAGCAGTGCAATGACAGGTATCGCCTTCAAATACATCGCCTGATCTCCACATGAGATCTACTGATCTCACGTAACAATCAAAACGACGTTATTATTTTGGCTCAATCACGTTAAAAGTTTGACGGATTATTTCTCCGAAACCCGAGCCTCGGCAAAGCTTGCCATCGTCGCATGGCACTCCAGCGCCGAGCGGACGATGTTGACGGCCAGACACGCGCCGGAGCCTTCGCCGAGCCGCATGCCGAGATCGAGCAGCGGCGGCAGGGCGAGCGCTTCGAGGAGGCCGCGGTGACCCGATTCGGCTGAGACGTGGGCGGCGATCGTATGGGCAAGGCCGGTCGGGTGCAGCTTCGCCAATGGCGCGGCGGCGGCGGTGCAGACGAAGCCGTCGAGCAGCACGGGTATGCCGAGATGGCGGGCGGCGAGCGTGGCGCCGAAGATGGCGGCGAGTTCGCGCCCGCCGAGCGCGGCAGCGATGCCCAGCGGATCGGCGAGGGCCGCGGCGTGGCGCTTCAGGCCGGCTTCGATGGCGACCACCTTGCGCTTCAGGCCGGCGTCGTCGACGCCGGTGCCGCGCCCGGTCCATTTTTCGGCGCCGCCGCCGAACAAGGCAGCCGAAATGGCGGCGGCGGGCGTGGTGTTGCCGATGCCCATTTCGCCAAAGCAGACCAGGTCGAGGTCTTTCGTCACGGCGTCATAGCCCGCCGAGACAGCGGCGAGGAAGGCCTTCTCATCCATTGCCGGCACTTGCGTGAAGTCACCGGTGGGATGGTCGAGATCAAGCGGGATGACGTCGAGTTCCGCGCCGGCGATGCGGGCGAGCTGGTTGATGGCGGCACCGCCGCCGGCAAAATTCGCCACCATCTGCACGGTGACTTCGGAGGGATAGGCCGACACGCCCTGCGCGGTGACGCCGTGGTTGCCGGCGAAGACGAAGACTTTCACGCGGTCGAGCCTTGGCATGTCGCGGCCTTGCCAGCGCGCCAGCCAGGCGGCGATCGCTTCGAGTTTGCCGAGGCTGCCTTGCGGCTTGGTCAGCGTGTCCTGGCGGCGAGCGACGGCACTGGCGGCCACTTCGCTGCCGGCAGGCAGGTCGAGGCAGGCGGCGCGCAGTTCATCGAGGGATTTGAAGGGCATGGGGGCAATGTCTCCGGAAGGGAATCAGGTCAAGGGGTCAGGAAAGGGCGACGGAAGCGACGAGAAGCACCGCGATTTCGCTCAACTGCTGCAAGGCGCCAACCGTGTCGCCGGTCTGGCCCTCGATCTGGTTGAGGCAAAGGGCGTGGAAGGCGGCAAAGAACAGGCCGAGCAGGATGAGCGCGGCAATGGCGCCGCCAAGCCCGAGCAGGAGCAGTGGTATCGCGCCGAGCACGGCTCCGGCTATTGCCGTTTCGAGCGAAACGGTGCCGGCGCCAGCCGACAGGCCGTCGGACCGCGCCGGTGGCAAGAGATGCATGAAGGCGCCGAGCACGCCACGCGAGGCTGCGTGCGCCGCCACGAGCGCAAACAGAGCCTGTGTGGGTTCCACCACTTGCGACAGCGCGCTCCAGCGGATCAGCAGCGCCAGCGCCAGCGCCATGGCGCCATAAGCGCCGATGCGGCTGTCGCGCATGATCTCGAGCTTGCGGCCGCGCGACTTGCCGCCACCGAAGCCGTCGGCAACGTCCGACAATCCATCCTCGTGCAGGCAGCCCGTGGTAGCCACGGTTGCAACAAGGGCAAGGGCAGCCGCCGGCCCAATGGCAAGGCCAAAGCGTTCCGCCGTGGCAAAAACGATGGCGCCGATCAGGCCGACGACAAGGCCGGCAATGGGGGCGGCCCAGATCGCGGCGGCGAGGTTGCGGCCGCGAAAATCAAACACGGGCAGCGGCAGGCGGGTGAAGAAGACCAGGCAAAGCGCGATGTCGTCGAGGACTTGCCGGGGCGACAGGGTGATTTTCGGGAGCTTCATGGCCCTAGCTCCTCGCAATCGCATGAAAGAAGGTGCCGCTGACGTGGCCGCGCCGGTAGCCTGAGGCGCCGAGCGGATTGCCCTGGCCATCGGCAAGGTCAGCCAGCGGCTCGTCATTGCCGGTGGCCGTCATCTGCGCATAGTGGAATTCGTGACCCCGGATCAGCGCGCCCTGTGCGCCCAGCGGGCAATCGGCACGCAGCCGCGCCTCGCGGTAGCCAAGATTCATCTTGCGCCTGGCGAAGCTGGTGGAATGGCCGAGCAGGCCGAGCATGCGATGCGTTTCGCCTGATGCATCCTCCAGCGCTTCACCAAGCACCATGAAGCCACCGCATTCGCCATGGATCGGCTTTGTCGTGGCGAAACGTGCCATCCCCGCATGGAAATTCACGGCGGCCGCGAGTTTGCCGGCATGCAACTCGGGATAGCCGCCGGGCAGCCAGCAGACATCACACGCCTCGTCCGGCGCTTCGTCGGCGAGCGGCGAAAACGGGACGATTTCCGCGCCCGCCTTGCGCCAATAGGCGGCGACGTGCGGGTAGAGGAAGGTGAAGGCGGCGTCCTCGGCCAACGCGATGCGTTGGCCGGGCGGCCGCAGCGCGTCGGCGAAGTCGCCGACCGCGGGGACGAGAGGTGTTGCCAGCGCCATGACCGCGTCGAGGTCGAGCGACTTCTCCGCCATGTCGGCGAGCCGGTCGAGATGCGCCATCAGGTCGTCATATTCGCCGGCCTGGACGAGGCCGAGATGGCGCTCTGGCAAATTGAGCGAGGGGTCGCGCAAAATAGCGCCGACAACGGGCAGGCCGATCGCCTCGATGGCGTCGCCGGACAGCTTGCGATGGCGCTCGCTGCCCAGCCGGTTGAGCACGACGCCGGCCATGCGCACATCAGGGTCGTAGGTGGCAAAACCCTTGGCGACGGCCGCCGCCGTCGTCGACTGACCTGACACGTCGAGCACCAGCAGCACCGGCAGGCCGTAGAGCCGGGCCAGATCGGCAGCCGAACCGGTGCGGCCAGGCGAGGCTGGGATGCCGTCGAACAGGCCCATGGCGCTTTCGAGGATGACGAAATCGGTGTCGTCGGCCGCTTGCGCGGCGAGCGCATTGAGCAGCGGCGGCGACATCGCCCAGCTGTCGAGATTGACGCCGGACAGGCCGGTGGCGGCGGTGTGGAAGCCGGGATCGATATAATCGGGGCCGGATTTGGCGCCGCGCACTTTCAGGCCACGCCGGGTGAGTGCGCGCAGGATGCCGATGGTGACGCTGGTCTTGCCCGAACCGGAGCGCGGCGCGCCGATGATGATCGCCCGGGCCGTCATGCCCCGCCCGCCAGTGCCGCGCGCATGGCGACGATGCCGCCGACGACGATCAATGCCGGCGAGGCGAGCCCGGCCGCCGCCGCTGCCTCGGCAATGGTGGCGAGCGTGGCGACGACGGTCCTTTCCTGAGGCGTCGTCGCGGCGACGATCACGGCCGCCGGTGTCGATGGCGCCAGTCCACCGTCGAGCAGGGCGGCTGCTATGAGAGGCAGATTTGCCATGCCCATATAGACGACGACTGGCTGGCCGGTACGGGCGATCGCCGCCCAGTCGAGATCGTCATCGGTGCCGGCGGCGTGGCCGGTCGCCAGAATGACAGCCTTGTTGATGCCGCGCATGGTGGCGGGAATGCCGGTGGCGGCGAGCGCGCTGAGACCCGAGGTGAGGCCTGGCAGGACGCGGAACGGGATGTTCTCACGCGCCAGCGCCAGCGCCTCTTCGCCGCCACGGCCGAAAATATAGGGGTCGCCGCCCTTCAGCCTGATGACGCGGCGGCCTTCGCGCGCCAGTCGAACCAGCAGGGCTGTGATGTCGTCCTGCTTCATCGAGGGCTTGCCGCCGCGTTTTCCCGCAAAGAAAAGCTCGGCACTTCCGGCAACAGCAACCACATCGGGCGATACCAGCGCGTCGTAGACCAGCGCATCCGCCTCGGCCAATGCCGCCAGCACCTCCAGCGTCAGGCAGCCGGGATCGCCGGGACCGGCGCCGGCCAGCCAGACATGCCCCGGCTCAAGCGAACGCGGCTTGAAGTTCAGCCGCGCGAGCGCCTGTTCGAGTGTGGCGTTTTCGCGGTTATTTCCAGTGCTGGCGCTCACAATCCGTCCCGTCCGCGAAAACGCCGCTGGTAGTGGGCGTCGTACAATGAACTCTCGCCGAAATCTTGTGCCGCCAGCGAGCGGCCGACGAAGATGATGGCTGTGCGCTCCATCGGATCGGCCGCCAGTTGTGCTTCGATGGATTCCAGCGTGCCGGTCAGCACGCGTTCGTCCGGCCACGAGGCGCGGAAGACGATCGCCACCGGGCAATCGCCGCCATAGTGCGGCGTCAGCTCGGCGACGACGCGGTCGATGGCGTGGATGGCAAGGTGGATGGCCAGCGTGGCGCCGGTGCGGCCGAAGCCGGCCAGCGTTTCGCCGGGCGGCATTTTCGACGCACGTCCGGAAACGCGGGTCAGCACCAGGCTTTGCCCGACTTCGGGGATGGTCAGCTCGCGGCGAAGTGCGGCGGCGGCGGCCGCGAAGGAAGGGACACCCGGCGTCAGCGTGTAGGGGATGTCATGCTTTTCCAACCGGCGGATCTGCTCGGCGACGGCACTCCACACCGACAGGTCGCCGGAATGCAGGCGGGCAACATCATGGCCGGCCATGTGGGCGGCCACATATTCAGCCTCGATCTCGTCGAGCGACATCGGCGCGGTGTCGATCAGCTTCGTTCCCGGCGCGCAATGCTGCAGCAGTTCCGGGGCGACGATGGAGCCGGCGTGGAGGCAGACCGGGCAACTCGCCAGGAGCCTTGCGCCACGCAGCGTGATGAGGTCGGCCGCACCTGGGCCGGCGCCGATGAAATGGACGGTCATGGCGCGTCTCCGCTGATGGCGATGGCGCAGGTGACCGGACCGAGCACGGTGCGGGGCCCAAGCAGCGTCGCGCCTCTGCCGGCGACGGCAAGGGCGGAGGCTTCCGAGACCGATGACGTGCCTGCCAGCTCCCGCGAGAGGCTGGAGCTGCTGAGCGTCCCCGGCGAGGCGGCCTGAAGGGCTGCGTCGTCGACGATAATGACTGGAAGGTTCAGCTTGCGACCGGCGGCGGCGATGGCGTCTTCATCCTTCTTGAGCGCCGCGGTGGCCAGTGCCGAAAGAGCTGTCATCGCCAGGCCATGCGTTTCGAGTGCGGTTTCTACGGCCGCGAGCACGTCCTCGACGGTGACGCCCCTTCGGCTGCCGATGCCCGCGACCATCATGGCTTCACCCAGCTCCATTGCGTGACGGGCATGGCGGGCCGCCATGCCTGCATGGAGCCGACCGGCGAAGCGCGGGAGATGCCGATGCGGGTGAGGTCGCCGCCGCGCTTTGTGTGCTGGGCGAGGAGCAGGGCTTCCATTTCCAACGTCACCGCGTTGGCGACAAGACGGCCGCCGGCGCGCAAGGCTCTGATGGCGGCATTCATGACGCCGGCGTCGCTGCCGCCGCCGCCGATGAAGATGGCATCAGGTGTCTCCAGTCTGGCCAGGGCCTTGGGCGCGCTGCCTTCCACAATGAGGAGGCCGGGAACGCCGCAAGCGACGGCGTTGTGGGCGATGCGAGCGGCGCGGGACGGGTCGACCTCGATGGCGATGGCGCTCAGCGAAGGGTGGGCGAGCATCCATTCGATGCCGATCGAGCCCGAGCCGGCGCCGACATCCCACAGCAATTCGCCGCGCCTCGGCGCCAGCGCCGACAGGGTGATAGCGCGGATTTCGCGCTTGGTGATCTGGCCGTCATGCTCAAACAGATGGTCGGCGAGGCCTGCCGTGAGCGACAGCACGCGCGCCTGCGGGGCCGAATCAATTTCGATGGCCAGGACATTGAGCGGATTGATGTTTTCGAGGTCGAAGGCATCGGCGCGAACCGAGCGCAATGTCTCCTTCGGCCCGCCCAACGCTTCCAGCACCGTCAGCCGCGAAGTGCCGAAGTCGAGTTCGGCGAGCAGGCGGGCAACCGCCGCCGGAGCGAAGCCATCGGATGTCAGCGCCAGGATGCGGGCGTTGGGCTGCAGCAGTGGGCGGATCAGGTCGATCGGGTGGCCGTGCAGTGAGACGGTCTCGATATCCTGTAGCGCCCAGCCAAGCCGCGCCGCGGCCAGCGACAACGCCGACGGCGCTGGTATGACGTGCATCTCGCGCGGCTTGACCTTGCGGGCGAGGGTGGCGCCGACCCCGTGGAAGAACGGGTCGCCGGAGGCGAGCACGCAGACGTTCCTACCGGCAAGCGCCAGGACGTCGGCCATCCCGGCATCGAAAGGAACCGGCCAGGGACGCGGCTTGCCCTTGGCGAAGGAAGCGACGAGCGCCAAGTGCCGCTTGCCGCCGAAGATGAACTCCGCCTCGGCGATCCGCCGCTTGGCCTCGTCGCCGAGACCCGCTAAACCGTGCTCACCGATGCCGACGATTGTGAGCCATCTCGGGTTGGGCTTGGCGGCGCGGGGACCCTCAGCAGGCATGATGACCCACCGCATTCTGATCCTTGGCGGCACCACCGAAGCCCGGCAACTGGCCGGAAGACTGGCGGCGCGCGCCGATTGCTCGGTCACGCTGTCGCTGGCCGGCCGTACGGAAAACCCCGTCGCGCAGGGCGTACCCGTGCGAAGTGGAGGGTTCGGCGGTGCCGACGGTTTGGTCGCTTATCTCAGGGAGACAGGCACTGGTCTGCTGATCGACGCCACGCATCCCTACGCGGCGCGTATCTCCGCCAATGCCGCGCAGGCGGCACGCGACGCCGGCGTACCGATCCTTGCCTTGCGGCGTCCGGGCTGGGATGTCGTCCAGGGCGACCGTTGGCTTGAGGTCGACAGCGTTGCCGGGGCGGCACGGGCGCTTGGACCGGCGCCACGCCGTGTATTTCTGGCGCTGGGCCGGCAGGAGGTCGCCGCCTTCGAGGCCGCACCCCAACACCAGTACCTCATCCGCAGTGTCGATCCGGTCGAGCCGAAGCTGGTTGTGCCCGATGCCGACTATCTGCTGGCGCGCGGGCCGTTTGGCGAGACCGACGAGCGCGTGCTGCTCGAGCAGCATCGCATCGATGTCGTGGTGTCGAAGAACAGCGGCGGCACGGCGACATACGGGAAGATTGCCGCGGCGCGAACGCTCGGCATCGAGGTGATCATGGTGCGCAGGCCCGTCCTGCCGGATGTGCCCTCGGCTGAAACAGTCGAAGCGCTGGCCACGATGGTGCGTCATTTCGTCGAGCCCGACGCCGAGCGCGGCGTGTAGACCAGCGCCGGCTTTTCGCCGCGCTTGATGATCCGGGTCTCCGGCGAGCCGATGATGATGCAGGTCGCCATGTCGGCCTTTTCGGCGTCGACATCGGCCAGCAGATAGACCTCGATGCGCTCGTCGGGCCGGCCGGCGGCGCGGCCGAAGATCACCGGCGTCGTGCCGGGCAGGATGGCGGCCAGGCATTCGAAGGCGCGGCCAAGCTGCCAGGGACGCGCCTTGCTGATCGGATTGTAGAGCGCAATGACGAAGCCGGCGCCGGCCGCCGCCAGAAGACGCAGTTCGATCAGATCCCAAGGCTTCAGATTGTCGGACAGCGAGATAGCGCAGAAGTCGTGGCCAAGCGGCGCGCCGATGCGGGCGGCGACCGCGAGCATGGCGGTGACGCCGGGCACGACAGCGACATCGACCGCGCGCCATTCGGCCGGACCGGCCTCGATGGCCTCGCAGACCGCTGCGGCCATGGCGAAGACGCCGGGATCGCCGCCCGACACCACGGCGACGTCGTGACCCTCGGCGGCCTTGGTCAAGGCATCCTTGGAGCGGGCGAGTTCCTCGCGGTTGTCGGAAGCGACACGGGTCTGGTCCGGGCGCAGGTCGAGCCGGTCGAGATATGGCTTGTAGCCGTAGAAGAATTTTGCCTCGACGATAGCGCGGCTGGCTTGCGGCGTGACCTGGTCGGCATTGCCGGGCCCAAGGCCGATGACGGTGAGACGGCCGCTCATATCTGGGCTCCAGCCGCGCCCGGTCGACCGGACCAGCCGGCAACCAGCACGATGGCGAAGTAGGGCGCCTTGTCGTCCGGCTTGTCGGCAAGTTTCATCGAGACGCTCCCGGCCATCGTGCCGCGCTCGACATAGACGGCGCGCGTCAGCCTGCCGGTCGCCTCAAGCGCGCGCCTGATCTTGGGCAGGTTGCGGCCGACCTTCATGATGACGGCGGCGTCGGTGTCGGCGAGGCGGCGCGTCAGCTCGAACTCGCTCATCGTGCCGGGCAGCACGGTCAGCACGTCGTCGCCCTGGACGATCGGCACACCGGTCTGCGACCAGCAGCCGGACATTGCGGTGATGCCGGGAATGACTTCGGTGGGGAAACGATGGGCAAGGCGGACATGCAGATGCATGTAGGAGCCGTAGAACAGGGGATCGCCTTCGGACAGCACGGCAACCACCCTGCCGGCGTCGAGGTGCTCGGCGACCTGTTCCGCCGACTCCTCGTAGAAACCCGTGACCTGCGACCGATAATCGTCGTGATCCTTGTCGATCTCGGTGGTCACGGGATAGAGCAGCGGCAGTTCCAGCATGTCGGGCCGGAAACGCGCCTCGACGATGGCGCGCGCATTGCTGTTGTTGCCGCGTTTGGCGAAATACGCCACGACATCGGCCTCGGCCAGCACCCGCGCGGCCTTCAGCGTCAACAATTCTGGGTCGCCGGGACCGGTGCCGACACCAACGAGACGGCCTTTGGGGAGCGCGTTCACAGGCCCGGCCTCGCCAGTGAATTGAGCGCGGCGGCGGTCATGGCGCTGCCTCCAAGCCTGCCGCGCACGATGGCATAGGGCACGCCATAGGAATTCTCGGCCAGTGCGTCCTTGGATTCGGCAGCGCCGACGAAGCCGACCGGCATGCCTATGATGGCTGCCGGCTTGGGCGCGCCATCGCGCAACTTCTCCAGGAGATAAAAGAGCGCGGTCGGTGCGTTGCCGATGGCGACCACCGAACCGGCGATGCGCTCGCCCCAGAGGTCGATGGCGGCCGCCGAGCGGGTGTTGCCGATCTGCCTCGCGATGTCGTGCGTGCGCGGGTCGCGCAGGGTGCAGATCACCTCATTGCCGGCCGGCAGCCGGGCGCGGGTGACGCCATGCGAGACCATTTCGGCGTCGCAGAAGATCGGCGCGCCGGCGGCAAGGGCTTTGCACGCGGCGCTGACGAAATCGGGGGAGAAAACGAAATGACTTGCCGCCTCGACCTGGCCGCAGGCATGGACCATGCGGATGGCGACATCGGCCTCGGCCTCGGAAAAGCGCGAGAGATCGGCCTCGGCGCGGATGATGGCGAAGGAGCGCTCGTAGATCGCCGTGCCGTCGTGGATGTAGTCGTAGGCGGCCATGCTCATTCCTGTTGGTACATTTCGGCGATTGCTGCCGTGCCAAGCCTTGTCAGGCAAGCGGCGGCGGTTTCGCCCTGATGTCGTGCGCCGCGGATCATCGCCGCGACGCGGCTGAAGCCGCGCGCGGCGTCATAACCCGGCCTGTAGCCGGCAGGAAGGGCCTTTGCCGTCGCGTTCACGACAAGTCCGGCTCCATTTTCGCCGCCGACAATTGTGAGTGCTGCCGGGCCGGGATGCGCACAGCCCTTGGCGCAGCCGGAGACGTGCAGCGTGAAATCGAGGATGTCGGCGTTTTCGGTGGCGATCGCCTCGGCGATGTCGCGGGTCGCGATCCGGCCGGAGGCGCAGGCCGGGGTGCCGGGGCAAGCCGCGATGCGCGTGCGCGGGTCGGTGGGAGAGGTGACGAAGCCGAGGGTGGCGGCGGTATCTTGAAGGGATTGATTGGCTTCCGCCGGCTGGCCGAGGAAAAGCAAGGCGCGGCCGGGGGCGAGGCGGATCTCTGACGTGCCGAGAGCAAGAGCTTTTTGCGCGAGGCCGATGATCTTGTCCGCCGGCATGCTGCCGTAGGGGAGGCCGATGCCGAAGGTGAAAATGTCGCCGGCTAAGGAGAAAAGGCCGATAGGCTTGCGCGAGGCGCCTCCCTCAGAGGGGGGCGCCGTAGAGTGCCAACCTCCGAGAGAGGCCAACTGCCGCTCCGACAAATCCCGTGTGTGTGCGTCCCGACCCTTCTCAGCGACCATCCGAAGCGCCGCGACAGCAATGTCGCGCGCCGCATCTTCGCCAGCCGTCGCAAGTCGCTTCTCACTTTGGCGGTCACCGGCAACTGATATGGCCCAAAGGGTGCCAGCGCTGACCCCAACCGCCTTCAGCCTGACATCGGCCGTCACCGCATCCAGAGTCAGCTGCCCGCCGCCGTCGACGACCACCGAAACCTTCGGCCCCAGCCTTGGTGCCAGTCCGGCATCTTCGATCGCCGCCATGATCCGCTCAGCCATCGCCCGGGGATCCGCAATCTCGTGTGGGTCGATACCCGCCAGCGGGCCGGTCTCGACCGGTACGCCGGTGCGCACCGCGATGCCCAGCGCATCGACCTCCGCCGCCAGCAACGCGGCACTTTCGGTTGTCAGGCCGCGGATCTGCAGGCTGCCGCGGGCCGTCACTTCCATGATGCCGTTGCCGTGCCGCGAGACGGACTCAGCCAGGGCGATCAAGAGCTTCGGGGACAACCCTCCGGAAGATGGGCCTCCAGCGACCGGGTTGAGCCGCACCAGCAGGCCGTCGCCTGTCTGCATCGGTGCGGACAGAGCAGGGCAGGCGCCACGGCGCGAGAAGGCGTTCATGCCGCGACCCCGAGCGCGTTAGCCTCGGCGATCAGCGCGGCCAGATCGTCGTCGATGGAATTGCGCAAGGGATGCCAGAGGCCGCGCCGGCGCGCCGACAAGAAGCGCTCGGCAATGACTTTGGCGGCTGCGGGATTTTCGCGCAGGATGAAGGCGCGGACGTCCGCGTCGCCAAGATAGGCGTCGTGCACAGCCTCGATCAGCGCGCCTGAAATCGCATGGGTGGTCTCGGCAAAGCCGACCAGCCGGTCGACGGTTTCGGCGAATTCGGAGGCGCCGCGCGGACCGTGGCGCATCTGGCCCGATATGAAACGTGAATTCACGGCACGGGCGCGCACCACGCGTGACACCGCTTCGCCGACCGATCGCGGTTTCGGCTTTCGCGGATCGGTCGTATCGAGCACGATGACGTCGGCGTTCCTGCCAAGTGTGGCCAAGGCGGCCGAGAAGCCGCCGATGAAGGCGACGTCGGCGGAGCCTTCGAGAATGTCGCGGCCGGGGTCGTCGCCGGTGTGGACGAGAAGATCGGCCTCGGCGATGCGGTCTTCAAACGCTCCAGGTGCCGAGACGCCTTCGCCGCCGGCACCGCCATAGGCATGCGAGGTCGCGTCGAGATAGGCGCGGCCGATCTCTTCGCGCGCCGTCCAGTCGCCGCTCGACAGCATGTCCTCGACGCCGGCGCCGTACGTGCCGGGCGAAGTGCCGAAGATCCGTGGGCTGACCTTGCCGTCGGCGCGGGTTTTGGCGGCGAGCGGGTTTTCCGAATCGTCCTCGTCGCGCGCGGCGACGGCCTTGGCGGCGGCGTCGATCAGCGCGATCTGGGTCGGGAACATGTCGCGGAACAGACCTGATATACGCCAGGTGACGTCGACACGCGGGCGGCCGAGCGCGGCCGGGGGCAGCACCTCGATGCCGGTGATGCGGCCGGTGGCAGTGTCCCATTGCGGCCGGCAGCCCATCAAGGCCAGCCCCTGCGCGATCTCCTCGCCGCCGGTGCGCAGCGAAGCCGAGCCCCAGAGATCGAGCACCAGCGAACGCGGCCAGTCGCCATGCGACTGCATGTAGCCGCGCACCACTTCTTCCGCCGCGGCTTTGCCAAGATCATATGCGGTCGGCGTCGGCATGGTGCGCGGATCCGAGGTGAACAAGTTGCGGCCGGTGGGCAAAACATCGGAGCGCCCGCGCGCGGGTGCGCCGGCCGGGCCCGCCTTGACGTGACGGCCATCGAGCGCGGCGAGCAGGGAGGCCTTCTCGGCGTCCGCGCTTTGCCGGCGCATGGAGTCTGGTTCGTCGTTTGGGGCGCGGCCGTAGATGTGCAGCCCGTCCTTGATGGCGAAATCCTTGAGGTCGCAGAGCCAGGCGTCGATGCGGCGCAGCGCTTCGTCGGGCGCGTCGGTCTTGGCGACGCCGGCCTCCGAGGCAAGGCCGGTCTTTTGCGCGGTTTCTACAATCAGCCTGGCGAGCCGGTCGCGGCGACGGCGGTCGAGCCCGTCGGCCTGGGCGTATTCGTCGACCAGCCGTTCGAGCTTGTGCTGGTCCTCGTCCAGCCCGGCGCCTGCCAGCGGCGGCGGCAAATGGCCAAGCGTGACGGCGGCGATGCGCCGTTTGGCCTGCGCTGCTTCGCCGGGGTTGGAGACGATGAAGGGATAGATGACGGGTAATGCGCCGGTGACGATCTCGGGAAAGCAGGTTTGCGACAGCGCGACGGTCTTGCCGGGCAGCCATTCCAGCGTGCCGTGGGCGCCGACATGGACGAGAGCGTGAACCCCGAGCGATTTGCGCAGCCACAGGCCAAAGGCGATCAGGGCATGGCGCGGGGGGAGGGTCGGATCGTGGTAGTCGGCGCGACGGTCGGCCGAGCGGCCCCGGTCGGGGGCGAGTGCCACGGTGACATTGCCGAAATGCGCGGCGCGGAAGGGGAAGCTGGCGGCTGGCGCTTGAGCGCCCCCCTCTGTCCTGCCGGACATCTCCCCCTCAAGGGGGGAGATTGGCAGTTCGGAGGCCGTCGTTCCCTCAGCAATGTTGGTGGTTGGCGAAAGCCGCGACGAAAGTTCAATTTCCCCCCTAGAGGGGGAGATGTCCGGCAGGACAGAGGGGGGCGCCTCGCGAAGACCTGTCTCGCTTTCCGCTCTGCCCCAAGCAGCCTCTACAGCGGCAGTTGCAGACGTCGGTAACTCCGTCGAAAAGGAGTTATAGTCTGCCAGCCTCAGCCCATCACTGCCCCGCTCCAGCAAATCCAGCAATTCACGCGGCGTTTGCGGAATCCCGTCAACGGCATAGCCCTGTTCGCTCAAGTCGTGCAGCATGGCCAGCACGCTGGACGGCACGTCCAGCCCGACCGCATAGCCTGTGCGGCCGGGGGCACTGGGATAATCGGGAATCAGGATCGCGAGCTTGCGCTCCTCCCGTCTTGTCTCCCGCAGCCGGATGAAAGCCGCGACTCGACCCGCCACTTGCTCCACCCGATCCAGTTCCGGGCGGTTCGCCAACGCACGATGGCCAAGCGCCGGATCGATATCGCTCTCGGCCTTAAAGGAAATGGCGCCGGCGAGGATGCGGCCGTCAAGTTCGGGCAGCACGACATGCATGGCAAGGTCGGCGGGCGCCAGGCCGCGCTGGTTTTTTTCCCAGATGTCGCGGCGCGTGGTGGCAACGATGACCTGGAAGACGGGCACGCCGGCGCGGTCGAACAAGGTTTCGACGCCGGGTTCGGCGCCGGAAGCGAAAGCGGTCGCGGTGACGATCGCGGCGGGTTTCAGCGATGCGATGGCATTTTCGACGAACGCCAGCGACACCGGATCCTTCAGACTGGAAACGAAGATCGGCACCGGAGCCAATCCCCTGGAGCGCAAAGCCTCGGCCAGCGCATCGATCGGGGCGACATCGGCGGCAAGCAGCATCGATCGGTAGAAGAGAATCGGGATGATGGGTGTGCCGGCATTTGAACCGGCCGGCTCCTCCGCGACCCCCAATCCAGCCTGATAGTAACCGGCCTTCGGCACGCTGACCGGACTGGCGACGGGTGTGTCCTGTCCGGCCAATCTCGCCAGCATCCGCACCAGCGTGCTCATATTGGCCGGGCCGCCCTCGCGGAAATAGCCGAGCAGGCCGTCCAGTTCGGCGCGCGGCAGCGTCGAGGCTTCGATCAGCCTGAGATCCTCGTCATGGCTTTCACCGGGAAGCAGCGCCAGTTTGATGCCGCGTTCGCGGGCAATCACCGCCAGTTGGTCGCAGCCATAGCGCCACCAGTCGTAGCCGCCGAGGATGCGCACCAGGATGATTTTGGCGTGGCGGGCGACGCAGTCTATCCAGAGGTCGACGGACATGGGATGGCGCAGGTCGCGCAGTGCGGCCAGCCGCATCGAGGGCAGGCGACCGGCATCGGCCTTCCACGCCGCAGCCAGTCCGGCGAGATCGCTGTCGGTGAAGGACAGGGCCACGATATCCGCCGGCGCCTGCCTGAGGTCGACGGGCTCGGCGAGATCGTCGAGCGAGGCGGAGGTCGTGGTGAGGATGTGCATCGCGGCCCGGGCCTGAAAATCAGCCGGCGAGGATACGTTCGATCGCCGGGCGGTTCAGCCCCTTGAGGCCAATGACGACGAGGCGCGAGCGGCGGTCGTCCCCGGCGGTCCAGGCGCGGTCGTAGTAATGATTGACGCGCGGGCCGACGGCCTGCAGCAGGAGCCGCATCGGTTTGCCGCCGACCTCGACGAAGCCTTTCACGCGCAGCACGTTTTCCTGTTCGGCGGCCGCGGCGACGCGCTTTGCCAGCTCGTCGGGATTGGCGATCGAGGGAATGTCGACGATGAACGTGTCGAAGTCGTCATGCTCGTGATCGAATGCGCCGTCATGGTGGGACTTGCGGTTCTCGATGTCGTCCTCGACGGCGAGACCGAGCCCGAGCAGCACCGAGGGATCGACCTTGCCATGAGACGTCGGCACGATCTTCACGGCGCGGGCGGAGTGTTCGTTGACGATGGCCTTGGCGCGGGCTGAACCGGCGGCGTCCATCTGGTCGCTCTTCGACAGGATGATCAGGTCGGCGCAGGCGATCTGATCCTCGAACACTTCCTCGACCGGATCGTCATGGTCGAGGCTCTCGTCCTGCGCGCGCTGCGCCTGCAGGGCGTCCATGTCATTGGCGACGCGGCCTTCCGCCAGTGCGGGACCGTCGACCACGGCGATGACGCCATCGACCGTTACGCGGCTCTTCACCGTCGGCCACTGGAAAGCCTGGACCAGCGGTTTGGGCAGAGCGAGGCCCGAGGTTTCGATCAGGATATGGTCGACCTTCGGCGTCAGCGACAGGATCCTGTCGAGCGCCGGCACAAAATCGTCGGCCACGGTGCAGCAGATGCAGCCATTGGCCAGTTCGACGATGTTTTCCTCTGGGCAGGTGTCGATGCCGCATCCCTTGAGGATCTCGCCGTCGATGCCGATGTCGCCGAACTCGTTGACGATGATGGCGATCCGCTTGCCGCCGGCGTTTTCCAGGAGATGGCGGACCAGCGTCGTCTTGCCGGCGCCGAGGAAGCCGGTGACGACGGTGCAGGGAACGCGGGACAGAGATGTTGTCATGATCAATCTTTCAGCATGTCGAGGGGAGGGATGCGGGCAATGAGGCCGCGCTTGAGGCTATCGGGTCTGCCTCGCCAGGGAATGAGGCCGTCGTTCGAGGTGGCGAAGAGTTTCGCGCCGGTGACGAGATCGGCGCCGCTGGTCGTGGTCAGATCGCCGAACACATAGCTCCAGCAGCCGTCGCGCAGGACCGCGGCGCTCAGCCGGCGCTTGCAATTGCCGAGGCATTCGACCGTGCGGATGCGAATCTTCTCGCCCGAGGCGGCTTGGCGCGTATCTTCGGCCAAAAGTTCGCCGGCCCGGGGATGGGCGTCGGAGCCGGTCTCGTCGCGACAGGAAGCGCAGACGATGACCGTGATGCCGGCCAGGGGATGATCCCCGCCGGACGAAATGTCGGTTGTTTCAGCCGAAAAACTGCTGTCGCGATCCACATCAGGCTCCTTGCCCGGAAAACCCGCCAGGCGATCGGATTCTTGCATTCCAGACGGCAGGTCTCCTGGCTCGCGGGTCATCGCCTTGGGTAGCCGCCTTCCCGGGACAATCCCAGTGGCTTTCGGCCTTGGCTCTTCGCTCACAGTTGCGGGGACAGCCGCGGATTTGGGATCTTCAATCCCGCACCGCATTCCCTCTTGGCTCCTCCCTTTGCCGAGAGGAGACCGTCTGGATGGGATTTAGGCTCTTGCGGGCAGCGGTGTCAACGCGAGCTTACGACACCGCGATGTCGGACAGCGCCGGGCCGAGGTCGCCGGCAGGCGTTATTTCCATGCGCTCGAGGCCAAGCCAGCCCTGCATCTGGTTCAATTCCTCGAAGAGCTGGGCTGCGGTTTCGGGCGGTGCGCCGGGCTCGGCGTAGGCGGCATGGACGCGCAGGACACTGGCCGGCCGGTCAGCCTTGAGGTCGACGCGCGCCACGATCCTGTCGCCGAGCAGGAAAGGCAGGACATAGTAGCCGTATTGGCGCTTGTCGGCCGGCGTGTAGATTTCGATGCGGTAATGGAAGTCGAACAGCCGCTCCGAGCGCGAACGCTCGAAGACGACCGGATCGAACGGCGCCAGCAGAGCGCGGGCCTCAATCTTGCGCGGGATACGGGCGTCCTTGTGAAGGTAAGCCGGCTTGTCCCAGCCCTCGACACGGACCGGCAGCAAGTCGCCGAGCTCGACCAGTTCCTCCAGCCGGCCTTTCATGTCGGCCGGCGAGAGTCGAAAATAATCGCGCAGGTCGCCTGATGTCGCCACGCCATGGGCACGGGCGGAAATGCGCAGCAATTCGCGGTGCGCGTCCTCAGGCGTCGGTACCGGCAGATCGAGGATCGCCTGCGGCAGCACGCGCTCCGGCAGGTCGTAAAAGCGCTCGAAGCCGCGCCGGTGCGCCGTGGTGATGCGCCCGGCCCAGAACAGCCATTCGAAGGCGTGCTTGGCATGGCTCCAACCCCACCAGCCACCGGAGCCTTTCTGGCCTTCGAGCGCCGAAGCGGCGATCGGCCCGCGCGCGACGACCTCGCGGTAGATCTCTTCTATATAGGCGGCGTGCTCGCGGCCCCATTTGGCCAGCCCCAGATACATTTCATCGCCTTGCTCGGCGCGCTGCATGCGCCAGCGCATCAGTGGGTAGGTCTCGACCGGCAGGAACGAGGCTTCATGCGCCCAATATTCGAAGACGGTGCGCTTGCGCGTTACGGCGGCGTTGTCGAGCAAAGCGAGGGGATAGGGGCCGAGACGCGAATAGAGCGGCATGTAATGAGCGCGCACCACCGCACTGACGGAATCGATCTGCAACAGGCCGGTGCGGGACAGAACGCGGGCGAAATGGCGGCGGTCCGGCGTGCCGGCGGGGCGGGGATCGAGAAATCCCTGGGCGGCGAGGGCGATGCGCCGGGCGGCGGCAAGCGAGATCTTTTCCTTCATGCGTATGCGTCCCTGATGGACCTGTCTGGCGTCATTGCCCGGCGTGATTCCCGTCCATGCTAGCAGGGTTTTGGCGGCAACCCTGTCAGGAGACAAAAGTGGAGTGAAAAGCGAAGGGAATCAAACAGGAGCGGATGGGACCAGTTTCTCCCGGAATGCCGTCCAGCTCGGTGTTTTGAACAATGTTTGACTTGCTTCGCTGGAAGTGCTGCGCTAACCCTCGCCGCGTTGCAGCATAGGCCCCTTAAAACGGTTCAGCGGTTAATCTGTCACGCTTCCGCATTAAGGTTCGGTGCTGTAGTCAAAGTGGATTGGCGCCAACGGAAAGCCGCTGCATGAACGCACTTCTCAGTTCGTACCTGCCCATCGTCCTGTTTATCGGCGTGGCACTGGTCGTCGGCCTGGCGCTGCTGGCGGCTCCGTTCCTGGTGGCGTATCGCAACCCCGATCCCGAAAAGCTTTCCGCCTACGAGTGCGGTTTCAACTCGTTCGACGATGCCCGCATGAAATTCGACATCCGCTTCTACCTGGTGTCGATCCTGTTCATTATATTCGACCTGGAAGTTGCCTTCCTCTTCCCCTGGGCAGTGTCCTTCTCGAAGATCGGCATGCTCGGTTTCTGGTCAATGATGGTGTTTTTGGCAGTGCTGACCATCGGCTTTGCCTATGAATGGAAAAAAGGAGCGCTGGAATGGGATTGAACGACAGTTCAGGCACCCTCGTCGCGCCGAAGCCCAAAGGTATTATCGATCCCAACACCGGCAGGCCGGTGGGGGAGGACGATCCCTTCTTCCTCGAAATCAACAATGAGCTTGCCGACAAGGGTTTTCTGGTCACCTCGACCGAGGCGCTGATCACCTGGGCGCGCAGCGGCTCGCTGATGTTCATGACCTTCGGTCTGGCTTGCTGCGCGGTCGAGATGATCCACACCTCGATGCCGCGCTACGATTCGGAGCGGTTCGGTGTCGCGCCGCGCGCGTCTCCGCGCCAGTCCGACATCATGATCGTCGCCGGCACGCTGACCAACAAGATGGCGCCGGCGCTGCGCAAGGTCTACGACCAGATGCCGGAGCCGCGCTACGTCATCTCGATGGGCTCCTGCGCCAATGGCGGCGGCTACTATCACTATTCCTATTCGGTGGTACGCGGCTGCGACCGCGTCGTGCCGGTCGACATCTATGTGCCCGGCTGCCCGCCGAGCGCCGAAGCCCTGCTCTATGGCATTCTTCTGCTGCAGAAGAAGATCCGCCGCACCGGCACGATCGAACGGTAAATCCATGGCCGCCTCCTTAAGCGAACTGTCGACCTATCTCGGCGAGAAGCTGCCTGGCCGCTTCGGCGATGCGGTATTCGCCTATGGCGAGCTCACCGTTCACGTCGAGCCTCAAAACCTGATCGAGGTGATGACCTTCCTGCGCGACGATGCGCGCTGCCAGTTCATCTCGATCATCGATGTCTGCGGTGCCGACTATCCGTCGCGGGCCAAGCGCTTCGACGTCGTCTATCACCTGCTTTCGCCGAAGCAGAATGTGCGCATTCGCATCAAGGTGCAGGCCGACGAGGAGACGATGGTGCCTTCGATCACCGGCGTCTATCCCGGCGCCGACTGGTTCGAGCGCGAAACCTACGATCTCTATGGCGTGCTGTTTTCGGGCCACCCGGACCTGCGCCGCCTGCTGACCGACTACGGTTTCGAAGGCCATCCGCTGCGCAAGGATTTCCCGCTCACCGGTTTCGTCGAAGTGCGTTACGACGACGAAGCCAAGCGCGTCATCTACGAGCCTGTGGAACTGAAGCAGGAATTCCGCAATTTCGATTTTCTGTCCCCATGGGAAGGCACGGATTACGTGCTGCCAGGGGATGAGAAGGCAAAGCAGTAATGGCTGAAACCTCCGTCCGCAACTTTAACATCAACTTCGGACCTCAACACCCTGCCGCGCACGGCGTTTTGCGCCTCGTGCTGGAGTTGGACGGCGAAGTCGTCGACCGCGTCGATCCGCATATCGGGCTCTTGCATCGCGGTACGGAGAAGCTGATCGAAGCAAAAACCTATCTGCAGGCGCTGCCTTATCTCGACCGGCTCGATTATTGCGCGCCGATGAACCAGGAGCACGCCTTCGCGCTGGCCGCCGAGCGCCTGCTCGGCATCGAGGTGCCGAGGCGCGGCCAGCTGATCCGCGTGCTCTATTGCGAAATCGGCCGTATCATGTCGCACATCCTCAATGTGACGACGCAAGCCATGGACGTCGGCGCGCTGACGCCGCCGCTGTGGGGCTTCGTCGAGCGCGAAAAGCTGATGGTGTTCTATGAGCGAGCCTCGGGCTCGCGCATGCATGCGGCCTATTTCCGTCCGGGCGGCGTCCACCAAGACCTGCCGCGCCAGCTGGTCGAGGACATCGGCAAGTGGATCGACCCTTTCCTGAAATCGCTCGACGATCTCGACAGGCTGCTCACCGGCAACCGCATTTTCAAGCAGCGCAATGTCGACATCGGCATCGTCTCGCTGGCCGACGCCTGGGCCTGGGGCTTTTCGGGCGTCATGGTCCGAGGTTCGGGCTCGCCGTGGGACCTGCGCAAGTCGCAGCCCTATGAATGCTATTCGGAAATGGATTTCGACATCCCTATCGGCAAGAATGGTGACTGTTTCGACCGCTACCTCGTGCGCATGGAAGAAATGCGCCAGTCGGCACGGATCATGCGCCAGTGCATCGATCTCTTGCTCGGCAAGGAAAGCACCGGCCCGGTGTCGAACCTCGACGGCAAGGTGGTGCCGCCCAAGCGCCAGGCGATGAAGCGTTCGATGGAAGCGCTCATCCATCACTTCAAGCTCTATACCGAGGGCTACCGCGTCCCGGCCGGCGAGGTCTATGCGGCGGTCGAGGCGCCAAAGGGCGAGTTCGGCGTCTACCTAGTCTCCGACGGCACCAACAAGCCTTATCGCTGCAAGCTGCGCGCACCTGGTTTCGCGCATCTGCAAGCCATGGATTTCCTCTGCCGCGGCCACATGCTGGCCGACGTCACCGCCGTCCTCGGCTCCCTCGACATCGTGTTTGGTGAGGTCGATCGCTAAATGTCAGTCCGCCGTCTCGCAGAAGCCAGCGTCCAGCCAGCCTCCTTCGCCTTCAACCGGGCGAATGCGGCAGCGGCGAAGCAATGGATCAAGAAGTATCCCAAGGGCCGCGAGCAGTCGGCGATCATTCCCCTGCTGATGATAGCGCAGGAGCAGGAAGGCTGGGTCACCAAGGCGGCGATCGAGACGATTTCCGACATGCTCGGCATGCCGCGTATCCGCGGCCTCGAGGTCGCGACCTTCTATACGCAGTACCAGTTGAACCCCGTCGGCACGCGTGCGCACATCCAGGTTTGCGGTACCACGCCCTGCATGCTGCGCGGCTCGGAAGCGCTGATGGATGTGTGCCGCTCGAAGATCCATCACGACCAATTCCACACCAACGACAAGGGCACCTTGTCGTGGGAAGAGGTCGAGTGCCTCGGCGCCTGCGTCAACGCGCCGATGGTCATGGTGTTCAAGGACACGTTCGAGGATCTGACACCGGAACGGCTGGCTGAAATCATTGATCTCTACGATGCGGGCAAGGGCGCCTCGGTGAATCCGGGACCGCAGAACGGCCGCACCGGCTCGGAGCCGGCCTCCGGCCTGACCACGTTGAAGAGCGAAAAGGCGATCCTCAAGTCGACTCGCGACCGTGAAGCCCGGGAAGCGGCCAGGGCCGCGAAGGCAGCGCCCGACGCGATCATCGCTGCGCCGGTGCCGGCACCGGCCGCCCCAGTTGCGCCTAGTCCGGTTGCTCCGTCGAAATCCAGCAGGCCGAAGACCGCCGCGCCAGAGACCAACCCGACGTTGAAGACGCCGTCGCCGGCCAAGGTCGCGCCGGTCACCGAGAACGCGGCTAGCGTTGCGCCACCCCTCCACTCGGCCGCCAACGCCAACAAGGCCGCTCCTGAAGTCGAGGCGACTCCAAAACAACGCAATGGGCCGAAGAACCGGGCCGAACCGGGCAGCGCCTTCAAGGCGCCGGAGACCAAGCAGCCTGCCGCCAAGCCGACCAAGAAGCCGGTCTGAGGGACGAAAAATGCTTCAGGACAAAGACCGCATCTTTACCAACATATACGGCCTCTTCGACAAGTCGCTGGCCGGCGCCATGGCGCGCGGCGCCTGGGACAACACGCCCGGCATCGTCGCCAAGGGGCGTGAGTGGATCGTCAACGAGATGAAGGCGTCGGGCCTGCGCGGCCGCGGCGGCGCCGGCTTCCCGACCGGGCTGAAATGGTCGTTCATGCCCAAGCAGAGCGACGGCCGGCCGAGCTATCTCGTCATCAACGCCGACGAATCCGAGCCCGGCACCTGCAAGGACCGCGACATCCTGCGCAACGATCCGCACACGCTGGTCGAGGGCGCGTTCCTGGCCGGCTTCGCCATGGGCGCGATTGCCGCCTACATCTATGTGCGCGGCGAGTTCATCCGCGAGCGCGAGGCGCTGCAGCGGGCGATCGAGGAGGCCTACGAGGCCAAGCTGATCGGCAAGAACAACACGTCGGGCTACGATTTTGAAATCTACATGCATCACGGCGCCGGCGCCTATATCTGCGGCGAGGAAACGGCGCTGCTGGAAAGCCTCGAAGGCAAGAAGGGCCAGCCCCGGCTGAAACCGCCATTCCCGGCCAATGTCGGCCTCTATGGCTGCCCGACCACTGTCAACAATGTCGAATCGATCGCGGTGGCGCCGACCATCCTGCGCCGGGGGGCTGCCTGGTTCTCGTCCTTCGGCCGGCCCAACAATGTCGGCACCAAGCTGTTCTGCGTTTCCGGCCACGTCAACAATCCGTGCACCGTCGAAGAGGCGATGTCGATCCCGTTCCGCGAGCTTATCGAGACCCATTGCGGCGGCATCCGCGGCGGCTGGGACAATCTGCTCGCCGTCATTCCGGGCGGCGCCTCGGTGCCACTGGTGCCGGCGGAGCAGATCATCGATACGCCGATGGATTTCGACGCGCTGCGCGATCTCAAGTCCGGCCTCGGCACGGCCGCCGTCATCGTCATGGACAAGTCGACAGATGTCGTGAAGGCGATCGCGCGGCTTTCCTACTTCTACAAGCATGAAAGCTGCGGCCAGTGCACGCCGTGCCGCGAGGGCACCGGCTGGATGTGGCGGGTGATGGAGCGGCTGGTGCGCGGCGAGGCTCAGAAGCGCGAGATTGACATGCTGCTCGACGTCACCAAGCAGGTCGAAGGCCACACGATCTGCGCGCTGGGCGATGCGGCGGCATGGCCGATCCAGGGCCTGATGCGGCATTTCCGCGGCGAGGTGGAGCGGCGCATCGACGAGTTTTCGCGCAACGCGCACCGGGCCGAACCGGTGATGGTGGCGGCGGAATAACAAGAAACTTTTGAACGCGGGAAGAAACGGGGCGGGGCGAACGAAGAAACGACCAGGAGAACTCTATGGCGCCGTATTCGACACCCTACCCATTGATGCCCAATTTGGACCAGATCGAGAAGATGAACCAGGACCTGACCAGGTTGATGCCGAAGGAGATGGCCAGCGCCGTCAACCTTTTCGCGCACCCTGTCGCGGGTGCGGCGGCGATGTCGGCGCTTGGCATGGGGCTCGCCAATCATGCGTTCGGCGTCTGGATGGGCGCGCTTTCGGGGGCCGCCGAGGCATCACACCGCCTCATGCAGCCGCTGATCGAGGATTTCGAGGCACGCGTCGAGCAATTCGAGGATGCGAACTCGTCGTCCATCAGGGCGCGGGCGACCGCGAAGACGATGATTGCCGAGGCGCAGTCCTTCGCCCAGGAAGTCACCGATATCGCAGCCAGGGAAGCCGCGACCATCGCGCCGGCCGCCAATGCCGCTCCGGCAACAAGCGAGGCGGCGGATGTGCTGCTGCCGGAAGATTTCAGGCAGCCCAAGGCCATGGAGAAGCCGGCGAGGCCGTCCGACCTCAAGGCTATATCGGGCATCGGCCCGAAGCTGGAAAAGGTGCTGAACGGCCTCGGTATCTGGACGTTTGCCCAGATCGCCGCATGGTCGCCGCAAGAGATTGCCTGGGTCGACGACTATCTGTCGTTCAAGGGCCGCATCGGCCGTGACGACTGGACTGCCCAGGCGGCGGCGCTGGCCGCGAAGAAGTGAATGAAATCTCGGGCGCTGCGTCTGTCGCGCCCGGAAAATGAGATTGCGGGAAAATCCGCAGGGGTTTGAGGCGAATGGCAAAGCTCAAGGTCGACGGGAAAGAAATCACTGTACCCGACCATTACACGCTGCTGCAGGCAGCCGAGGACGCGGGCGCGGAAGTGCCGCGCTTCTGCTTCCATGAGCGGCTGTCGATCGCCGGCAATTGCCGCATGTGCCTGATCGAGGTGAAGGGCGGGCCGCCCAAGCCGCAGGCCTCCTGCGCCATGGGCGTGCGCGACCTGCGCCCCGGCCCGAACGGCGAGCCGCCGGAAATCTTCACCAACACGCCGATGGTCAAGAAGGCCCGGGAAGGCGTGATGGAATTTCTGCTGATCAACCATCCGCTGGACTGCCCGATCTGCGATCAGGGCGGCGAGTGCGACCTGCAGGACCAGGCGATGGCCTTCGGCGTCGATTCCTCGCGCTACCACGAGAACAAGCGCGCGGTGGAAGACAAGTATATCGGCCCGCTGGTCAAGACAGTGATGAACCGCTGCATCCACTGCACGCGCTGCGTCCGCTTCACCACCGAAGTTGCCGGCATTTCCGAACTCGGCCTGATCGGCCGCGGCGAGGATGCCGAGATCACCACCTATCTCGAACAGGCAATGACCTCGGAGTTGCAGGGCAACGTGATCGATCTCTGCCCGGTCGGCGCGCTGACCTCCAAGCCCTTCGCCTTCCAGGCGCGGCCGTGGGAGCTGACCAAGACCGAATCCATCGACGTGATGGATGCCGTCGGCTCGGCGATCCGCGTCGATAGCCGTGGGCGCGAAGTGATGCGCATCCTGCCGCGCGTCAACGAAGCCGTGAACGAGGAATGGATTTCCGACAAGACCCGCTTCATCTGGGACGGCCTGCGCACGCAGCGCCTCGATCGCCCCTATGTGCGCAAGGACGGCAGGCTGGTTCCGGCGAGCTGGGCCGAAGCGTTCGCGGCGATCAAGGGCGCGGTTTCGGCGGCGGCCCCCGACAAGATCGGCGCCATCGCGGGCGATCTCGCGGCGGTCGAGGAAATCTATGCGCTGAAGCTCCTGATGGCCTCGCTCGGTTCGAAGAACACCGATTGCCGCCAGGACGGCGCGGCGCTCGATCCGGCACTCGGACGCGCCAGCTATATCTTCAACCCGACCATCGAAGGCATCGAGCAGGCCGACGCGGTGCTGATCATCGGGGCCAATCCGCGCTTCGAGGCCTCGGTGCTCAACGCCCGCATCCGCAAGCGCTGGCGCCTCGGCAATCTGCCGGTCGGTGTCATCGGCGATGTCGGCGACACGCGCTATGACTACGAACAGCTGGGCGCCGGGCCGGATTCGCTGAAGGATCTGGCGGACGGCAACGGCAAGTTCTTCCAGACGCTGAAGAAGGCGACGCATCCCCTTATTATCGTCGGTCAGGGCGCTCTGGCGCGCGCCGATGGCGCGGCCGTGCTCGGCCAAGCGGCCAGGCTCGCCGCCGCCGTGAATGCCGCACGCGCCGACTGGAACGGCTTTGCCGTGCTGCACACCGCAGCGGCGCGCGTCGGCGGCCTGGACCTCGGCTTCGTGCCGGGCGAGGGCGGCAAGAACGTCGCCGGCATGCTGGGCGAGACGGATGTCCTGTTCCTGCTCGGCGCCGACGAGATCGATATGAGCAAGACCGGCGGCGCCTTCGTCGTCTATGTCGGCACGCACGGCGACGCCGGCGCGCATCGCGCCAATGTCATCCTGCCGGCGGCTGCCTATACCGAAAAGTCCGGCACCTACGTCAACACCGAAGGGCGCGTGCAGCAGACCAACCGCGCTGGCTTCGCGCCGGGCGACGCGCGCGAGGATTGGGCGATCTTGCGGGCGCTGTCCGACGTACTGGGCAAGAAACTGCCGTTCGATTCGCTGCCGCAGCTGCGCGCAAAGCTCTATGGCGAATACCCGCATCTGGCCCGCATCGACCAGGTCGCGGCCGGCAACGCCGAGGATATCGCCGGCGTGGCGAAGCTCGGCGGGCGGTTGAACAAGGGAACCTTCACCTCGCCGGTCAAGGATTTCTACCTGACCAACCCGATCGCGCGCGCATCGGCCGTGATGGCTGAATGCTCGGCACTGGCCAAGAGCGGCTTCAAGCAGGCGGCGGAATAAGCATGGACACCTTCTTCTCCTTCTACGTGCTGCCCGCGCTGCTGATCCTCTTGAAATCAGTCGTGCTGATCGTGGTGCTGCTGATCTTCGTCGCCTACATTCTCTATGCCGACCGCAAGATCTGGGCGGCCGTGCAGCTTCGCCGTGGCCCCAACGTCGTCGGCCCCTGGGGCACGCTGCAGGCCTTCGCCGACCTGCTGAAATTCGTCTTCAAGGAACCGGTCATCCCGTCGGGCGCCAACAAGGGTGTCTTCCTGCTGGCGCCACTTGTCTCCGCCGTGCTGGCGATCTCGGCCTGGGCGGTCATACCGGTCAGCCAGGGTTGGGCGATCGCCAACGTCAATGTCGGTATCCTCTATGTCTTCGCCATCTCCTCGCTCGAGGTCTATGGCGTGATCATGGGCGGCTGGGCGTCCAACTCGAAATATCCGTTCCTCGGCGCTTTGCGTTCGGCGGCGCAGATGGTGTCCTACGAAGTTTCGATCGGCTTCGTCATCGTCACCGTGCTGCTCACCGCCGGCTCGCTCAACCTCAGCGATATCGTGCTGTCGCAGCAGGGTGGGCTTGGTACGCGGCTCGGCCTGCCCAACACGTTCCTCGACTGGAACTGGCTGGCGCTGTTCCCGATGTTCGTCATCTTCTTCATCTCGGCGCTGGCGGAGACGAACCGTCCGCCCTTCGATCTGGTCGAAGCCGAATCGGAGCTGGTCGCCGGCCACATGGTCGAATATTCGTCGACGCCGTTCCTTTTGTTTTTCCTCGGCGAATATGTCGCGATCGTGCTGATGTGCGCGCTGGCAACCATCCTGTTCCTCGGCGGCTGGCTGCCTCCCTTCGACTTCGCACCCTTTACCTGGGTGCCCGGCGTGATCTGGTTCGTGCTGAAGGTCTGTTTCGTGTTCTTCGGCATCTCGATGGTGAAGGCCTTCGTGCCGCGCTACCGCTACGACCAGCTGATGCGGCTGGGCTGGAAAGTGTTCCTGCCGATCTCGCTGTTCATGGTGGTCGCCACCGCCGCCTTCCTCAAGATCACGGGGTTTGCGTGATGTCCGCTTTGTCCCAGGCCGCAAAATCGCTGCTGCTGCAGGATTTCGTGAGCGCCTTCTTCCTGTCGATGCGCCAGTTCTTCGCGCCGAAGGAGACGATCAACTATCCGCACGAGAAGGGGCCGATCAGCCCGCGCTTTCGCGGCGAGCATGCGTTGCGCCGCTATCCCAATGGCGAGGAACGCTGCATCGCCTGCAAGTTGTGCGAGGCGATCTGCCCGGCGCAGGCGATCACCATCGAGGCCGGCCCGCGCCGCAATGACGGCACGCGCCGCACGGTGCGTTACGATATCGACATGGTGAAGTGCATCTATTGCGGGTTCTGCCAGGAAGCCTGCCCGGTCGACGCCATCGTCGAGGGGCCGAATTTCGAATTCGCGACGGAAACGCGCGAGGAACTCTACTACGACAAGGACAGGCTGCTGGCGAATGGCGACCGGTGGGAGCGCGAACTGGCGCGCAACATCTCACTGGACTCGCCCTATCGCTGACATCTGACGCATGGACGGGCCGAGGGGCCTCGTTCAGAGGATGATCCCGAAAAGTTGCGGACTTTTCGGACAAGATCATCCTCCGGAAGACAAAATTGTCGCATGTTTCTTCTGATCGGGTATTTCAACCCGATCGGAACATGCGATAGGACACAACGAAACTTGCCGACCGGAGGCGGTCGCAAACATCAAACAGGAGCGTCCTGTTTGGACAGGAACCCGGGGGATCCCCAATGCTGAGTGGACTAGAGGCGGCCTTCTTCTACCTCTTCGCCTTTGTCGCCGTGGCGTCGGCGTTCATGGTCATTTCGTCGCGCAACCCCGTGCATTCGGTGCTGTTCCTGATCCTGACCTTCTTCAACGCCGCCGGCCTGTTCATGCTGACCGGCGCCGAGTTCCTGGCGATGATCCTGCTCGTCGTCTATGTCGGCGCGGTCCTGGTGCTGTTCCTGTTCGTCGTCATGATGCTCGACGTCGATTTCGCCGAATTGAAGAGCGGCGCCCTGCAATACGCGCCGATCGGCGCGCTGGTCGGGCTGATCCTGGCGGCGGAGCTGATCGTGGTGCTGGGCGGCTACACCTTCGCGCCGAAGCTCGCCTCGACGGTCGCAAAGCCCATCCCGGATCTCGCCGCGCGATCGAACACGGCGGCGCTCGGCGACATCCTCTATACCGACTACCTCTACTACTTCCAGATTTCGGGCCTCATCCTGCTGGTCGCCATGATCGGCGCCATCGTCTTGACGCTGCGCCACAAGGAAGGGGTCAAGCGGCAGTCGATCGCAGCCCAGGTCGGCCGCACCGCGGCGACCGGCATGGAAATCCGCAAGGTCAAGTCGGGCGAAGGAGTCTGAGATGGTCGTCGGCATCGCACATTATCTGACCGTATCGGCGATCCTGTTCACGCTCGGCGTGTTCGGCATCTTCCTCAACCGCCGCAACATCATCGTCATCCTGATGTCGATCGAGCTGATCCTGCTGGCGGTCAACATCAATTTCGTCGCCTTTTCGGCGGCGCTCGGCGATCTGGTCGGCCAGGTGTTCGCGCTGTTCGTGCTGACGGTCGCGGCGGCTGAAGCCGCCATCGGGCTTGCCATTCTCGTCGTCTTCTTCCGTAACCGCGGCTCGATCGCGGTCGAAGACGTGAACATGATGAAGGGTTGACGGGGCGACTATGTATCAAGCGATCGTCTTCCTTCCGCTGCTCGGCTTCCTGATCGTCGGCCTGTTCGGCAATGCGCTCGGTGCCAAGGCATCCGAATACATCACCTCCGGCTTCCTGGTGATCGCGGCCGTGCTGTCATGGGTCGCCTTCTTTTCCGTCGGCTTCGGCCATGGCGAGGTGTTCACCGTGCCGGTGCTGCACTGGATCCAGTCCGGCGGGCTGGACGTCTCCTGGGCGCTCAGGATCGACACCTTGACGGTGGTGATGCTGGTGGTGGTCAACACCGTGTCGGCGCTGGTTCACATCTATTCGATCGGCTACATGCACCACGATCCGAACCGGCCGCGCTTCTTCGCCTATCTGTCGCTGTTCACCTTTGCCATGCTGATGCTGGTGACGGCCGACAACCTCGTGCAGATGTTCTTCGGCTGGGAAGGGGTGGGCCTCGCGTCTTACCTGCTGATCGGCTTCTGGTACAAGAAGCCGTCGGCCAATGCCGCGGCAATAAAGGCCTTCGTCGTCAACCGCGTCGGCGATTTCGGCTTCGCGCTCGGCATTTTCGGCGTCTTCGTGCTGTTCGGCTCGGTCAATCTCGGCACGATCTTTGCCAATGCGGCGACGTTCATCCCGGCCGAAGGCGCGCCGCAGGGTGCCGCCGTGCTCACCTTCCTCGGCCATGCGCTCGACAAGCAGGCGGCAATGACCGTCGTCTGCCTGCTGCTGTTTATGGGCGCCATGGGCAAGTCGGCGCAGGTGCCGCTGCACACCTGGCTGCCGGACGCCATGGAGGGCCCGACCCCGGTGTCGGCGCTGATCCATGCCGCCACCATGGTGACGGCCGGCGTGTTCATGCTGGCGCGGCTTTCGCCGCTGTTCGAATTGTCGCACTCGGCGCTGACGGTGGTCACCTTCATCGGCGCCTTCACCGCCTTCTTCGCGGCGACCGTCGGCCTGGTCCAGAACGACATCAAGCGCGTCATCGCCTATTCGACCTGCTCGCAGCTCGGCTACATGTTCGTGGCGCTTGGCGTCGGCGCCTATGGCGCGGCGATCTTCCATTTGTTCACGCACGCCTTCTTCAAGGCGCTGCTGTTCCTCGGTTCCGGCTCGGTCATCCACGCCGTCTCCGACGAGCAGGACATGCGCAAGATGGGTGGCCTGAGGCAGCTGATCCCGACCACCTATTGGATGATGGTGATCGGCACGCTGGCGCTGACCGGCGTCGGCATTCCGGTGACCGTCATCGGCACCGCCGGCTTCTTCTCCAAGGACGCCATCATCGAGGCCTCCTTCGCCGGCCACAATTCGGTCGCCGGCCTGGCTTTCATCCTGCTGGTCATCGCCGCCTGCTTCACCTCCTTCTATTCCTGGCGGCTGATCTTCATGACCTTCCATGGCAAGCCGCGGGCGAGCCACGAGGTGATGCACCACGTCCATGAATCGCCGCCGGTGATGCTGGTGCCGCTGTTCATCCTGGCGGCTGGGGCGCTGTTTGCCGGTGTCATCTTCCACAATTCCTTTATCGGCGAAGGCTATGCCGAATTCTGGAAGGCGTCGCTGTTCACGCTGCCGGACAACCATATCCTGCACGAGATCCACGAATTGCCGCTGTGGGTGGAGCTCTCGCCCTTCATCGCCATGCTGATCGGTTTCGCTCTGGCCTGGAAGTTCTACATCCGCTCGCCGGAGATGCCGGTCAATCTGGCCGCCCAGCATCGCGGGCTTTACGCCTTCCTGCTCAACAAGTGGTATTTCGACGAGCTTTACGACTTCCTGTTCGTTCGCCCTGCCAAGCGTCTCGGTCACTTCCTGTGGAAGACCGGTGACGGGACCATCATCGATGGGCTCGGGCCTGACGGCATTTCGGCGCGCGTCGTCGACGTCACCAACCGCGTCGTCAAGCTGCAGACCGGCTACCTCTACCACTACGCCTTCGCCATGCTGATCGGCGTTGCCGCACTCGTCACCTGGATGATGCTCTGATGACCGCCTGGCCAATCCTCTCGCTGGTCACCTTCCTGCCGCTGGTTGGTGTGCTGCTGATCCTGTTCATCAACGATGACAGCGAAAACGCGCGCCGCAACATCCGCGCCATTGCGTTCATCACCACGGCGTTCACCTTCCTGGTGTCGCTGTTCATCTGGGCCGGCTTCGACAATTCGCAGGCCGGATTCCAGTTCGTCGAAAAGGTCGCCTGGCTCGATTCCGGCATTTCCTACCATATGGGCGTCGACGGCATTTCCATGCTGTTCGTCATTCTGACGACCTTCCTGATGCCGCTTTGCATCCTGGCGTCGTGGGAAGCGATCGAGAAGCGCGTCAAGGCCTACATGATCGCCTTCCTGCTTCTGGAAACGCTGATGATCGGCGTGTTCTGCGCGCTGGACATCGTGCTGTTCTACGTCTTCTTCGAAGCCGGCCTGATCCCGATGTTCATCATCATCGGCGTATGGGGCGGCAAGCGGCGCGTCTACGCCTCGTTCAAGTTCTTCCTCTATACGCTGGCCGGCTCGGTGCTGATGCTGCTCGCCATCATGGCGATGTTCTTCCAGTCCGGCACCACCGACATCCCGACGCTTCTGACGCACAGCTTCCCGGCCAACATGCAGACCTGGCTGTGGCTTGCCTTCTTCGCCTCCTTCGCGGTGAAGATGCCGATGTGGCCGGTGCACACCTGGCTGCCCGACGCGCACGTCGAGGCGCCGACGGCGGGCTCGGTCATCCTGGCCGGCATCCTGCTGAAAATGGGCGGATACGGCTTCCTGCGCTTCTCCTTGCCGATGTTCCCGCTGGCCTCCGAAATGTTCGCACCGCTGGTGTTCACGCTGTCGGTCGTCGCCATCATCTACACCTCGCTGGTGGCGCTGATGCAGGAGGACATGAAGAAGCTGATCGCCTATTCGTCGGTCGCCCATATGGGCTTCGTCACCATGGGCATCTTTGCCATGAACCAGGAAGGCGTGCAGGGCGCCATCTTCCAGATGCTCAGCCACGGCCTGGTGTCGGGCGCGCTGTTCCTGTGCGTCGGCGTCATCTATGACCGCATGCACACGCGCGAGATCGCCGCCTATGGCGGTCTCGTCAACAACATGCCGAAATACGCGACCGTGTTCCTGATCTTCACCATGGCCAATGTCGGCCTGCCAGGTACGTCAGGTTTCGTCGGCGAGTTCCTGACCATGCTTGGTGTGTTCCGGGTCAACACCTGGGTAGCGTTCTTCGCCGCCACCGGCGTCATCCTGTCGGCGGCCTATGCGCTTTGGCTCTACCGCCGGGTGATCTTCGGCGCGCTGACCAAGGACAGCCTGAAGGGGCTGCTCGACCTGTCGACCCGTGAGAAGGCGATCATCTATCCGCTGGTCGTACTGGTCATCTTCTTCGGCGTCTATCCCGCACCCGTCTTCGACGCGACGGCCCAGTCGGTCAAGTCGCTCGTCACCAATGTCACCGCATCCATCGGCGCCGCGCAGACCGCGGCGGCGAACTGACCCAGGGGTTTTGCGAACCATGACGCCGGACCTTCTCTCCAGCCTGTCGCTCTCGACGCCCGAGCTGATCCTTGCCATCGGCGCGCTCGCGCTGCTTATGGTCGGGGCCTATTCGCGTTCCAACACCGCCAATACGGTGACCGGCCTTGCCGTCGCCGTGCTGGTGATCGCAGGCGCCTGGCTGATCTTCCACGCAGGGCAGGGCAGCGCCTATGGCAATGCCTTCATCCAGGATTCCTTCGCCCGCTTCATGAAGGTGCTGGCGCTGATCGGCTCGGCGGTGACGCTGATCATGTCGATGCGCTTTGCCAAGGCGGAGCGTTTCGACAAGTTCGAATATCCGGTGCTGATCCTGCTTTGCACGCTCGGCATGATGCTGATGATCTCGGCCAACGGCATGATCGGGCTCTATCTCGGCCTCGAACTGCAGTCGCTTGCGATCTATGTGCTGGCGGCGATCAATCGCGACAATCTGCGTTCGACAGAAGCCGGCCTGAAATATTTCGTCCTCGGCGCGCTGTCCTCGGGCATGCTGCTCTACGGCATCAGCCTGGTCTACGGCTATACCGGCAACACCGGCTTCCAGGAGATCGCCACGGCACTGGGCGGCGGCGAGCGCCAGCTTGGCCTTGTCGTCGGCCTCGTCTTCGTGCTGGCCGGGCTTGCCTTCAAGATCTCGGCGGTGCCGTTCCACATGTGGACGCCAGACGTCTATGAGGGCGCACCGACACCGGTGACGGCCTTCCTGGCGGCAGCGCCGAAAATGGCGGCGATGGCGCTGATCGTGCGCGTCACCATGGGTGCGTTCAAGCCGATCGCCTCCGACTGGCAGCAGATCATCGTCTTCATCTCGATCGCCTCGATGGCGCTTGGCTCCTTCGCCGCGATCGGCCAGACCAACATCAAGCGGCTGATGGCCTATTCCTCGATCGGCCATATGGGCTACGCGCTGGTCGGCCTTGCCGCGAACAGCCAGGCCGGCGTGCGCGGCGTCGCCATCTACATGCTGATCTACCTGGTGATGACGCTCGGCACCTTCGCCTTCATCCTTGCCATGCGGCGCAAGGAAGGCAATGTCGAGCAGATCAGCGATCTCGCCGGCCTCTCGTCGACCAACCCCATCATGGCGACGATCCTGACCATCCTGATGTTCTCGCTGGCCGGCATTCCGCCGCTCGCCGGCTTCTGGGGGAAGTGGTACGTCTTCCTCGCCGCCATCAACGCCAACCTCTATGCGCTGGCAATCATCGGCGTGCTCGCTTCCGTGGTGGGCGCTTACTACTACCTGCGCATCATCAAGATCATGTGGTTCGATGAGCCGGTCGGCGGCTTTGTGCCGATGGCCAGCGAGTTGCGTGTCGTGCTCGGCGTCAGTGGCGCCTTCGTGCTGTTCTACGTGCTGATCGGCGGGCCGATCGGGACCTATGCCGAAGCCGCCGCCAAGACATTTTTCTGACGGGATGGCATTTCGGCTGGCTCCAACCTCGGCGTCGGAAGGGTTCCGGCTCGAAGCGCATGACAGTGTCGGCTCCACCAACGCGCTGGCGCTGGACCATGTCCGGGCGGGCGATCCGGGCAAGCTCTGGGTCGTTTCCAAGAAGCAGGAAAGCGGGCGCGGCCGGCGTGGCCGTGCCTGGGCAACGCCGGAAGGCAATCTGGCGGCGACGCTGCTCCTCATCACCGGCGGCGAATTGCGCCTTGCCGCGACGCTCGGCTTTGTCGCGGGGCTGGCGCTGGCCGACGCGCTCGACGCGGTGGTGCCGAAGGGCCGCATCGCGATAGGCCTCGACGGAGCGAGCCAGGGACAGAACCGTTTCGAGCTGAAATGGCCAAACGATGTGCTCGCCTCCGGTGCCAAGCTGGCCGGCATCCTGCTGGAGTCGGCGATGCTTGACGGTGGCCGCTTCGCGGTGGCGGTGGGCATCGGCGTCAATGTGGTGGCGCACCCGCGGGATTTGCCTTATCCCGCGACATCGCTTCATGCGTTGGGCGCGGCTTGCGATGCCGAAACGCTGTTTCTGGCGCTGTCGGATGCCTGGAGCGAGAATGCCCGCCTGTGGGACGAAGGACGTGGCCTTGCCGCCATCAGGAAGCGTTGGCTGACCCGCGCGGCGGGCCTTGGCGGCGAGGTTGGTGTCAGAATTGACGGTAATGTGGTGCGTGGCGTGTTCGAGACCATTGACGACGACTGCCGTTTCGTGATCCGCGACGATGACGGGTCTGTTCTGACGGTCGCCGCCGGCGATGTGCATTTCGGCGCGGTGGCGTCCGCGCGGATATAATTTGTTTTTGAGCAATTCCGGACGGAAAACCGGTAGGCACTTGCTGGAATTGCTTTAACGGCTTGGCCTGAGGGTCAGGAAGGAAAAAATCATGGCGAAAGCGGACAACGCCGAACTCGTCTTCGTGCCGCTCGGCGGCGTCGGCGAGATCGGCATGAACTTCGCCCTCTACGGCTACGGCCCGCCGAGCGCGCGCGAATGGATCATCATCGATGTCGGCGTCACCTTTCCCGACGCGGCGCATCCAGGCGTCGACCTGATCCTGCCCGACACGCGCTTCATCGAGGAGAACCTCGCCAATCTGCGCGGCATCATCATCACCCACGCGCATGAGGACCACTACGGCGCGCTGCTCGACATCTGGCCGAAGCTGAAGGCGCCGGTCTGGATGACGCCGTTCAGCGCCGGGCTGCTGGAAGCCAAGCGTCAGGGCGAGCAGGGCGCGCCGAAGATCCCGCTGACAATCTACCGGGCGGGCGAAAAGTTCACGGTGGGCCCCTTCGAGATCGAAGCCATTCCGGTGGCACACTCCATTCCCGAACCCATGTCGCTGGCGATCACCTCGCCGGCCGGCACCGTCATCCACACCGGCGACTGGAAGATCGATCCGGAGCCGACGATCGGTCCCAAGACCGACGAGGCGCGGTTCCGCGCCTATGGCGACAAGGGCGTGCTGGCGCTGATCTGCGATTCGACCAATGCGCTGCGCGAAGGCGAGTCGCCTTCGGAAGTGGCCGTGGGCGAGGGCCTGAAAGGCGTCATCCAGGCGGCCAAGGGCCGCGTCGCCGTCACCACCTTCTCCTCCAATGTCGGACGCATCGTTTCCATCGCCAGGGCAGCGCGCGATGCCGGCCGCCAGTGCCTTGTGCTCGGCCGCTCGTTGAAGCGCGTCATCGATGTGGCCGGCGAGCTTGGCTACATGGACGGCCTGCCGGAGTTCATCGCCGAGGAGGATTTCGGCTTCATCCCGCGCGAGAACCTGGTCATCATCTGCACCGGCAGCCAGGGCGAGCCGTTGGCGGCACTTGCCAAGCTGTCGCGCGACGAGATGAAATCGGTGTCGCTGACAGCGGGCGACACGGTGGTGTTTTCCTCGCGCACCATTCCCGGCAACGAGAAGGCGATCCTCGAGATCAAGAACCGCCTCATCGATCTCGGCATCAAGATCATCGAAGACGGCGATGCGCTGGTGCATGTCTCCGGCCATCCCCGCCGCAGCGAACTGCGCAAGATGTATGAGTGGGTGCGCCCGCAAATCGGCGTTCCCGTACATGGCGAGGCCGCGCATCTGGTGGCGCAGGGCTCGCTGATGTCGACGTCGGGCATCGGCCAGGTGGCGCAGGTGCGCGACGGCGACATGCTGCGGCTCGCTCCCGGTCCCGCCACGATCATCGACCAGGTGCCGTTCGGCCGCGTCTACAAGGACGGCAATCTGATCGGCACCGATCAGGCGATGGGTATTCGCGACAGGCGCAAGCTGTCCTTTGCCGGTCACGTCGCGGTCAATGTCGTGCTTGATGACAAGTACGAGCTGGCCGGCGATCCCGATCTGGTCGCCATTGGCGTCGCCGAAACCGATGCCCGTGGCGAGACGCTCGAGGACCTGATGATCGATGCGGCTGTCGGTGCGGTCGATTCGATCCCCCGCCAGCGCCGCAAGGACCTCGACCTGGTGCAGGAGGCGGTGCGGCGCGCGGTGCGCGGCGCGGCCAATGAAGCGTGGGGCAAGAAACCGCTGGTGACGGTTTTCGTCACCCGGTGACGGAGGCGTCGGGGGCTCGGATGTTCAGCTGGTAGCTGACCGGAATCCAGCGAAAGGAATGGTCTGTCCGCTCGACATAGCCCAGGCCCGGAAACGGCATGTGGTGGCCGGCGACGAGCAGGCGCCGCTCGGCAGCCATGCCGAGCAGCCGCTTGCGGGTCTCGATCGCCTTTTCCTTGTCGTCGTCGAAATCGGCATGCCACTGCGGACGCTGGATCGACACGACATAGTGCAGGAAAGCGTCCGACCAGATCAGCAATTGCTGTCCGTCGCTCTCGACAAGGAAGGCCAAAAGCCCGGCGGAGTGACCGGCCGCGTCGATGGCAGTGATGCCCGGCACCACTTCGTCTCCAGGCGCTATGAACGTCGCGCGGTCGGCCAGGCCGGTGCAAATGCGCCTAAAGAGATCACGATTGGCCAGCCTGGCCGGACGCACCGCATTTCCTTCGGTCCAGAAGGCGAATTCCGCTGCGCCGAATACCAGGCGTGCGCGGCTGAAAACGGATGCGCCGTTCCGGACAAGCCCGCCAATGTGGTCCGGGTGCCCGTGCGTGATGACCACCATATCGATGTCATCAGGGCCGAGCCCAAGGGCTTGCAAACACTCCATGAGTGAACTGTCTTCATCTCCGCAGCCGGTGTCGAACAGGATCTTTTCGGAACCGGTATCGATCAGCGTCGGGATGAAGCAATGCTCGTAGCGATCCTGGTCGATGAAGTTCGAAACCGCGAGTTCGAACACGGCCGCCGGTGGCTGTCCGGCCGCGAAGGCCGATGCAAGCCCGTCTCTGACATCGACGGCATCGAGCAGAGCGGCAATTTTGAACGACCCGAGATCGAAGGTGAAAACGCGGGGGCGGGCAGGGCTGATTCCGGACATTGGCCTTTGTACTTTGTGGCTGCCGGTCGCAACAGGTGCGACAGTGCGCTCCTCGCGAAAGGCTGTTGATCTCGGCTGATTTGACGTATGACGCCAGTCGTTGGACCTGGGAGAAAAAGCTCGGACATGCTCGGACGGCTGAACCACGTCGCGCTTGCGGTGCCGGATTTGACCGCCGCCGTTGCAGCTTACCGCAACACGCTCGGCGCCGAAGTGACCGAGCCGCAGGCGTTGCCGGAGCATGGCGTCACCGTAGTGTTCGTCGATGTCGGCAACACCAAGGTCGAGTTGCTGGAGCCGCTTGGCGAGGGCTCGCCAATCGCGGCATTCCTCGAGAAGAACCCGTCGGGCGGCATGCATCATCTCTGCTACGAGGTCGACGACATCCTGGCCGCGCGCGACCAGCTCAAGGCCGCCGGCGCCCGGGTGCTTGGCGACGGCAACCCCAAACCAGGCGCGCACGGCAAGCCGGTGCTGTTCCTGCATCCGAAGGATTTCTTCGGCACGCTGATCGAACTGGAGCAATCATGAGCTGGGTCTCGTTCACCGCGCTGTTTTTCGCGACCTGGTGGGTGGTGCTGTTTGCCGTCCTGCCGTTCAGCGTCAGAACGCAGGACGACGATCACGACGTGACGCTGGGCACGGTGCCGAGCGCGCCGCGCGGGCCGCATATGTTGCGTGCCGTGATCCGCACCACCATCGCAACGGCGGTCCTGATTGGCATTTTCTACGGCCTGACGCACGGGCTGGGATACAGCCTCAACGACATCCCGCACATCGTGCCGGATTTCAGTCCGACCCCAGGGAAATAGACGTCGCGGCAAGGGTGCTCCGATAAGGTCGGAGCGCTGCGGATGGGATTGAGATGCCGCCCTGTCCGGCGGCTACTGGCCGCTGACGCAAGGTCATGTAGCCTGCCAATTCGCGGCGCTAACCAGATGATTGCACAAAAAAAATGCAAGGCACAAGGCCTTGCAATTAAACGCGTCCGATCTGTTTCCGGTATCCGGCGGCAGCGAGTAACCGCGCCTAGATCGCATCCTCCCAAGACTTTGACCGCGTAGGAGAGCAGATTTTTTTCTGCCCTCTCGGTTATCGGGGCACATTAGCCCAACGGAAATGAAAATGTCACGAAGAATTTTGCCTTGAAACGGGCATTCTCGTGCTGCACTGCACAATAGTGTGGCAGGCTTTGCTTTTGAAACGTCCAGTCAGGGTCGACGGAGCCTTTGCGGCATGTTCGCAATTGACGCGCGCAAAGAATTGACGGCCAAACCTGAAGAGGTTCGGTGCGTTCCATTGTCGGCGCGGGTTGTTCCGGAAGCGAGGAATTCGGGCTCGGAAGGGGCCTACGTGGTGGGATGGCCGGGTTTCCATTCGGTCATGAAATCGCTATGAAGCCGGGGCAAGCAAGCCTGCGCCGCGCCGATTCTGGCGTGGCCATTCTCATTCACGGACCTGTCCATGCGTTTGTCGCGCTATTTCCTGCCTATCCTCAAAGAAAACCCGCGCGAGGCCGAAATCGTCTCGCATCGGCTGATGCTGCGCGCCGGCATGATCCGCCAGCAGGGGCAAGGCAGTTTTTCCTGGCTGCCGCTGGGCAAACGGGTGCTGGACAAGGTCTGCAAGATCATCCGCGAGGAGCAGAACCGCGCCGGTGCGCTTGAGATCCTGATGCCGACCATCCAGTCGGCCGATCTGTGGCGCGAGAGCGGCCGTTACAACGACTACGGCAAGGAGATGCTGCGCATCAAGGACCGGCAGGACCGCGACATGCTCTACGGTCCGACCAACGAGGAAATGGTCACCGAGATTTTTCGCGCTTACGTCAAATCCTACAAGGACCTGCCGCTCAACCTCTACCACATACAGTGGAAGTTCCGTGACGAGGTGCGGCCGCGCTTCGGCGTGATGCGTTCGCGCGAATTCCTGATGAAGGACGCCTATTCCTTCGATCTCGACTTCGAAGGCGCGAGAGCCGCCTACAACCGGATGTTCGTGTCCTATCTCAGGACCTTCACGCGCATGGGCCTGCAGGCCATTCCGATGCGGGCCGACACCGGTCCGATCGGCGGCGATCTCAGCCACGAGTTCATCATCCTGGCCGACACTGGTGAAAGCCAGGTCTTCTGCCATCGCGATTACCTGTCGCTTGCGGTGCCCGGCGCGAACACCGACTTCGCCAATGACGGCGAGATAGCAGATATCGTCAAGACGTGGACGACGCCTTACGCCGCCACCGACGAGATGCATGACGAGGCGGCCTGGGAGAAGGTTCCGACAGGCGACCGGGTCTCGGCGCGTGGCATCGAGGTCGGCCATATCTTCCACTTCGGCGAGAAATATTCCAAGCCGATGGGGGCCAAGGTGACGGGGCCCGACGGCAAGGATCATTTCGCGTCGGGCGGCTCCTATGGTATCGGCCCGTCGCGACTGGTCGCGGCGATCATCGAGGCCAGCCATGACGAGAACGGCATCATCTGGCCGGAAGCGGTGGCGCCCTTCGATATCGGCCTGATCAACATGAAGGCGGGCGATGCCGACTGCGATCGCGTCTGCGACGAGCTCAACGCCGCCTTCACCGCCGCCGGCAAGGATGTGCTCTATGACGACACCGACCAGCGGCCGGGCGGCAAATTCGCCACCGCCGACCTGATCGGCCTGCCCTGGCAAGTGATCGTCGGGCCGCGCGGTGTCGCCGCCGGCGAGGTCGAGATCAAGAATCGCAAGACCGGCGAGCGCGTGACGCTGCCGATCGCCGACGCGGCCAAACACTTCGGTGCCGCCGCATGAGCGAGGCGGCGGCAGCGCGATCGGCGGGCGCCGGCCCTTTTTCCATCTTCGAGCGCACGGTCGCCTGGCGCTATTTGCGTTCGCGGCGCAAGGAGACGGTGATCTCGGTGATCGCCTCGATCTCTTTTCTCGGCATCATGCTGGGCGTCGCCACGCTGATCGTGGTCATGGCGGTGATGAACGGCTTCCGCGCCGAGCTTTTGACGCGCATCCTTGGCGTCAACGGCCATCTGATCGTGCAGCCGCTCGATTCACCGCTTGAGGACTATGCCCAGGTCGCCAGCCGCATCAACGGCGTACCCGGGGTCAAATACGCCATCCCGCTGATCGACGGCCAGGTGCTGGCGCAAGGCAATGTCGGCGGCGGCACCGGCGCGCTGGTGCGCGGCATCCGGGGTGAAGATCTCGGCAAGATCGCCATCGTGGCCAGCAACATCAAGCAAGGCACGCTCGCCGATTTCGATACCGGCGAGGGTGTCGCCATCGGCAAGCGCATGGCCGAGAATCTCGGCCTGACGCTCGGCGATACCATTACCTTGATCTCGCCGGACGGGGATGTGACGCCGCTCGGCACCACACCGCGCATGAAGGGCTACAAGATCGCGGCGATCTTCGAGGTCGGCATGTCTGAATATGACACGTCGATCGTCTACATGCCGTTCTCCGAAGCGCAGCTCTACTTCAACATGGACGGCCGGGCGCAGACGATCGAGATCTATGTCGACAATCCCGACGATGTCGACGCGCTGAAACCCAAGGTGGAAGCGGCGGCGCAGCGGCCGATCGACATGGTCGACTGGCGCCAGCGCAACGAGACCTTCTTTTCGGCTCTGCAGGTCGAACGCAACGTCATGTTCATGATCCTGACGCTGATCGTGCTGGTGGCGGCGCTCAACATCATTTCCGGACTGATCATGCTGGTGAAGGACAAGGGGCATGACATCGCCATCCTGCGCACCATGGGCGCCTCGCGCGGCGCCATCCTGCGCATCTTCCTGATGACTGGGGCGGCGATCGGCGTGACGGGCACGCTCGCCGGCGTGCTGCTCGGCGTCGTGATCTGCACCAACATCGAATCGATCCGCCAGTTCTTCTCCTGGATGACCGGCAAGGTGCTGTTCAACCCGGAGCTCTATTTCCTCAGCCAGTTGCCGGCCAAGATGGATCCGCGCGAGACGACCTATGTCATCATCATGGCGCTTGCGCTGTCCTTCCTGGCAACGGTGTTTCCGGCATGGCGGGCGGCCCGCCTCGATCCAGTCGAAGCCTTGAGGTACGAGTAGTGGCCGAGGTCCTTATCGAGCTGAAGAGCGTCGAACGGCACTACGTCCAGGGGCCGCGCAAGCTCACCATCCTGAACGGCGCCGATTTCGCGCTGCGGCGCGGTGAAATGGTGGCGCTGGTGGCCCCGTCGGGCACCGGCAAATCGACGCTGCTGCATACGGCCGGGCTGCTGGAGCGGCCAGATGCCGGCGACGTGATCCTGTCCGGACGCGCCTGTGGCCGGTTGTCCGACGACGAGCGCACCTCGATCCGCCGCAACGATGTCGGCTTCGTCTATCAGTTCCATCATTTGCTGCCGGAGTTTTCCGCGCTGGAAAACATCATGATGCCGCAGCTCATCAAGGGTCTGCCGCGCAAGGAGGCATCCGAGCGCGCGGCGCAACTGCTCGACTACATGCAGATCGGCAAACGGGCGTCGCACCGGCCATCCGAGCTGTCCGGCGGCGAGCAGCAGCGCGTCGCCATCGCGCGTGCGGTCGCCAATGCGCCGCTGGTGCTTTTGGCCGACGAGCCGACCGGCAACCTCGACCCGGTCACAGCCTCCTACGTGTTCGAGGCGCTGGAGGCACTGGTGCGGCAATCGGGCCTCGCGGCGCTGATCGCCACCCACAATCACGAGCTTGCATCGCGCATGGACCGGCGCGTCACGTTGGCCGACGGCAAGGTGGTGCCGCTCTAAGGACGATTCTCACCCGACGTGTACCGCGCGGGGGTAGCTTAGAACCGCCAGTGAGCGCTCATTGCGATCAGAGTGGACGATATCGCGCTCGTCGCCAGGATGGCCAACCAAATTACGAGATTGCGAGAGAGGCGCCGCCGGCGACCTTGTCGCATACGCTTTCGCCAGCGTTCACCTTGATTTGCGCCTCCGTATTTCCCCATGTCGATCGCTCAGCAATGCCTCAGGCCCAGGCATTTTCGGCTCAGCCAAAATTTAATACAAGCGCTCGCTAATTTGTTCTTCCCGGGCTGAAGCCTACCCTGGCAAGCTTCCAACTCCCTCTCTTAGCGACCAATTAACGTTTCGCTAACCGTGCACAGTTCCCCGCCCATGGCCATACCTCCCAGCGGTTGACAATGGAACAAAATTAGAACAAATTAGAAACATATCAACAACAGGAGAGAGTTATGACCGATCTGGTTCAGGATGTCATCTCGCTGGTTTGCATGAGCGCGTTTCTTGTCTCCATGGCGATCTGGATCGGAGCCATGTGATTTGGCAGCGTCGGCCGTCGCTGTTTCTCGATGGCCATGCCGCCCCGCCGTTAAGCTTTTCTTGCCGCCGCGACGTTAGGGTGCGGCTCCAAGGCAGGGAGCAACGTCCAGGTGTCGCCCATCGTCACGGCCATTCTCGTGGCCAGCAATCTCGGGCTGATCTTTCTCCTGATGACCGTGCCGCTTGGTTTGCGCACGGTCAGGTCGAGCCGCATCGTGGCGATGGACCGGCAGCGCCTGTGGCAGGCGCTGTGGCCGCTCGGCAGCGATGCCGGCTGGTCCGGCGAGATCCTGTCGGCGCAGCCGCTGGACGAAGAGGGCGTCGCCCGCATCACGCTCTCTTGGGAAGGCCGCGATGGCAAGCCGATAGAGCGCAGGGCGCGGTTTGAAGATGTCGTCGAGGGCAACCGCTTCTCGATGCGGGTGATCGAGGACACCGCGCTCGATAGCTCGTTCTGGAAGGACTATGGCGAGACCGCCGAACTGGTTTCGGAGGGAAGCGGCACGCGCGTGACGCTCAGCCGGACCGACCGGTACCGCGGCGTGGCTTTCCTGGTGTTTCGCTATTTCGCCATGCGCCGCGAGCTCTCCAAGCTGCAGCGTTGGGCAAGGACCGGGCAGTATCGCAAGGGTGGCTGGTTCGAGCATCCGCTGAGCCAGGTCGGCTTTGCCGTGCTGTCGGCATTGATGCTGTGGCCGTTCTTCGGGCTTCACCTCGGCGGGCTGGCGCTGGCCGCGATCCTGACGTCGGTGGTGGCGCTGCACGAACTCGGCCACATGGCGGCGTTCCGGCTGACGGGCCATCGCAGGGCGCGGATGATCTTCATCCCGCTGCTTGGCGGCATCGCCATTGGCGGCCGGCCCTATAACAGCCGTTTCGAAGTGGCCTTCGTGGCGTTGATGGGGGCGGGGTTCTCCGCCTTCCTGGTGCCGATCGTCATCGCCGCCAGCGTGCTTGCCGGCGGCGAGGGTCACAAGGCGGCTGCCGCGCTACTCGCCGCACTCGCAGGCTGCGCTGCCCTGTTCAATATCGCGAATCTGGTGCCTGTGTGGAAATTCGACGGTGGCCAGGTGCTGCGCCAGATCTGCCCGGGGCCGGTCGTCCTGGCGCTGGCGTCCTTCTCGCTGCTCTCGGCCTTTCTGGCGCTTGGCTGGCGGGCCGGTTTTTCCCTGGGCTTCCTGCTCGCGGCCGGTGCGGTATTTTCGATTCTCAGCCTGCTCACCGTCGGCAGCGGGGTGAAGCCACGCCACGAACTGGAGCCGATCGGCACTGTCGATCGTTTGGTCATCGCCGGGGCCTTGCTGGCGGTGTTCGCCATCCACGGCTGCGGCGTGTTGTGGGCGTCAGGGCAGTTGCTCTGAGCTGGTTGGGTCCGAAAGGATCAACCCGTCTTGCGGGCAGCCTCGACCGGCAAAGCCGCCACGGGACCAAAAACATCCTCGAAGGCTGATTTCAGCGCCAGATCCAGATCGGCCATGCCGACGGGCAGGCCGAGGTCGACGAGGCTAGTGACGCCGTGGTCCTGGACCCCGCACGGCACGATGCCGCCGAAATGCTCGAGCTCCGGTTCGACATTGATGGCGATGCCATGGAAGCTCACCCACCGCCGCAGCCTTATGCCGATTGCCGCGATCTTGTCCTCGGCAGGTGAGCCGTCGGGCAAAGCAGGGCGATCTGGCCGTACCACCCAGACACCAACCCGGTCCTCGCGGCGTTCGCCGCGCACGTTGAAGGCGGCGAGCGTGCCGATGATCCACTGTTCGAGCGCCGCGACGAAGGCGCGCACGTCCTCGCGCCGGCGCTTCAGGTCGAGCATGACATAGGCGACCCGCTGGCCTGGCCCATGATAAGTGTATTCGCCGCCGCGTCCGGCCGCAAAGACCGGAAAGCGATCGGGTTCGATCAGGTCCTCGATGCGGGCGCTGGTGCCGGCGGTGTAGAGCGGCGGATGTTCGACCAGCCAGACCATTTCGCCGGCAGCCCCGCCGCGGATCGCCTCGGCGCGCGTCTCCATGAACGCAAGCGCATCGGGATAGGCGGTAAGGCCCGGCTCGACCAGCCATTCCACCGGGGCCGAACCGGGCAAGGGCAGGAACGACGTGGCAATCTGGCTGCGTTCTGGCATGGCGTCTCTCTTGTCGCCTTCCATATGGCGATATCAGGCGGAAACGTCCAGTTCGCCGTGCGCTTGGGCGCCGGGCATCCGACGCGCCGGCAAGACAATGAGTGCTTGCTGGTTCAATTCGCAGCTGTGTCGTCAGGATGATTTGGTGCGGTCGAGAAGACTCGAACTTCCACGGGTTGCCCCACAGCGACCTCAACGCTGCGCGTCTACCAATTCCGCCACGACCGCACGTGGTAGAGCCGGAACCGACCGGCTCGCGGCGTGTAGCAAATCGTTTCCAGCGAAACAAGTGCGCCACGAGTATTTAATCGCTGGGAATGGCTATAACGGATCAATCGCTTTGCGCGCCCGGAAACGAAGGCGGCGGCGCGTCTTGGAGACTGCGTCGCCGCGTCCGTCTTTCGCCCGAACCTGCGGCTACGCCGCCTGCTTCCTCCGCGCCAGCGTATCTGCCACAACCTCGCCAAACGATGACGGCGTCGGCACGATGATGACGCCGGCCTCTTTCAGGATCTCGACCTTTTCCTGCGCGGACTCGCCGAAGGCCGAGATGATGGCGCCGGCATGACCCATGCGGCGGCCTTTGGGGGCGGACAGGCCGGCGATGTAGGCGATCAGCGGCTTCCTCATATTGTCGCGCGCCCAGATCGCGGCTTCGGCTTCCTGCGGTCCGCCGATCTCGCCGATCATGACCACGGCGTCGGTCTCGTCGTCCTGCTCGAACAGCTTCAGAACGTCCTTGAAGGAGGAGCCGTTGATCGGATCGCCGCCAATGCCGACGCTGGTCGACACACCAATGCCGAGCGCCTTCATCTGCGAGGCCGCTTCATAGCCCAGCGTTCCCGAGCGGCCGACGATGCCGATGCGGCCGGGCAGGTAGATCGAGCCGGGCATGATGCCCATCAGCGCCTGTCCCGGCGTGATGATGCCGGCGCAATTCGGCCCGACCAGCCGCATGCGGTCCTCGAAGCGGTAGCGGCGCATGTAGCGCTTGACCTGCATCATGTCCTGCGAGGGGATGCCGTCGGTGATGCAGACGCAGAGCTTTATCCCCGCATCCGCCGCTTCCATGATCGAATCGGCTGCAAAGGGCGGCGGCACGAAGACGATGCTGGCTTCGGCACGGGTCTCGCGCACCGCGCCCTTGACCGTGTTGAAGACGGGCAGGCCGAGATGCGTCTGGCCGCCCTTGCCGGGCGTGACGCCACCGACGAGCTTGGTGCCGTAGCGCTTCATGTCCTCGGCATGGAAGCTGCCGATCTTGCCGGTGAAACCTTGCACGATGACGCGTGTGCTGCGGTTGAGCAGGATTGCCATTTTCCGTCCTCCCTCAGGCTGCTTTTTTGTTGGCGGCCACGCGCCAGGCGGCGACGGCTTTTTCGGCGGCTTCGGCGAGCGTGTCGGCGACGATCACCGCCTCGCCGGAATCGGCCAGGATCTTGCGCCCTTCCTCGGCCCTGGTGCCGGACAGCCGCACCACCAGCGGCACGTTGACGCCGACCTCGCGGATGGCCTTGATGACGCCCTCGGCGACCCAGTCGCAACGGTTGATGCCGGCAAAGATGTTGACCAGGATGGTCTCGACATTCTTGTCGCCGAGCACGGCGCGGAAGGATTTCGCGACCCGCTCGGGCGAAGCGCCGCCGCCGATGTCGAGGAAGTTGGCCGGCTCGCCGCCAGCGATCTTGATCATGTCCATCGTCGCCATGGCGAGCCCGGCGCCATTGATGATGCAGCCAATATTGCCGTCGAGGCCGACATAGGAGAGGCCGCGATCGCTGGCGAAGGTTTCACGCGGGTCTTCCTGGCTCTTGTCGCGCAATTCGGAGATTTCGGGCCGCCGGAACAGCGCGTTCTCATCGAACGACATCTTGGCGTCGAGCGCCACCAGGCTGCCGTCGCGGGTCATCACCAGCGGATTGATCTCCAGCATCGAGGCGTCGTAGTCGCGGAACACCTGGTAACAGCTGAAGATGGTCTCGGTCGCCTTGCCGATCAGGCTGTCCTCCAGCCCGAGCCCGAAGGCGATCTCGCGCGCCTGGAAGCGCTGCATGCCGACGCCGGGATCGACGGTGGCGCGGATGATCGAATCGGGTGCCTTCTCGGCGATCTCCTCGATTTCCATGCCGCCGGCGGCCGAGGCCACGATCATGACGCGCTCTTCCTTGCGGTCGAGCACGAAGCCGAGATAGAGCTCCTGCGCGATGTCGACGGCTTCCTCCAGATAGAGGCGCGAGATCAGCTTGCCACGCGGGCCGGTCTGGTGGGTCACCAGCTTGCGCCCGAGCATGGCTTCGGCGGCGCTGGAAATTTCCTCGTCATTGGCGCAGAGCTTGATGCCGCCGGCCTTGCCGCGCGCGCCGGAATGAACCTGCGCCTTCAGCACCCATTTGCCGCCGCCGATCTCGCGCGCCCGGTAGGTCGCCTGTTCGGGGCTGTAGGCCAGGCCGCCACGCGGCACGTGGATCCCATGCCGGGCGAGCAGTTCCTTGGCTTGGTATTCGTGGATGTCCATTCTTTTCTCCTCCCCAAATCGTCAAAGTGCCGCGACGTGCTGCTGGCCGGCGCGTTCGATGGCGTCGTTGACCACCAGAACGTTGCGCGCCATGCGTTCCGACGCGGCGTCGATCATCTTGCCGTCGAGCGCGGCGGCACCCTTGCCCTGCGCCTCCGCCTCCTTCAGCACTTCGAGGATGCGGCGGGCGCGCGTGACTTCCTTCTCCGGCGGCGAGAAGACGTCGTTGGCCAAGGCAATCTGCGACGGATGGATCGCCCATTTGCCTTCGATGCCGAGCGCGGCGGCGCGCCTGGCGGCCGCCTTGTAGCCTTCAGGATCTGAGAAATCGCCGAACGGTCCGTCGATGGCGCGCAGGCCGTAGGCGCGGCAGGCGACGGTCATCCGCGACAGGGCGAAATGCCACTGGTCGCCGGGATAGTCGGGGTTGAGGCCGCCAATATTGACGGTGCGCGCCTTGCAGCTTGCAGCATAGTCGGCAACGCCGAAATGCATGGCTTCCAGCCGTCCAGGGGTGGCGGCGATAGCCTCGACATTGGCCATGCCGAGCGCGGTCTCGATCAGGGCTTCCAGGCCGACACGGGTCTTGAAGCCCTTGGCCATCTCGATCTGGTTGACCATGGCCTCGACCATGTAGAGGTCGGCCGGAACGCCGACCTTGGGCACCAGTATGGTGTCCAGCCGGTCGCCGGCCTGCTCCATGACGTCGACAACGTCGCGGTACATGTAGTGCGTGTCCAGCCCGTTGATGCGCACCGAGACGGTCTTGCCCTTGGCGCGCCAGTCGATGTCGTTGAGCGCCTGGATGATGTTCTTGCGTGCGCGTTCCTTGTCGGGCGGCGCGACGGCGTCCTCAATGTCGAGGAAGACGAAGTCGGCGGCGCTGTTGGCCGCCTTGTCGATCATCTCCGGGCTGGAGCCTGGAACCGCCAGTTCGCTGCGCTGCAGCCTGAGTTTCTTGAGGTGGTTAATGGTGTGGCTCATCGTCGACTCCCTCAGGCGGCTTCGGCGACCGGCAGCGCGGCCGAGGCGCGGAAATGCTGGATGGCGGCGCCGACGCCGGAGCCCGGCGCCAGCCGGACGCCACAATCGAGCAGCGCCATTTCCGCCGCCGAAAGCGAGGCCAGAACCATCACCTCGTTCAGCCAGCCGAGATGGCCAATGCGGAAAACCTTGCCGAACACCTTGTTGAGGCCGCCGCCCAGCGACGTCTGGTAGGCCTGGTAGGCGCGCTTGACGACGTCGCCGCTGTCGATGCCATCCGGCACGAGAATGGCGCTGACCGTGTCCGAATGCCATTTTGGCGCCTTGGCGCAGAGCTTCAGCCCCCACGCGTCGACCGCCTTGCGCACACCTTCGGCGAGGCGATGGTGGCGGGAGAAGATGGTCTCCAGCCCTTCCTCGGCGATCAGGTCGAGCGAGGCGCGCAGGCCGCGCAGCAATTGTGTCGCCGGGGTGTAAGGGAAATAGCCGGCATCGTTGGCGCGGATCATGTCCTCGAAGGAGAAGAAACAGCGCCGGTGGGTGGCGGTTCTCGAAGCGACGAGCGCCTTCCTGCTCACCGACAGGAAGCCGAGGCCGGCCGGCAGCATGAAGCCTTTCTGCGAACCGCTGACGGCGCAGTCGACGCCCCATTCTTCCTGGCGAAAGTCGATCGAGCCGATCGACGAGACGCCGTCGACGAAAAGAAGGGCAGGGTGGTTCGCATCGTCGAGCGCGGCGCGGCAGCCGGCGACGTCGCTGGTGACGCCTGTCGCCGTCTCGTTCTGTGTGCAGAAAATCGCCTTGATGCGGTGCGTCTTGTCCGCCTTCAGCCGCTCCGCATAGAGTTCCAGCGGAACGCCGGTTCCCCATTCGCAGTCGATGACGTCGACCTCGAAACCGAGCCGTTCGGCCATGTCGACCCACAGATGCGAGAACTGGCCGAAACGCGACATCAAAACGCGGTCGCCTGGGCTGAGCACATTGGTCATCGCCGCTTCCCAGGCTCCGGTGCCCGAGGACGGGTAGATGAAGACGCGGCCGGTCTCGTTCTTGAAGACCCGTTTGATGTCCTCGAACAGCGGCAGGGTGAGGTCGGGGAAGGTGGCCGCGCGCATGTCCTCCATCGGCAGGTTCATCGCTTGGCGTACCTGCTCGGGGATGTTGGTCGGCCCGGGAATGAAAAGATGGGTGAAACCGGCCATGATGCGAACTCCTCCTGATCCAGCAAAGCGGTGGTGGGAGTTTCGTTTCGACGGCCGATGCCGACAACACCTTGGCGGGTAAGATCTCACCGCATGCGGGTGGGTATGGCCTACCCGGTCGCCCTACCCGAAAGGCTGCCTTTGGCTACGCCTCTCTCGTGAATAGAGCGCGACCGCCATGGCGCGGTTGCGGACGTCCAGCTTGTCGTACAGATTCTTGAGATGGTACTTCACGGTGTTTTCGGAGATGCCGGTCCGGGTGGCGATCTGCAAATTGGTCCAGCCGTCGGACAATACCGCCAGCAGTTCACGCTCGCGCACGGTAAGCCGGGATAGAGGCGTATCGTTGACCTTGTTGATGTCGATATAGGGGATGCAGATGCGGCCGTGCGCGACAGCCAGGATCGTGTCGAAGATGATGGCGGGATCGTCGAACTGGAAGCAGTAGCCCTGGGCCCCCAGGCGCACGCACTGTTTCAGGATGCCGATGTCATGGTCGTTTGAAAAGACCGCGATGCGAACGTCGAGCTTGCGGGTCTGGACCTCGGCCAGGACATCAGCGCCGTCCATGTCGGAGAGCTTCCAGCCGATCACGGCGACATCGAACTCCTGGACCGCTGCCAGCTCCAGGAAATGCCTGCCGCTTTGTACGGAAGCCAAAAGCTCGAAGCGCCCGTCGCAGTCCAGCATTTCGCGCAGAGCCGATATGACGAGCGGATTGCGTTCGGCCACGACCACGCGAACGCGCCGCTCGTCGATTGCCTTGTTTTCTGTCCGCGACCTGATCTTCAAGGGCTTCCGGCTTTTTTGTTGCGGCTTGGGGGTCCAGCCGATGCCTGGACCTGCATCATGACAATTCTGCCCCAATCGCGCACGGGTGCTCTTTCCCCAGCGACATGCGCTGTCGCGTGGCCGGGCGACAAGCACACCCGCTTTTGACGGAATCGACCAAGTCGCGCACGCCGGACAATGTCGCGTCGGCGGAAAACGACGCCGTTGCGCAAGCGGGACTTTTCGGCTGGAATTCCCGTGCGTTGGAGCGACGGGCTGCGAAATCGAATCATGCCGCCGCTCCAAATTTCTTGTTTGTGGTCGGACCCAAAACCGATTTCCACTTTTCGGAATCATGGTCTAGACCTGACTGGCAACCTTTCCGGGATTCTGATGGCTGGAGACGCTGGTGGAAGGCCAGGACAAGCAGACGACCTCCGCCAAGGCGGCTGACGACGCCCACGCCGACATCTATGGCGAGGACGGCGCGGTCCTTTCGTCCTTCCTTGCCCAGATCGGTGCGGCGATCGCCGACCGCGATACGCTGACCCTCAAGCGCGAAGTCGACGACCTGCACCAGTCGGAACTTGGCGACCTCATCGAGGCGCTGCATCCCGAGCAGCGGCGCGCGTTGGTCGAGCTGCTGGGCGCCGACTTCGATTTTTCCGCGCTGACCGAAGTCGACGAGGCGATCCGCATGGATATCGTCGACAATCTGCCCAATGCGCAGATCGCGCAGGCCGTGCAGGCACTCGATTCCGACGACGCGGTCTACATTCTCGAAGACCTCGAGCCGGAAGACCAGGACGAGATCCTGTCGCAGCTGCCGTTCACCGAGCGGATCAGGCTGCGGCGCTCGCTCGACTACCCGGAAGAGACCGCCGGGCGGCGCATGCAGACCGAGTTCGTCGCTGTGCCGCCTTTCTGGACCATCGGCCAGACCATCGACTACATGCGCGAGGACAAGAACCTTCCGGACCGCTTCAGCCAGATCTTCGTCATCGATCCGACCTTCAAGTTGTTGGGGGCCATCGATCTCGACCAGATCCTGCGCGCCAAGCGCGCGGTCAAGGTGGGGGAGGTCATGCATGAGACGCGGCACGCCATTCCCGCCACCATGGACCAGGAAGAGGCGGCGCGGGAATTCGAACAATACGACCTTCTGTCGGCCGCGGTCGTCGACGAGAACGAACGGCTGGTCGGCGTGCTGACCATCGACGATGTCGTCGACGTCATCCAGCAGGAGGCGGAGGAAGACCTGCTGCGCATGGGCGGCGTCGGTGACGAAGAGCTCTCCGACAGCATTCTGGCGACCTCGCGCTCGCGCGTTCCGTGGCTGCTCGTCAATCTGCTGACGGCATTCCTGGCGGCATCGGTGATCGGCCTGTTCGACCACACGATCGAGCGGATCGTGGCACTCGCCGTGCTGATGCCGATCGTGGCCGGCATGGGCGGCAATGCCGGTTCGCAGACCATGACCGTCACCGTGCGGGCGCTGGCGACCAGGGATCTCGACATCTACAATGCCGGCCGCATCATCCGCCGCGAGATGGGCGTCGGCTTCATCAACGGCATCGTCTTCGCCGTGCTGATCGGCATCGTCGCCGCAAGTTGGTTCCACGACCCTAATCTCGGCGGCATCATCGCGGCGGCTATGATCATCAACATGTTCGTGGCGGCCCTTGCCGGCATCTTGATCCCGCTGCTGCTCCATAGGTTCAAGGTGGATCCCGCGGTCGCTTCGGCGGTTTTCGTCACCACGGTCACCGATGTCGTTGGATTCTTTGCCTTCCTCGGCCTCGCGAGTTGGTGGTTCGGCGTCCGGTAAGTGTCTCAATTGACTTTTACGTAAATGCCGTGCGAGGCTTGTGCGGGGTGTTGCGTCGATTCCGGCGGACAAGGGTTTGGTTCGGGACAGAAGGGAGACGCCGCATGGCGATCGCCTGGAATTCCGGCAGGGAGTGACAATGCGGGAATATTATTCGATCACCGAGCTGACCCGCGAATTCGACGTGTCGACGCGGACGCTGCGTTTCTATGAAGACGAGGGATTGGTGCAGCCGGTGCGGCGCGGCCGCACACGCCTGTTTCGCCCTTCCGACCGCCACCTCATCCGGCAGATCATGCGCGGAAAACGCCTCGGCTTCTCGATCAACGAGATCCGCGAGATCATCCAGATGTACAAGGAGCCGCCGGGCGAGGTCGGGCAGCTCAAGCTGATGATCAAGCGCATCGAGGAAAAGCGCGAAGACCTCAGGCAGAAACGTCGCGACCTCGAGGAGACACTGGCCGAACTCGACCAGGCCGAGGAGTCTTGCGTCGAGCGGCTGGTCGAGCTCGGCGTCAACACGTAGCCCTGCTCAAATCCAGCGCCGGACTCTTTTTGCATAGTCGCGGTATTTCTTGCCGAATTTCGCCGCCAATATCTTTTCCTCGCCCTCGATCGCGACCTTCTGGGTGACGAAGGCGGCGACGAAGGCAAGCAGGAAGAACCAGGCGATGCCCGAGACGAAGGCGACGCCGATCAACAGCAGCGTGTTGGCCAGGTACATCGGATTGCGGCTGACGCCGAAGGGGCCGGTCGTGACGAGATGATCGGGCACGGCGTTGGGATTGAGCGTGGTCCTGGCCCGTATCATGGTGCGGATCGCTGTGAACCAGAGTACGGCCACGGCGAACAATGCCACCCAGCCGGCGGCGAACAGGATGTCGCCAAGGAGATCGCCGATCCAGGGCAGCGGGATGTAGAGGCCGAGCACGACACTGACGAGGATGGCGGCGGCGTAGATCACCGGCGGCCACGGTACCAGCCCAGGCTTCGGCCCGGTCCCAGGCTTCGGTTCGATCCCAGGTTTTGGCCCGATCATTGTGTCCCTCCCTCCGTCATCTTGTCCTCGGTCTTGGCGGTGCACGTTGCGGCAAGATCGGACAGATGCGCCCTGAAGTCCGCAGTCTGGTCGTTGTTGAAGAGCCGATCAAGAGAGGCTTCGCCTTCGAGCGTTTCGAGCATGCAGCCGCAATAGCTCGAACAGAAGGTTGCGTTGCGCATCTGCTCGCACGATCGCTGGCAGGTTTTCAGGAAATTGACCTGCGGGGTTTCGACTTGCGCCGGCATCACTTGCGAGAACAGCCAGACGCAGCCGATCAGCAGCGGCTGGTGGATCAGGTAGAAAGCCAGGCTGTGGCGGCCGATGAAGACCAGCGGGTTGGACCAGCGTCCGGGCGCCAGGTTCGCCAGGCGTGCCCTTATGCCGGAGGTGGAGGCGAATTTGGCCACCGCAATGCCCGTAAGCACGGCGCCGAACCAGGGGAACAGCGGAACGTAGTCGTTGGAGCGCGGGTTGATCGCCGACAGGCCGATCCACCAGAGCCAGGGATGATCGAGGGCCTCGAAGCGCAGGTAGACTGGTGCCGCGATGACGAGCGCGGCGACGGCAAGCGTCAGCAGCGCCGGCAGGCGCAGGAACGCGAGGCCGAGCAGGCTGGCGAGCGCGATCTCGTGCAGGATGCCGAAAAAGATGAATCCGTCGGGCGTGGCGATGCGGGTGACGACCGAAATGGCGACCGCCGCGCCGGCGATCATGGCGAACCGTCTCCAGAAGCCGTTCCAGCGGATCTGTCGGCCATGGGCGAGATAGAGGCTGACGCCAACCAGGAACAGGAAGGTCGATGCAATGCAGCGGGCGTAGAACTTCCACCAGCCGAAGGCGGTGAGGCCGGGATCGGTGTAACCGAAGAATTCCAGGTCCCAGGTGAAGTGGTAGCTCGCCATCGCGATCAGCGCGATGCCACGCAAGATATCGATGGCGACGATGCGCTTCGATGGCTGCGGGACGGGTACGGTCGGCGTGTGGATGCTCATGGTCTCGCGATCTGATTCAGCCCCTCCACGACGACTATCACGGTTGCACCGGATAGAAGAAGACCGGGCGCCTTGGCCTGGACCACGCGGCGGGGTCCGCGCCAGCCGCCGGGTTGGGCCAGCGCGGAAAAGCCTTTGACCGGCTTCGCTTTTGCCGGATGTGCGTCGGTTTCCTCTTAATGGGCCTGAAATGTCCACGGCAGATTCGACGCCGCGATTCTGCTTTGGGGAAGCAATGTCCACCCATGTTCGCCATCCGATCTGGCTTCCGGCCCTCAAGGCCGCGGATGCGCGCACCTTCGCCTCGCTTTACGCGGTCGAATCCTTCGCCCGCGCCATGGTGTCGAGCGTCATACCGATCCAGGCCTACGAGATTCTCCACAACGAGCAGATCGTCTCCATACTTTACACCGCCGTGTCCCTGCTCGGCCTGTCGGTGACCTTATTCATGCCGATGCTGATCCGCCGCTTCGCGCGGCGCTGGGTCTACACGGCGGGCGCCTGCCTGCTCGCTATCGGCTCGCTGTTCTTCGTCACCCATACGCTCGCCGGGCAACTGGCCGGGATGCTGTGCCGGGTAATGGGCGCCAGCGCGCTGTCGATCACGCTCAACCTCTACATCATGGATCACATCCGCAAGACCGATTTCATGCAGGCCGAATCGCTGCGGATGGCGTGGTCGATGGTTGCCTGGACCTGCGGGCCGACGCTCGGCATTTTTCTCTATACGCGCTTCGGCATTTATGCCGCGCATGGCGCGGTGGCGGTGTTCGCCATGGCTTTGCTGGCGCTGTTCTGGACCTATCGGCTGAGCGACAACCAGTCGATCCGCCCGGGCAAGACACGACCGGCCAATCCGCTCGCCAACATCGGCCGCTTCGTCGCCCAGCCGAGGCTGATATTGGCCTGGCTGATAGCCTTCGGCCGTTCCTGCTTCTGGACGACCTTCTTCGTCTATGGACCGCTGTTCATGGTCATCACCGGCGAGGGCGAATTGGCCGGCGGCCTGCTGGTCTCGGCCGGCAACGCGCTGCTGTTCATGGCGATCTTCTGGGGCAAGGCGGGGAAACGCTTCGGCGGCCGCAGGACCATGACATTTGCCTATTTCGCCATGTCGGCGACGCTGCTGGCGGCCGGTGCCGTGGGCGAAACCGTGCCGTTGCTCACCGGTGCCTTCCTGCTGTGCGGCGCCTTCTTCACCATCGCGCTCGACGCGCTGGGTTCGACCGCCTTCATGCGCTCGGTGCGCTCTTATGAGCGCGCGCAGATGGCGGCGGTCTACCGCACCTATCTCGATTTTTCCGAACTGACGCCGCCGCTGGTCTATTCGGTGGTGCTGGCCTTCTTCGGCCTGGGCTCGGTGTTCGTCACGCTTGGGCTACTGGCAGCCTTTTGCGGCTTCATGACCTGGCGATATCTGCCGAAGTCGCTGTGATCTTCAGGCCTCGGGTGAGCGCGCAGCGTGCCGTTCGCGCACCCAGTTGTGGAAACGGTGCAGGTCGTACTCCTCGGGCATCAGCACGCCAGCTGTATGACGCATCGAGCGCAGGCCCTTCTGGTTGACCTCGCAGATTGCCGCGTCCTCCTCCAGCACCTGTGTGCCGAAGGCAACGATGTTGTCGATGTCGGTCTCGGCGAGCGCCTCGGGCGCGAACAGCCATTCCGCGGTCAATTCGGTCTGTTCGGGACCGAGCGGCGTAAGCCGCACGGTCCTGACATAGTCGACATGGCCGACGATGAACATCGACGGCAGGCTGGTGGCATAGGTCTGACCGGCGCTGCGTTCCGCCGGCGTCAAGCCCGGGAAGATCGGCCCGTGCGCCTGCCCATCACGCGACCATGTCTCAGCCCCGGCGCGCAGGCCGCCGAAAAATTCCGGCGCGTCATTGTCGGCGTGGCGGAGCCATTCGGGATCGTCATGCCGGCTCATCAGGCCGCGGCCATAGATCGGCACCAGCCGCGACAGGTCCTTGTGGACGCCCGGGCAGTGCAGGCACTCGTTGAAGTTTTCCCAAAAAATCTTCCAGTTGCAGTTCATCACCTTGCGCAGCACGTGCCCTGATACCAGCGTTTCCAGCGGCCAGTTGCCGAAGTCGCCGGAGGCCGGGTCGAAGGAGGATTGCGCCGAGCTGGCGGCATCTTCCGCAAGATTGACGAAGACGAAGCCCCGCCACACCGAGAGCGCGACGCGATAAAGCGGGTGATCGGCCTTGTCGAAGCCGTCAGGCAGCGATTTCGACGGCACGCGCACCAGATCGCCACGCAGCGAATAGGACCAGGCATGATACGGGCAGGTGATCAGCCGCGCCTTCAGCCGGCCCTCGCTTTCCTGGCAAAGCTGCGAGCCGCGATGCCGGCAGGTGTTGTGGAAGGCATGCAACTCGCCGGTGTCGTCGCGCAGCAGGAGGATTTCCTGCGTACCGACGCGGAAGGTGCGGAACGCCAAAGGCTGGGCAAGGTCGGCCTCGCGGCAGACGAGCAGCCAGTTCCTGTACCAGATGCCGTCGAGATCGCGCTGATAGTTGTCCTGGTCCCAATAGGCCGACGAGGGCAGCGTCGGCTCCGTTCGAGTCAGGCCGTTGTAGGGCTCGCGCTCGCTGGCATTGGGCTGCATGGCTGGCTTCCCGTGAGGGGTGCCAGCCGACACCCGGCCATGAAGTTTGTCAATCGGGACGGGATGAGGGCAGCTTCGCCGATACGGCGCTCCTGCGCTGGCGGCTGTCGGAATTTGGTTTGCCGGGCGCGGCGAATTTCCCTATAGTCCCCGATGTCGTCGGTTCCTTTTTGGAGCCAAGAGGGAATGCGGTGCGGGCAGGAATTCCTGCCCAATGCCGTGGCTGCCCCCGCAACTGTGTGCGGTAGTCCTCTCCATATGCCACTGAAGATTTTTCTTCGGGAAGGTGGGGAAGGGCGCTTATCCGCGAGCCAGGAGACCTGCCGGCGACAGGAAACTGACTTCGATGCCCTCGGGTGGAGGGCGAAAGGACAAGACATGACTACCGCTTCCGTCTCCCTCGGCGCCTCCGTCTCCTCGCAGTCGCGCTTCATGCAGCTCGCGCTCGCGGCGCTGCTCGGCATCTTCGTCGTCGGCTTTGTCGGCTTCTCGCATATCGATGCGGTCCACAATGCTGCCCACGACTATCGCCACTCGATGGCGTTTCCCTGCCACTAACGAGGATCCGACATCATGAATCTGTTTCGCAACGTCGTGTTCGTCGCGGCGATCGCGGGGCTCGTGGCCGGTGTCGTTCTCGCCTGCATGCAGGCCTATGCCACCGTGCCGCTGATCCTCAAGGCGGAAGTCTACGAAAAGGCCGGCGGCGGCCACCACCATGATCACGCGATCGCACCAGCGGCGACCAATGATGCCATGAGCACGGCGCCCGCTGGCAATGCCATGAGCTCTGCCGCGCCCGCGGGCACCGATGCCATGGCACCGGCGGAGGAAGACGAAGGCTGGGCGCCGGCCGACGGTTTCGAGCGTTTCGCCTTTAGCGTGGTTGCCAATATCGTCACCGGCATCGGCTTCGCACTGGTCCTGGTCGCGGTTTCCGAGTTCTTCGGCGGCGTCGGCAACTGGCGCCAGGGTGTGTTCTGGGGCCTGGCCGGCTTTGCCGTGTTCACACTGGCACCGGGTCTCGGACTGCAGCCGGAACTGCCGGCAATGCCGGCGGCCGATCTTCTGCCGCGCCAGATCTGGTGGACGGCGACGGCGGCCGCGACCGCGATCGGCCTAGGCCTGATCGTCTTTCGCAGATCGCTGCCATTGACCATCCTCGCCGTCTTGCTGATCGTCGCGCCGCATGTCGTCGGCGCGCCGCAGCCCGACAGTTTCGAAACACCGATCCCGGAAGGCCTGCACCATCAGTTCGTGGTGGCGGTGACGGTGACCAATCTGGTGTTCTGGCTGGTGCTCGGCGCGATCGTGGGCGTGGTGCGCAGGCGCTTCACCGGCATGGCGACCAGCCTGCGCGACAGCTTTGCCTGATCGCGGCAGGCTGACCTTCATCACCGGCGGTGGGGGGGGGGGGGGGG